>BQIU01000013.1 GCA_021603905.1 Nitrospirales bacterium
AAGGAATGAAGATATTGTGGCGAGAACAAATGATGATGAATTTGCCCTTGCCTTACCGCACTGCAGTGAAGGCGATGCGAAGGCGAAAGTCGATCGTTTGCGTAGTTTTGTGGAAACGGCGAATCCAAGTGGTATTCCAATAACAGCAAGTTTTGGGGTTGTGAGTCTTCCTTCCAATTTCCCCTGTGACTTTGAAGACTTATTTTCTGCCGCCGATCGAGCCATGGCTCAGGCGAAGGTCGATGGCCGAAATCGCGCGGTAAAAAGCGAATTGGTAACTTCAGATTCTGGGCTTCTCAAGGTTGTGCTCAATCAATTAGTCTCTTCGTAATTTTCTTACCCCATTTTTAGACGGTTTTCTCTTCGCAATGGCTTTACCAGCCGTGGTGCGCTTTGCATCTCCGTGATATGTGCTAATACATTGCTTCAGTTTCGGGTTATGAACCAAATTCAAATATCTTGATCTGGGGTTTTTCTTCTCTGTGAATGTAATCAAAGTTTGTTGGGGACCCAGGACGGTATTTGGGGAACAGTTCAATGCCCGAGTGGGTCGTGCGGTTCGAGGATTTGGAGGATGGTGGAGTACGCCACTCTAATGCAGGTCGAGGTGGGATCCGCCAGGGTAACCCCGGTGATTGTGGTTTTCGCCATTCCGATGATTCGAGAATTGTCTCAGAGAAGTTTGAGCGGTAAGACTCTTCATCAGGAAGGATGACATGTTGGCCTGACTGTTCGATAATCCCTGCTGCAAAGAGAAGCGGGATGGCGAGCATTAGGCCGTAGAAGTATGGTGAGGACCATTGCACATGGCCGTCAAGACGGTCTGTCATTCTTTTACTCCAGCGTCTTTTCTCCAGTCCAATGACCTGAACCAATACTTATGAGCCGAGGTTAACCATGTATCGGCTTCACGAGCGATGATCCATGAATTCAAGAAATTTATGAAATCAGCATCGCCCTTGTTGACCGCAAAGCCTGCTTTTGTTGAGAGGAGTGGTTTCGATAAGGGCGTGTCCACCTTGTCCGGATGATCAAGAGCAAGAAAGGTGGGGAGCGGGTTGAGCTCAATATAGCCATGCACTTTTCCGGTGGTGATGGCACGAATGGCCTTTTGGCTGGTGAGAAACGTCTGAATCGTGGCATTGGGGAATACCCGACGAGCCAGGCCTTCCGATACAGTGTCTGTGACGACGGCAATGGTGCTGGCTGGTTGATTCAAATCTTTCAGGCTGGTAAAGGATTTGGTACGTTGGTGATTGGTGGCGAGTCCTATCCCAGATTCAACATACGGATGACTGAAATTCACCTTTAAGGCTCTTTGCGGAGTAATCACCATGCCCGCGATGATGATGTCGATGTCTTTATTGAGAAGTGCAGGAAGAATGTCGTGCCAGGCCAGTTCATGGAATTTAGGTTCGACTCCCATGTCTTTAGCCAATTTCTTGGCAATATCAATTTCAAATCCGACGAGTTCTCCCTTAGAATTTTTCAATGTCCAGGGTGTAAACAACGAAACTCCGATGTGTAATTGACCCTTGTTGAGGACTGTTTGAAGTGTGCTGGAATGTTCAGGATGAGAATGCTTGGATTCGGCGATTGCCGGAGCATTCATGATACAGATGTAGATGACGAGTAACAGGAGAGTTCCGAATATCTGTCTGCCGTGGTGATGAGTTTTCATAGTTCCGCCATGATGAATGGTTATAGGTGAGCGATAGTTGAATGTACCATAAACTCTTCGAGTCTACGAGGGTTTAGTTGGTAAGAACAAAATCAGGATTTGCTTGGAAATAGGTAGGACCTATTGGAAAGGAATGATGTGTGATGAGTGATAGTGGAGGTACGTTTCAAACGAATGCGGTTGCGATTCTTGGGACCGGTTCTGATGTCGGAAAAAGTCTCGTGACGGCTGGTCTCTGTCGATTGTTATATCGAAGGGGACTAAAGGTTGCACCGTTTAAAGCACAAAATATGTCACTCAATTCTTTTGTCACACTTGAAGGCGGCGAGATGGGACGAGCGCAAGTTCTTCAAGCCGAAGCCTGCGGGATACAACCTCACGTGGATATGAATCCCATTCTGCTCAAACCTCAGACGGATCAACAATCGCAAGTGATCGTGCATGGAGCAGTCTGGAAGACTCAAGAAGCGAAGGAATATTTTGGCAATAAGACTGCATTATTTGAATTAGTGAAAGCCAGTTATGATCGGCTTGCTGAACAATATGAGGTGATCGTCATTGAAGGAGCGGGGAGTGCCGCGGAAATGAATCTACGCGATCGGGACATCGTGAACTGGCCGGTTGCAGAAATGGCTGACGCTGTGGTGGTGTTAGTGGCGGACATTGATCGGGGTGGGGTGTTTGCGCAAGTCATCGGAACCATGGATTTGCTTGCACCACAGGAGCGGGAGCGCGTAATTGGAATTATTATCAATAAGTTTCGTGGGGATGCGACACTCTTTGAAGATGGTGTGAAAATGATTGAAGCGCGAACGGGTGTTCCAGTGTTAGGAGTGCTGCCATATCTTCGAAATCTTGAACTTGATCAGGAAGATAGTGTCGATGTTGACCGATGCCAACTCACGCCTTTTTCTTCAACGACGATCAATGTTGCCGTGTTGTTGTTGCCGCATATGAGTAACTTTACAGACTTTAATCAGTTGGCAGCGGAATCTGATCTTGCGCTTCGATATGTAAGGAACCCCAAAGAATTAGATGGGGCAGATGTGGTAATTATTCCTGGAACGAAGACCACCATTGCTGATCTGGAATACTTGAAAAACGAAGGGTTTGAGTCGGCGGTGAAAAGACAGTTACGGCATGGGTCTGAAGTGGTGGGGATCTGTGGTGGCTTTCAAATGTTAGGTGCCCGGATTGCTGACCCGCAAGGAGCCGAAGGCGGAGGCGAGACCAATGGTTTGGGGCTGTTAGATATGCAGACAACCCTGCTGTCAGAGAAAAAGACGGTTCAGGTTCATGCTCGACCTTTGATTCATGATTCCTTCTCTGACTGTCTTATCACAGGATATGAAATTCATATGGGTATGACTGAAATGAAAGGCCTTCAGCCATGTTTTGAAATTCTCTCTCAAAGTACAACGGTATTTGATGGAGCCTGTCACGAAGACGGGAAAGTATGGGGAACATATATTCATGGAGTGTTTGATCAACCAAGTTTTCGTAGGAAGTGGCTGAATCAGGTCCGTGAACGCAAGGGACTCGGTTTAATTGATCTGTCAGTGTCAGTGTTGGTATCTCAACGGTTGGCCAATGCCCAAGATCGATGGGCTGACCACGTCGCCAAGCACGTTAACATGGAGCCGATTATTTCGAGTCTCCGACTCACATAATGTTTCACGTTGCCCAGAGGCTTGAGATGCGGGGCAGTCCTGTTGTGTTTTTCTATCGTAGCATGGCTAGATTAACCAGTTTTGATCTCCAGAGTCATGCTCCGGTGTTAGACCCGGTTGGGACTTTCTTCATGAGTTCAGCAATCGCTTCTTCTTCAGTCTGATAACAAAGAAACACCTGATCGAGGCGTGTCATTCTGAGGAGGGTCTCAACATTTTTTCTGATCTCGCATAAAGCAAATTCGCCTTGCTTCTTACTGGCCTTATATACGAGAGCAAATATTCCAAGGGCACTGCTATCAATCATGCTGACTTCATTCATGTTCAGCAATATATGCGGTGGTCCAGTTTTCAGTAGTTCAAATACTTGCTTTTTGAATTCGTTTGCAATGACGCTGTCTAGCCTAGGTTCTCCAATTGTGATAACACGAACTTGATCAACGGTTTTTTCTTGCAGATGCATAGCTCTCCTCATGCTCATTATGGAACGGAAGGATTTCCCTTTGTACACATATTTCATCGGTGTTCTAGAGGAGGGACTTAAGATAGGCTTGATACAAAAAATGCTGGACTGGGGAAATGAAGCCAGGCTCAAATACTTTCTCAATCTACGAACTCACATGAGACATCAAAAACGAGCCGAGAGGGCCGGCGAGGACGGGGCCGATGATGACACTAAGAACACAGAGGGAGATCGACTCCAAGATTCAACTCTGAAGCGTTTGAATTGCAGATATGCAGGTTCTTATAGGAAGTCTACAGTGTAGGCTGGTACCCCTAGAGGGTGCATGGTGGCATACTGACTAAGGGCCTTGGCAATTCGACCAAATTGATCACCAGGATAACTATACGGCACGATTAAAACCCCATAGTGGGCTTGTTGCGTATGATAAGCATTGAGGGTTAGTACAATGAAGTCATTCCGATTTCTGGTGACTAGGCACCGCTTCTGTTTAGTGGCTATTTCAAGCTGTTGGAAATCAGAAAAACCTTCAGCCATGACTTCATGAGCACTGATTGTATCGATACCTCGAGTCCGAAGTCGTTCAGCAATTTTTTGACTAAGATCTTCATCAAGGTAAAACTTCATGTCCGATTTATGGCTAACGAGGGGTGTTGTGTCGCCAAGTGTTTTTTTGTCCACTGTTCATTGGATGAAATTAGTTCGTCAATTTCCTGTGGGTAGGCGGTGTAATAACCAAGGGCTGCACGTACCTGTGTGGGTTGTAACCAATGATAGGCTTTTGTGAGGCGAGCATCGTCATGATTAAGACTGTTGTAGGTTGCGATGATCTCCCAAATTTCAAGACCGGTACCAGCAAGATGTGCTCTGCGTCCTGACGGTCCATCAACAAAAATAATGCCCGGGCAGCGACGCATTTTCACGGCTTCACCCACGAGTTCGTTCACCATCGAAGAGAAGTCTCGGCCTGAAGCTTTGGCCATTTCCTCAATTGGTTTAGCCATCTCTTTGGGCATGCGCAGGCTTTTTTGTATCGTGGTCATAGATGTACCTCTTTAATTGAATGACGGAAGATTACTATAGATTACAACGTATGACAATTATATGCAACATGGACAAAAATGCCTAATGTTCTTTTTATTGTACAAGTGCATTGATGAATGCGATTTTTCACGACCTTCAGATATGTGACGGCGATTGAATGTTTTGAGATGGTCTACGAACTCACATGAGACATCAAAAACGAGCCGAGAGGGCCGGCGAGGACGGGGCCGAGGATGACACTAATCTGTGGTAATTGGTCGCCCAGCGTGATCGAAAAATGGTTGTCCTGGAGCCATCTCTGGGGATCTTGGATGGTCCCGGCACGTTGCGCCTGTTCTGCAAAATTTCGGGCTTTAGAGCTGAGATAACCGGCGGCTGGGCCGTAGGTGGTAATTAACATGAGTGTAAACGTTGCTCCCCAGAACATCGTGACGGAGAGTGTGGCTCCCGAGAGGGCCGACTGTTCAGTCGGATCAAGAAGTAAGCCGGCCGGCCATCGAAGCCAGGCACTCATATGGAGAATGCCGCCGACCAACAATGCCGACCCTGCGTTCAGAACGCCTTTTAGGTGCCGCATTTGGGTTGTCAGGTGTTTGAGTTCATCACCATCTTTTTCAGAAGATGGTGCCAATGTGCTCGAAGCCGCAAGCAGGACAATGCAGGGAACAATCACGGCTAAAGTATTTGCGAGTGCTAGAAGAACGTCTATCCGACCTAAAAAAGCGGTTGTATAAAACCCCGTGGCTTGAAGTGTGGAAAAGCTAAAGTGATAAATTAACTCGAACATGGCATTTCGGCTCATGGCGCTGTAGAGCAGACTGAGAATGCCCAGCATGATCAGCGCTCCACCAATCGCTTTGACCATGATCAGACGTCGGCCGGAATGCGAACGGTAGATGATGGTTCCACATAGCACGGCGGCATATAGGCAAACCACAAGATTGACGGCGGTTGTCGCAAACCAAATATATCGTGTCTTCATTTCGATCAGTTGGAAGGACAACGCGTTGAGGTCTTGTGCTGCGATATGCGATCCAATAGTGGTTGGTAGTTTGGTGACATTCGTATTGAGGCTTAATTCAAAAAGAATGGTAGCAAGGAGATAGACGAAGATTGGTGGAAATAGCAGTAAGAGGTAACCATGTTTGGTGAGAAATATCGATGTGGAGGATATGGGCATAGGGCATGTATAGAGTGTCGGAAATTTCAAGGAAGGTCAAGGCTTTTCTGGCTTGTGAGTCTGATAAGGTCGGTCTTATTTTTGTGGAAATAGGGTGTAATCAACGGAACAGTCTGAGCGGTTTAAGTTTCCGCCATAGAAATATGTCAAGTTGACAATGCTTGAACTTCTCCCCTACAGTCGATTCCAACATACTACAGAGTGGATGAAGGGAAGTGGGTGTAAGTCCCACGTGGTCCCGCCGCTGTGACTGGGCTATAGCCGCTTCAATTAACTTCCACAGCTTGAAATGTTTTATGACGCTGTGGCAGTCAATAGAGTTTGACTGGAAATTAGTTGGATTCGCTATAGTCTCGGAAGCCAGAGTACTTCACCATTCAATGACCTTCTTTCCCTCGTGGGCTGGGGAATGGGTGAGGATGATGAAACGGGTGCAATCCTCAGGGTCTCTTAGGCCTTGGGGATTTTTTATTTCGTGATTGGCCAAAACATTTGTCACATTTTCGCAGGCCTATTGTGTTGTGCCATGATGTGGGGTTGGAGTGTTCCCCCAGCTATTGCTTTGGATGAAACCTCTATGAAACGACGGCAACAAGGCATTTTGACTGGGATGCCATTTATGGCCAATCTGGCCCCTCGGACTTTCCTTGATGATATGGGGCGGAAGTTGTTTCTCGCCAAGCACCCCAAGCGCATTATTTCTCTTGCTCCTAGTATCACTGAAATTCTTTTTGCCATTGGTTTGAATGATGAAATTGTGGGTGTCACAGAGTTCTGCGATTATCCAGAACGGGCAAAAGAGAAAACCGTTGTTGGGTATACTCAGCCAAATATCGAGCTCGTTGTCTCACTGCAGCCTGACCTGATCTTAGCCCCAAAGTCATTTATGCGGGCTGATCTTCTAAAGAAACTTGAACAATTGAAAATACCGACCTTTATTTTGGAACCGCATACGGTTGAAGAGATTATGGCGCATATGAAATTGTTAGGTCGTATGGTGGGACGATCGGAAGCCGCCAATGAACACACGACGACCTTGCGTAAAAATATTGCGGTTCTGTCAAATTCTTTGAAGGGAAAAAACCGTCCGAGTCTATTATATGTCTTGAATTCCGAACCGCTCATTACCGTGGGGCCAGGGAGTTTTATTCATCACTTAATTGAGCTTGCCGGCGGCCGGAATGTGGCTGAACAGGCGACGACTCCGTACCCTCGTCTGACGATGGAGGAAGTGTTGAGGCAGAATCCTGATATCCTCCTGTTTCCGATCGGTCAGTCAGAAGGCATTCCGCAAGCCGAGCAAGATCAATGGAAACGGTGGACGACGATCACGGCTGTCAAAGAACACAAGCTGTATCAAGTACAGAGTGATTTACTCAATCGCCCTGGTCCGCGAATTATTGAAGGCCTGAAGCAATTGGTCCGGTTTCTTCATCCTGAAGTATTTAAAGAAAACATGGCGACCGAATAAAGACTTCTCAATTCCGTTGTGAGAGCTTCGTCTCTATATTTACTCTTACCTTACTCACGGAGTCATAATGAATCGACTGTGGATTTTTTGGTGCATGGTGATGATGTTTGCGGGTTGTGCGACATCGGGAAATCCTTCTGTCAATAATGAAGCAGTGACCAAAAAGGTCATTGCAGGAAAAACCACGAAAGCGGAAGTCACGCAATTATTAGGGGCTCCCAATTTGACATATGAATCGCATGAGCAGGGAAAGGCTGTTGAAATTTGGTCATATGCATTTTCTTCATTAGAATCAAATCCTGCATTATATATCCCGATTGTTGGACTCTTAGCATTGACGTCCGATGATGCGATTGCCTCTCACACCAAAGGGTTAAGTGTAAGTTTCAATGAACAGGGGACCGTTCAACGGTTAGCCAGAATCAACTATGACAGTCAAACCGGGGGAGAGTAGTCCCCAATAAGTGCATTACACAATGATGTCTGTGAAGCCCACGTTAGAAACTCCGCCCTTGTCCTCGTCTCAGTCGTCAGTAGATGCTGTGTCCCTTGAGGTTGGCCCTCATCATCGGCGACAGGGAGCTCCAGTGTTTCATTCATTGACGGTCCCTCGTTGGTTGATGTGGTTGGGGATTTTTTTTCTGCTGGCGGTGATGGTGTTACTGGGGTGTCTTCGTTATGGAACAGAAGTGATCGAATTCTCACGGATCTTCAATATTATTCTCGAGAGTTTGACCTCAGTCTCCTCTCGCGGTGTGGGGGCTGATCCAAGCAATGTCATTTTGCTGCACGTCCGGCTGCCCCGTCTCCTGTTAGCTTTTTTCGTGGGTGGAAGTTTGGCTGCAGTCGGTGTGGCTCTTCAGGCATTGTTGAGAAATCCCCTGGCCGATCCGTTTGTCCTCGGGATTTCAAGCGGGGCCGCCCTCGGGGCCGCGGTTGCACTTTTATTTGGAGTCGGGATGTCGATGTGGAGTCTGTCCGCCTTGCCGGTGTGTGCGTTTATCGGAGCTGTCGTGTCGTTATTGATTATTTATCGAATTGCAGCGACTCAATACGGATTTTCGATCTATACCTTATTGTTAGCTGGTGTAGTGCTGAGCGCGATTTTTTCCGCACTCATTATGTTTCTGACGAGTGTGGCTGACCCTAATCGAGTGTTTGGTATGTATGCCTGGCTGATGGGGTCACTCACCGGTCCAGATTATCCGACATTAGGTATCTTGATGTTGTATCTTGGCGTAGGTCTCTGTGTGTTGGGTTCTCAAGCACAATCACTCAATTTGTTAACGTTAGGCGAGGAGGCTGCCCGATCCCTCGGAGTGGAAGTGGAGCGAGTGAAAAAGTTGGTGTTCTTTGCCACGGCTCTAGTAACAGGCGCGGTCGTAGCATTTAGCGGGCTTATCGGGTTTGTGGGGCTTATCGTTCCTCATGCGGTTCGTCTGGCATTGGGAGCGGATCATCGTCTCTTACTTCCTATCGCTGGGTTAACTGGCGGGATCTTTCTGATGGTGGCCGATACGGTTGCGAGGACGATCTTCAGTCCGGCTGAGATCCCTGTCGGAGTGGTGACGGCTCTTGTGGGTGGACCTGTCTTTCTCTATCTCCTCATGAATCGTCGAGCACAATTGGTAACATGATCAACCAAGGCCATCAACCTTCGGTGCCGGCACTGTTTGCGGAACAGGTGACATATCGGTATCAATCGTCTTTTGTCAAAAACTCAGAAGCCGTTTTGCGAGAACTGAATTGTACAATTCAGGCCGGAATCATACAGGGAATTCTTGGACCCAATGGATCTGGAAAGAGTACGTTCTTGAAACTCTTAGCTCGAGTCTTCTCTGTTCAAGAAGGCGCCATCAAGCTCTTTGGGCAAGATATTCAGCATCTCTCGCAAGCTAGTATTGCTAGAACCGTGGCCTTCGTTCCTCAAGAAACGCAGCAAATTTTTCCATTTACGATTGGGGAGATGGTGTTGATGGGGCGCTTTCCGCATCATGCCGGGTTGGGCGGCTGGCATTGGGAAGATCTCGAAGATTTGGTCATCGCGGAACGCGCCATGCAGGATCTTGATGTGGCGCATTTAGCCGACCGCCTGATTACCGATGTCTCAGGCGGAGAACGGCAACGCGCGATTATCGCACGGGCTCTCGCACAGGACCCCAAAATTTTACTTTTAGATGAGCCGACAGCCTTTTTGGATTTACATCATCAGTTAGATATTGCCAGAATTCTTCGACGAATGAATCAAGACCGTGGTCTGACGGTCGTCCTTGTCTCACATGACCTCAATTTAGCCAGCCAATATTGTGATCAGTTGATGCTGTTAGATCATGGTCATATTGTGAAAACAGGCACGCCGGAAGACGTGATCAGACCTGATGTCTTAGAGCAGGTATATGGGTGCGAGGTGTTGGTTGATCGTCATCCTCAATCAGGCATGCCGAGAGTTTCCTTGCCTATATAGCCAAGCATTGCTCGTATCTCGTGATTCGTATTTCGTTGTTTTTCGGCGAGATACGAGCGACGAGATACCATTAACAATATTTGCAAATAGAGGAATAGGTTTTGTGATGTACAGAAGCTAATTCAATCGTTCAACTTTTAAAACAAAGGAGGAGGGGACATTTAAGGAACAGCGTTGGTTGTGAAGGGGAAGCTGGTGGAAATCCAGCACGGTGCCGCCACTGTAAGCGGGGAGCGACTCTACAGAAAGGCCACTGTGGATGCCTTATCCATGGGAAGGCGTAGAAACGCGACGATCCGCAAGTCAGGAGACCCAACTATCCATTTATTCCATAACACCCTTCGTATCAAAGGGAGGTCGGTTTATGTATTCTTGTAATCATCGATTGATTATTAATGCTTTGGGTTTTCTATGTTGGAGTCTCGCTCTTTTCGTGCCCTCCATACTGCTTGCCGCGGATGATTCACATTCCGAAGATGTACAACAGTTAGACCCCGTGGTCGTCACTGCCACCAAAACTCCGGTCCCCCTCAGTCACATCACGAGTGCAGTCGAAGTGATTACGACGGAAGACATTCTACGTCGCAACGATCGAACCCTTGTTGAAGCGCTTGGATTGAGCAAAGGTACGGCGATTTTTTCGAGTGGCGGACCAGGGACGACGTCCTCGATTCGAATTCGTGGTGGACAATCCGAGCAGACCTTGGTGCTTATTGATGGTGCTATTATTAACAGTGCCACGGCAGGAGGTGCGAATCTTGGTACGTTGACGACGGACAATATCGAGTCGATTACCGTTCTTCGAGGTGCTCAGAGTATGCTGTGGGGGGCCGATGCGATGGGAGGGGTGGTCGATATTCGGACTAAACGGGGAGATGGGAAGCCTGTCGCAAGAGTTTTCTCAGAGTATGGGTCATTCAATTCCATTCGAGAGGGTGGAAGCCTTGCAGGACAGCTTGGCCCTGTAGATTTTTCTGTGGCGTTGTCTCGTTGGGATATGAGTAAGTTTTCCACGATCAATTATCGTCGAGGCGCTGCCGAACGTGATGCCGTTCGAAACTGGCAAGGGTCTTCGTTGATTGGGGTAAATACGCCATGGGATGGACGATTGGAAGTTTCGTTTCGGTGGATTAATAACGATGTTGATATTGATAATTCGAGTACCTTTGGCGGACCATTTGATGTCTACAAAGCCAAGTCAACGAGCCGTCAGTATATCTACAGCGGGACGTATCATCAGCCAATCACCGATTGGTGGGATCAAAAAATTACGGTAGCACAGTCTCGAGAGACGGGGATTACTCAAGCAGGGACGAATCAGTTCAGTCTCTCAACAGGGCTCATGAGTGTTCCTTCTGATTTTGGGAATTCAGATATCCGGACGAAGAGTAACCGGATTGAATGGCAAAGTAATTTTTATATCGGGAAGCCATTCATTGTGACCGTGGGGTATCAGTTTCGAGAACAGCTTGGAAAAAACAAAGGTAGTTTTGCTGAGAAAACTATTTCGAGTCATGCGGGATTTGCGCAGGCGCAAATGAATCTGTTTGATCGGTTCTTTGCAACGGGTGGTTTTCGTCAGGATGCTCATAATACGGCCGGAAATAAGACCACCTATCGTGTGACCGGGGGGTATTTGTTAAAAGAAACGGGGACAAAATTGCGGTCGAGCTATGCAACTGGATTTCGAACGCCTACGATCAATGAGCTCTTCTTTCCGAATTTTGGCAACCCAACATTAGTCCCAGAAACCAGTAAGAACTTTGATGTGGCGATCGATCAAACTCTGTTTCAAAAACGCGTCAAGATGAGTGTCGGGTATTTTTGGAGCAAATATAAACAATTGATTGTCACGACATCCGACCCAGTTGGATGTGCGCCATTTACCATATTTAATTTTTGTGCTCAAAACATAGGAAGTGCAAGAGCAAAGGGAGTGGAGGCAAGTCTCAATGTGGTTGTGGTGGAAGACTTGCCAGGGTTCAAACGCGTGAGTTTGGATGGCCAGTATACCTATACCTCGACGCGAGACTTGATGACGAACACGCGATTAGCACGGTGGCCCGTTCACCAAGGCAGCGCGTCGCTCACGTATCAGCCCACCGAACCGTTGAGTCTGACAGGGACTGTCCGCTATGTGGGGTCGAGGTTTAGTACGACTGGGAATCAGCAACCACTCCCAGATTTCTATATATTTAATTTGGCTGCAACGTATCAAGTCAATGCCCATATCGAGGTGTATACTCGTGTCGAAAATCTCGCTGATAGAAAATATGAAGAAGTCTTATTCTTTGGGACTCCCGGCCGTTCCGTCTGGGGAGGTGTACGTATAAATTTTGAAATTCCTGTTCTCTCATCCGAATCTCCTGAAAGTACATAAATGATGAATTATCCTCGATTATTGATTGCCGGGACGCAGAGTGGTGTTGGCAAGACGACTGTAACCTTAGCCTTATTGTCCGCGTTTCGAGCGAAGGGACGTCGGGTGCAGCCGTTTAAAGTCGGACCAGACTTTATAGATCCGGGGCATCACCGAATGGCTAGCGGACGAGAGTCCCGAAATCTTGATGGATGGATGCTCGATCAAGAGATCAATCGAACGACGTTTCTGAGAGCGGCTCAAGATGCTGATCTTTCCATCATTGAAGGCATGATGGGCCTCTTTGACGGGAGTTCTCCTATGAGCGATCGAGGCAGCGCCGTTGAGCAGGCGAAACAACTCGGTGTGCCGACTCTCTTAGTCGTCGACGCAAGTGCGATGGCGCGTTCGGCTGCCGCTATGGTCCATGGGTACGCAACGTTTGATCCTACGCTCCAAATCAGTGGTGTGCTCTTCAATCGAATTAAAAGTGAGGGGCATTATCAACTGGTAAAAGATGCCGTAGAAAATGAAACGAAGGTGAGGGTGGTCGGCTATCTTCGTCCTAACCCTGAGCTGACTATTCCCGATCGGCATTTGGGTCTTCAAACAGCGATCGAGGGAAAGAACGAGCAGTTTTATAAGATGTTAGGAGAGTCTATTTCTGAAACAGTCGATCTTGACCTGATTGAACAACTGGCTCAATCAGCCCCTGAACTGAAGAGTCATGATGAGAGTCAACCAATTCATATTCATGATCGAAAGACGAAAAAAACCGTCAAGATTGGCGTGGCCTATGATCCTGCCTTTTGTTTTTACTATCAAGACAATCTTGAATTACTCGAAGCTGAAGGCGCGGAGATTGTGAAATTTTCTCCTCTCGTCGATCACGTACTTCCCGATGTCGATTTGCTGTATTTGGGAGGCGGGTATCCGGAAGTGTATGCCAAGCCATTGGCGCAGAATGCCGAAATGCGGCAGGCTATTCATCGTTTTGCGGATCAGGGAAAGCCTGTCTATGCGGAATGTGGTGGCTTGATGTATTTAGCGGAAACATTGCGAAATTTCGATGGAGAAGTTTACGACATGGTTGGTGTGATTCCTGGAGAGACGGCGATGAGTCGATCTCAGATGACACTTGGTTATCGCGAATTGACCTTGACATGCTCAGGGATACTTGGAGAGCAGGGTATGAAGATTCGAGGGCATGAATTTCACTATTCACGTCTTCAGTCTAAGAGCACTCTCAATTATGTTGGACAGGTCGCAGATGCGCAGGGCCGGAGTTGTGGGAAAGATGGAGTCAGAAGTGGTAATGTGCTTGCTCTGTACACACACCTTCACTTTATGAGTCATCCATCTGTTGCTCGAAATTTGGTAAAAGCCGTGAGGCATTCGTGAGGCTTGAGTTTTTTTGAAGAACGAAGGGCAGATAGAGATAGTGTCGGACGTTACTATTCGACAAGCCACTGGCAGTGATGCATATGCTATCGCGCTTATGGTTCATGAGTTACTTCAAGAAGTTATGCGTGAAACGAACGTGCCTTCTTTCGATGTAAACGTGGATCTCATGCACACTCAAGCCAGGCAGTATATTGAAAGCAGGCGTTACGTGGTGTTTCTTGCGATTTTCGAAGGTCGAGAAGAACCCCTTGGCCTTTTATCGGTCTGTGAATGTTGTGCGCTCTATGCGGGAGGAGCGTTTGGGATGATTCCAGAATGCTATGTCCGTACAACGTTTCGTTCAAAAGGTGTTGGTGGAAAGTTAATAGCGGCTGTTAAAGATTATGGAAAAGAAAAAAACTGGAGAAGACTTGAAGTGACAACCCCACCTCTTCCGACGTTTCAGCGAACCTTCCGCTTTTATCAGCAGGTTGGGTTTGATGTGTCTGGTGGAAGAAAGTTAAAGGTGTCGTTATGACGGATCAAGATTATCAGTCACGAATGCAACGCCTGAAGGCATCGGTTGATCGGCGCATTGAAGCTGCGCAAGAAGAAAAAGGCTTACTGATTGTGTATACCGGAGCGGGAAAAGGGAAGACCACCGCTGCACTTGGTATGGCGATGCGTAGTGTCGGTCACGGGATGAAAATTGCGGTTGTGCAGTTTATTAAAGGAGCGATTGATACAGCGGAAGAACGGATCTTGAAAGGTTTTGGTGAGCAAGTCACGTTTCTCCGTATGGGAGAAGGCTATACGTGGGAAACGCAGGACCGAGAACGTGATAAGCGTTTTGCCCAAGAAGCCTGGGAGACCGTTCTGACCATTTTACGAGACGCGCAGTATGGTATGGTCATCCTTGATGAGCTGAATATCGCGATTCATCATGAGTATGTCACGCTTCAGCAGGTATTGGATGGACTCAATGAACGTCCGCCGATGATGCATGTGGTAATTACTGGACGTGGGGCCAAGGATGAATTAATTGAGGTGGCAGATCTGGTTTCGGAAATGAAAATGGTGAAGCATCCCTTTCGTAAAGGGATCAAGGCACAAAAAGGCGTAGAGTTTTGAGCCACACCTATTAATTGAGACGATGGATAGTCAAAGACAGAAGTCGTGTAGCCAATGTGGAGAGATGTTCGGGTGTACCTCTGGACATGGCTGTTGGTGTCAGGATGTCTCGTTGACAAAGGAACAACTCCAATGGATTGAAGCGCAGTATGATAATTGTCTTTGTCCAGGTTGTTTGACGTCTATGAGCAAAGAGCTCAATCCTGGGCGATTATAGATATTAATGTTTTACTTTAATTTTTTGAGTATGCGAATGTATGAATGTCTCAACTTCAAGAGTGAGTAAAAATGCCTTCTCCAGCATGGAACGCGATGCGGTGTATCGTGCTATCTTTGAGCGGCGTGACGTGCGGCAAAACTTTTTGGCGAAGCCAATATCTAAGGCGACATTAGAGCGAATTCTCAAGGCATCCCATCATGCGGGTTCTGTCGGATTTATGCAGCCGTGGGACTTTGTCGTTATTCGTGAGAAGAAGACCAAGCAGTCGGTGAAGCATTTGTTCACGAAAGCCAATGACGAAGCGTCGCAGCGGTATCGTGGGTCGAAAGCGAAATTATATCGTAGCCTGAAGCTTGAAGGCATTGAGGAGGCTCCGATCAATTTGTGTGTGACCTGCACGAGGCAACGAGGCGGTCCACATGTGCTTGGTCGTTCAACTATTCGTGAGACCGACCTGTACAGCACCTGCTGTGCGATTCAAAATCTTTGGCTCGCAGCCCGTGCCGAGGGTATTGGTATTGGCTGGGTGAGTATTCTGGACTATGACGCGTTAAAAACTCTTGTCGGTATTCCACGGCCTGTGAAAGTCGTCGCCTATCTCTGTATGGGCTATGTCAAAGAATTTTCTTTAAATCCAGACTTAGAGAAGGCCGGCTGGAGAAAACGGCTTCCTCTTGAACAATTAGTCCATTATGAGACATGGGGACGAAAGAATGGGAATTTGAAAAGAACAGCTAAACGTTACTAATACACCATTAAATTAGGTGGCAACCATACTCTTGCATGTGCCTAGTTTTCTTTGGCAATTTTATAATTGGCAGAATTACCTTCATGGCATATTGGTGTATGAATCGTGTGGGTTATGCGTTTCCGTACCGGAACCTCTATGCGATCATTTGAGTATGTGAATAGTCATCGATTTGGTCGGCGCATTAGTAATCGCTCTTGACGATTCAATGAGTTCACAATGATGAGTTAAGCCAATCGGTAAATTTTGATCGAGGCCATGGCTTTTCCATCCAGGATGTATCGGGTAGAGGCCGCGTCATGGCTTCATTTACCGATTGCCAGCCAGAGGGAAGCGGGACCGAAGCCATGCTGCCTTTACGCGTGATCCATTGGAAGGCTTTGTTCATTTCACTACGTTCAGCAATGTTCAATGTCAGATTACAATCTTGGGCCACGTAATCAAGAACCTGTTGGAAATTGCCATCCTTCCACAATTGGGGAGCCACTGATCCATCAATGTCCTCTGGTTTACTGAGACCAAGGGCCTTGCCGGCAGCATTGAGTCCGACAGCAAACCCTTTTTCGCAGAAGATGTGAAACAAAATGTCAATATGGGTCCGTGCCAAATATCGACATTCATCCCAACGATTGGACTCTTCAGCCAAGATGTCAAAGTCAAACCCGAGTCCGTTGAGCGTGACGATACTGTATCCGTTTTCTGTTTGAGTCTGGAGGTAATCGACGAATGCGGAGAGGTCGTGTTGAGTCATCTGGGAGGATGGAGTGCCATCTGGTTCATGAGAATAGAACAGTTTGGCAGATTCTTCCTGACTGGCCCATGTTGCCGCACAGCAGATTCCGAGTGGACGATGCGCAAGCAACTCGCCAAAGTCTTCTGGAAGAATTTTGGCAGTCTCAATATCAAAAGCCAGGTATTTACGATTCATGAAGGGCTCCTGTCAGATAAAAAAACGAATGGTTAAATCTCCTATTCTTTATAGGGGATTTGTTCAATAAACAAATTTGCCATATTTAGTCAAATAATAGTTGTCTAGACAGAATTGCACGACTATAGTTTCATCTTTTTGTGAATAGTTTGAGGAGCCATCCATGCGAATTTCTAAAGTCTATACACGAACTGGAGATTCTGGAAAAACTCGGTTAGCCGGAGGCCAGGAAGTTTGGAAAGACTCCTTGCGGGTTGAAGCCTATGGAACGGTTGATGAATTGAACTCCGTGATCGGGTTAGCGCGTGTCTTTAATGGTCATGAAAAACAGACTGGAAACGCGGTGACTCGATTAGAGCGATCGCTTTGCTGGATTCAAAATAAACTGTTTGATTTGGGAGGGATCTTAGCGACCGCTCCGGGAGAAGCGTTTGAGAATATGCCGACTGTGACTGCAGAGCATGTCCAACATTTAGAAAATCTGATCGATGAATGGCAAAAAGATCTCGAACCGTTGAAGGAATTTATTTTGCCGGGTGGGGGAAAAGTCTCGGGTTTTCTTCATCAAGCCAGGACGACATGCCGACGTGCGGAGCGCCTGTGTGTCACCTTGGCTCGAGAAGAACAGGTTGACGAACAATTAGTGAAATTCCTCAATCGATTGAGCGATGCACTGTTTGTGCTGGCTCGGTGGGTTGCGAAAACTCAAGATGAGCCGGAGTATATGTGGGAACGAGAATGAGCAGACGAGAAAAAGAGGAAAGGTGAAAGTAGAAATTGATGGAGTTCTTGTTTTTGGATATCCGAAAGTTTTTTCTGCTTTACTATACTGACAATGGCACGTGTATCGACAACTAGAACAAAAACATCTTCTCTCATAAAGAAGCGGTCTGCGCCATCAAAACACAAGAGCGAGTTGATTTTAATTCTCGGTGGAGCGCGGTCAGGGAAAAGCGATTTTGCGCTAAAGCTTAGTCGAACGATGAAGCCACGGGCGTTTCTTGCAACGGCAGAACCCTTAGACCAAGAAATGGCTCTGCGGATTCGGAAGCATCAACGAAGCCGTCGAGGAGCCTGGGATACGGTAGAAATCCCCGTGAAACTCAGCCAGTGGTTTAACACGAAGGGGAAACCCTATCAGAGCGTGGTGGTTGATTGTCTCACTCTGTGGCTTAGCAATATTCTCGGTGATAAGACCATTCGCAAGAAATTTCCTTCTTTACTGAAGGATTTACTCAAGTCTGTTCGTCATGTCCCTGGCCGAGTCATTGTGATTAGTAATGAAATTGGATTCGGCATTGTTCCGAGTGATCCTGTGACCCGACAATTTCGAGATCTTGCTGGCCGAATGAATCAACAGGTTGCTGCTGCCGCTGATGAAGTCTATTTGGTGGTGAGCGGGCTTCCACTTCGGCTGAAATGATGGTTGAGAAAACAATGAAGACGATTCTTCCTTTAGATCCAAGACTCATCGTTCAAGCGCAAGCCAAGCTCGATCGACTGACGAAACCGCGCGGAAGTCTTGGGCGTCTTGAAGAACTCGCCGCACAGTATGTCGCGATTTCGGGAGAAGAGAGTCCGTTGTGCCCCAAGGCGAGAGTGCTCACTCTTGCAGCAGATCATGGCGTCGTGGTCGAAGGCGTCAGCGCGTACCCGAGTTCTGTTACGGCGCAGATGGTGACCAATTTCCTTAATGGTGGTGCAGCGATTAATGTGTTGGCGCGTCAAGTTGGAGCGGAGGTGCAGGTTGTGGATATGGGCGTGGCCAGTCATCTCAATCATCTTGTTGGGCTGATCGACAGAAAAATTGGACATGGCACCAAAAATATGGTCTTGGGGCCGGCCATGTCTCGTGACGAGGCGATCCGGTCAGTCGAAATAGGCATTGAATTAGTTGAGCGAGCCTTCGATGACGGCGTGCGGGTGGTGGCTACCGGGGAAATGGGTATTGGCAATACAACGGCAAGCGCGGCGATTACCGCCGTCATGACGGGTCAGCCAATTTTTCGCATCACGGGTAGAGGAACTGGAGTGGACGATGAAGGATTGAGTCGAAAGAGACGAGTCATCGAACAGGCTCTTCGGGTCAATGATCCTCAAGCCGGTGATGCGTTTGACGTGCTCTGCAAAGTCGGTGGATTTGAAATCGGCGGGTTAGTGGGCGTCATTCTTGGGGGAGCAGCGTGTCGAATCCCTGTCGTTTTGGATGGGTTTATCGCGGGAGCGGCCGCTCTGCTCGCTGTGACGCTTGCCCCCACATGCCGAGAGTATCTTATCGCATCGCATCAATCAGCAGAGGACGGTCACCAAGTCGTATTAGAACACTTAGGATTGCATCCGTTACTTGATCTGCAACTTCGTCTTGGCGAAGGCACTGGTGCCTGTTTAGCGATTGGATTGTTGCAGTCCAGCCTTCTGCTTATGACGCAAATGGCGACGTTTGATGGTGCTGGCGTCGATCAATCAGTGACATCCGACCCTGACGACCCTGAAGCGACATGAAGACGATGTGGTCGTCGTTTTCATTGGCCTGGAATTTTTTAACCATCATTCCCTTACCCTTCAGTACTCAATCGAATGTTCCATCACAGACGTTAGCAGCTTCCTTTGGATGGTATCCGTTTGTTGGGTTTTTGCTCGGGACGATTTTGGTGCTCTGCGATCGATTGTTTATGATGGTCTTGGCCGAACCGGTCGTTAATATGCTGTTAGTGACGATTGTGGTGATGATGACCGGGGCGTTGCATCAGGACGGACTAGCCGATACGATTGATGGCGTCGCGGGAGGGAAAGATCCTTCTCATCGATTGTCGATCATGCGAGATAGCCAAATTGGAGCCATTGGAGCCACAGGTCTTATCCTTGCGATAGGACTGAGGTATACCGGTCTTATGAGTCTTCCTCCTGGAGGCCGTGAATCGCTATTGCTCTGCATGCCGGCGTTTGGCCGTTGGTCAATGGTGATTGGATCATATAAGGTTTCCTATCCTCGTCCGGAGGGTGGTGTGGCCGCAGCATTCATCCAGCATCTTTCATTTCGGGATGTCTTGATGGCTACAGCTATATTGGGGATTGGACTGGTCTGGGCCATTCATCCTTTGCAAGCGATCCTTTTGTTGCTTGGCATTGTGATCGTGACTCGATTAATGGTTTGGGGCGCCTCTCGTGTATTTGGCGGCGTGACGGGTGATATTCTCGGAACGATTAATGAAGTCACTGAAATTGTATTCCTTCTTTCAGCTCCATTGTTGATGGGGCTTGTCTAAGCAGAGTCAAGCGAATATGAAACGCCGGATACCCAAGACGTGTGAACGATGTCAGCAAACATTTATCTGTGGTCTCTTTGGTTGTTGGTGCGGTGATATGCCGGTCACGGATCAACAATATGGGGAGATCGTTGAACGGTATCATGAATGTCTTTGCCCGGCCTGCCTTTCCGACCTTTCTGGTCATCCTATTCCGGCGAATGTGTTAAAGCTGAGTTCTCCTCTCATTGACCAATGATTGTTGCATTGAAAGTGATGGCAGCCTGTGGGCTTGATGCGGCGATTGGAGACCCACGTTGGTTTCTTCACCCTGTGCGACTCATGGGGATGCTTGCGCATTGGTACGAGAAGGGTCTGCTGCGATGGATCCACGGAAAAGGGAGTCTCTACGTTGCAGGAGGATTCTTGGCGCTGGGTCTTCCCTTGTTATGCTATGTCAGCGCCGAATGGATTCTGCACGTCAGCTTACAATTCAATGAATGGGTTGGGCAGGTGGTGTGGATTTTGTTGGGCTATACCACGATAGCTGCAAGGGATTTGGCCGACCATGCCAATCGAGTCTACCGTGCGTTACAAGAAGGGTCGTTTGATATGGCACGTGTTGCCGTCTCGTCTATCGTCGGACGCGATACAGCGAATCTTTCCGAGCCCGAAGTGATTCGAGCCACGGTTGAAACTGTTGCGGAGAGTACCTCTGATGGCGTGATCGCTCCATTATGTTATCTGGCAATCGGCGGCCCATCATTGGCGCTCGCGTACAAAGCCGTCAATACCTTGGATTCAATGATTGGTCATCGAACAGAGAGATACCAATATTTTGGATGGGCTGCAGCAAAATGTGATGATGTGCTGAACTGGGTTCCAGCTCGTTTGAGTGGTGTCTGTCTTGTCGTGGCGGCAGGGTTATTACACGGTACCGGCATGCACGCCTGGAAAATCTTGCTTCGAGATGGCGGAAAGCATGCGAGTCCAAACAGTGGACGTCCGGAGGCAGCCATGGCCGGTGCTTTAGAGATCCAACTTGGAGGCAGCAGCACGTACAACGGCATTCAGGTGACACGTCAATTAATTGGCGACCCTATGCAATCGTTCACGCTTGTTCATATTTCACGTGCCATTCAACTGATGACTGTCGCGTATTTGCTTGCGATCATCGTCATCATTGGGATTTTGTGGTTCTGATGTCCTTGCCCAGCCATGGAGGCAATGTCCATAAGATTGCTCGGTCTCAAGGCCGATCGGTCAAGAGAGTGCTTGATTTTAGTGCCAGTATTAACCCTCTGGGATTGTCGCCTGCCGTTCGCCGCGCCATTCAGCAGTCTATTCCTCTTGCCATTCATTATCCTGAGATTGATGCACAGCCTTTGCAACAACAGCTCGCGGAAATCCATAAGATTCCTGAAGCGTGTCTCGTGATTGGCAATGGGTCAGCTGAACTGATCTCCGTCATCCCTCGTGCGCTTGGGACCCGTCATGGTCTGGTTATCGGCCCGACGTTTATGGAATTCGAGCGAGCATTAACTCTGGCTGAAGCGCATTGCACCTATGTGCATGCGACTCCTGATGCTGGCTATGCGCCACCCATCGAAGCCGTGTGTACGACGCTTGATCGACAGGCAGGAACAAAAAGAAACAAGAACAGTGACAATACTGTGCCAGTCGATACGGTCTTTCTCTGTCATCCAAACAGTCCGACGGGGCAAGTCATTTCTCGGAAACAATTTGATCGGTTAATGACGTCGGTTCAAAAGGCAGGTGCGCGGATCATTGTGGATGAGGCATTTATTGATTATTGCGCATCACGTTCCGTTCTGAAGAACGTGGGTAAGATTGAAGGACTCTTCGTGCTTCGAAGTTTTACGAAATTCTTTGCAATCCCTGGACTTCGTATTGGGTATCTGGGAGGACCGGCAAGTGAAATCAGTGCGATTCGATCGCTGCTCCCTCCATGGTCGGTGAATATTCTAGCGTCTGCTGCAGCTGAGACGGCGTTTCAAGACAAAGAGTATCAGCGTCAATCCGTCATGTTTATGAATCTGGAACGGAAGCGATTCCGTGCTTGTTTACAACACATTCCACATGTCCAACGGGTCTACCCCTCTTCGGCCAATTTTCTCTTGGTGCAATTGCCAGTACATTGTCCGGTTTCATTATTGGTCCACGAACTTTGCGAGCAAGGTCTTCTCATTCGTGACTGTGAGAACTTTGCAGGAATCAATGTGCCAACCATACGACTGGCCGTTCGCCGTCCTAAAGAGAATGACCGATTGCTGAAGGCCTTAACACGTGGGTTGCTCAAATGGAGTTGACCATGCCAACGTCATGGAACACCTCATACCGGGTTGTCGACCGTACACTCGTCGTACCGTTCACGTCCGTTCGTCGGGTTATATCATCTGCGGTTCATGGTGGGGGAATTGTTCACGCGAATGGAATCCTCAATCATCAAGTTATCAACGAAAAGTCTCCGGCGAATGATTTTTCCCATGAGAAGGATCCCAGTCGGTATTTAGGAGAGTTGGCGAAACGCCTAAAGGTACATGGTCGATGTGTTGGGTTGATGACGGCGGTCGATATGCGATGCCTTGTTCTTCAGCGTGTTGAAGCAGAGGGACTATGGATAGAAGGATTTTTTACCGTCGGGGTGTCGAATGCGGTTCGTGCCGGAGATGCCATTGTGACTCAACTCCCTACAAAGACAGAAATCAAAATTGGAACGATCAATATCATCCTGATTACGAATGCACGACTCAGCTCAGCAGCAATGGTCTGTGCTGTTGGCGTAGCGACTGAAAGTAAAACCGCAATGCTCTTCAGTGAAGACATCAAAAATATGTCAGGAACACATGTGGCCACTGGAACCGGGACGGATGTTGTGGCCGTCGCCTCAGGCCAAGGCCCGTTTTGTCGGTTTAGCGGCACGCACACTAAAATGGGAGAACTGATCGGCCGAGTTGTGAGTCAAGGCATCAAAAAAGGACTGCAAAAGTATAGAGCTTGGAGAAATTCCTCCATGAAATAATACGCTGTTCAGGGAAAACAAATTGAGTTCTCTATCCTTGTACAGTACCTTTGTTTGACGCTGTTTAGCCTATGAATTGATTGATTGAGTGACAGTGAAAGATTGCACCTTCTTTCAAGACTTCTTCGCAATGCCTCGACGGTTTGAAAACCTTATTGATGCTCGTTAGTATTCGTATTCAGTATTGTGGTTATGCTGAACGTTTCTGCTAATGTTGATGATGTGTATTTACGGGCTCTAGCGCTTGGGGCCAGGTCGTTGTCTGAGCCGACAGAAAAGCCATATCAAGAGCGCCAGGCTGGATTTCATGATGTTGCCGGGAATATCTGGTGGATCAGCACATATAAAATATAACCCAACTGATGATGGAGGATTAGGTGAAGTCAAGCAGCGGCTCTCAATTCATATGCCCAACAACATGAGAAGAACGCCTAGCTTCATGACTCCCGTAGCGTCTTTAGGGTTAGTCGAATTAGCTATCCAGCTGTTGATGGTTTTTTGGGTGACCGTACGTTTGAAGCGAGATACGGCATAACGCATGGCAGGTTCTCTTGGCAGGATAACTGGAGTTCGAATGGAGAGTCTACAAATGTGTTTTCCCTATGTATGCTTTTTCATCGCAATTCTTCATGAATCCCTTCGGCAGTCCGCCGCTCATTTCCTGCGCTGGTTTCGTGTTCCCGCACGGCTTTCATTCGAACATACAGCCGTCTCAGGTGATCTTCGTATTCACCTTTTTTTAACCCGGCATGGTCTCGCTCAAATACGCGTCCTAAGAGGTATCCAATGTTTTCCATAACGTTGATCAGCTTGTTGTCCAGCTCCATTGCATGTTCAGAGAAGAACTCCATGACCGCTACCACCTTTGGCCCTATTAAAATAGGAAACGCGAAGCCAGCTTTCAGTCCGATTTTCTCAGCAAGACGAGCGCGAGGGAAATTGGGATCTTTCGTCACATCTTGAATCCATGCAGCTTTTGTGTTCGCCAGCACCCGTCCTGGTAACCCAACGCCCGGCACAAATTTCGTGGTCTCTGTTATTTGTCGAAACACCTCGAATTGATTTGTATTATTGAAAATCCAAATTTTACTGGGACTCAGCAGGTCACTATCACCATCTCGGATATATAAATGCGCCACGGGCCAATCCGTATAATCACAAATTGTTTGCATGGATTGCCGTAATACATCTTCCACCGAATCATTGGTATTGGATAACACCGCAATGGCCTGATTCAATTGCAGAAATTGTGTTTCTTGTTTTAAAAGGTTATACGCTGTTTTTATTTTTTCAGATTCCTTCTGTTCTTCGAGGAAGCGTAGTTGGGTTAAGGCAAACACCACGATCAGCCAGATGATCAATATGGCCAACGCCCGATTGGATTCCGTTATCCATAATTCCACGCCAGGGCTGGATATATAGAATCCTTCTAATGTCAGAATGGTCCCCACTATCGCCCCACCAATGATGAGTCGTTTATCTTTGCTCATGAGGCCAAGTAACACCAAAAGGGCATAGGCTTCGCCAACAGAAACGCCTTGGGGGAGCATGCTATCAATTGTGAAGATAAATATGGCGCAGACGACCATACCAATGACATAACCAATGGAGGTTTTGGAAAATTGGGGAATGCGTGTCGAGGAATCGGACATTAACGTGCCTCGAAATTTTTTCTCATGAGATGGAAAACTTTACCATAATTCGAGTGTTTGTACAGAGCCATTTTATATTAATCAACTGTGAGGGATGATTTACGTTGAGGCGCTGTGGTGGTTTTTTTAAAGACAAACTCTTCTTCCAACCATCGCACGCAATCAAAAATATCGTCAAAGATGTGTTCTTCTGGAATGAGTCGTGGCACCAGGTCGACTGCGCGCAGCATCGTGAGCGGCTCGCTATGTAGGTTAGCAAGTAAGACTTTAATTCCACGTTTTTGTAAATATTCAAAGACAAGTTCCAACGCATGCGCAGCCGATTGGTCCAGATAGGGAACGCGATTCATCTCAAAGACAATAATGGTCACAGACGGTAATTGTTTGAGATTGTCGATGAGAAATTGAGAAAATCCAAAGAAGATAGGGCCTGAAAATGTTTTGATATATACGTGATCCAAATAATCCGGAGGTAACAGAAACTCATCTCGCACGTCACACGGTTTTCTAATTTTCAGAGAACGAAGTGGAAAGAGTGCAATTTTTTCTTCTCCTATAGCCCCCATTTTTTTCATAAACACAAAGACGGACAGTGTCATTCCAATTCCGACGGCCGTGATCAAATCGACAAAGACCGTCATCAACAACACAATACATAGGATGGCGCCTTCTACTCGTTCGACTTTCATGACTTCTTTGAGACCGTTATAGTCGATGATGTCTAGCCCAACCGTAATCAGAATGGCTGCCAAAACTGGGATAGGAACGTATTGCACATAACTTCCCAAGCCGAAGAGTACGGCGAGGAGAAAGAGACTGGAGATCACGCCCGCTAGGGGGGTCCGACCGCCAGCTTTCACATTGACGATCGAAGACATCGTTGTTCCAGCGCCCGGTAAGCCACCGAAGAATGCTGAGGCAATATTGCCCATGCCTTGTCCAACGAGTTCGCGGTTACTCTGGTGCTTGGTCTCCGTGATTTTATCGACAATCACGGCTGTTAATAGGGTGTCGATACATCCTAAGGCTCCGAGAGTTAATGCTGAACTGAGAATAAACCAAGGCTCTGTCACATCAATGTGCCATAACCTTTCAAGCTGTAATGCGGGCAACCCCTGAGAGACTTCACCAATATGAGGAACGGATAAGCCGGTACTGAAAGAAATAAGAGTTCCGGCGATCAAAGCCAACAGCGTGGCGGGAATTTTCGAGGTGAGCAGAGGCGCTGCGTAGAGAATTGCGAGTGTCAGTCCTCCAAGACCGAGCGCTTGTACATTCAGGTCAAGCACGGCTTGGGGTAACCCAAGGATAACCTTATAGATCGTCGGAGGACTCGATACCCCTATGAACGGATAGATTTCAAAGAGAATCAAGATAATACCAATACCCGTCATGAAGCCGGAAAGCACAGGGTATGGGATATATTTCACATTGCTGCCAATCTGCAGAAGGCCGAAAACGATCTGTACGATTCCCGCCAAGATGAAAATTCCCAGTATGGTCCCCAGCGCTTGCTCTAAGCTTCCTGTAAGGGCAATGGCTTGCGAAATCGTGAGGGCCGCGACAACGGTCATGGGGCCGGTGGGGGTGCTTATGAGTGTGCGAGTCCCACCAAAGAGAATCGCGATGGCTCCAAGGAAAATGGCACAGTAGAGCCCCGAAACTGGACCAAGGCCGGATTGAAGCCCAAAGGCTAATGCCAAGGGTAAGGTGACAACGCCAGCCGTCAGGCCACCAAAGATATCCCCCTTCACATGAAGAAGATTGAACTTGGATTCCGGTAATTCCTGTGTCATATTATTTGGAGAGTTATGTCTTAGATTTTAAAATTTTGGCCAAAAATAGAGAGCAAAGGCCATCAATGGCCATGAAGGGATTGAGGGGGTAGTTTAATGTGATCTTCACATTTCTTTTGGGGCGGGAAGGAATTTCCCGAAAAGATACAGTGTTTCGACCAAAAAGGCCAGACTGTCTTAACTTAAGAAAGCAATAAGTGAGTTTAATGACGAGGCGAGATCCATGCGAAAGTTCTGGTCAACTAGAAGTGGACCCACAAACGCTTCATTTTTCTGGGATGTCCTTCTTTGTCAAAGGCGTGAGTGATGTCAAAATACACAGTAGTACTTCTGATATGGAAACAGTCATGAGTCAGTTCGTAAGCCGCCAATTTCATCTTTGCTCTACGGAAAATCTTAAGCGAGCAAGGCATGATTTCTGTGAAAAGTATGGTTGAGTATGTGTAACAACGGTTCAACCCTTCCTTCTTTTTCATTTTTATCGAGTAGTTTCTCCCTTCATAAATGAATCCATTTTTCGTGCCTGACTCTAGGCGTATGAATGGAAAGCGTAAGATTTTCTTTTGTGGGGAGCTATAGCCGTTTCAAATAACGTCCGCATGTTTGAAGTGAGTAATCGCGCGGGGTTAGTTGGTAGGCCTCAGCTGGAACTTATTTGGATTCGCTATAGTCTTGGTTGCCTCTACGATTGCCACAGATTCATCTACGTTCTAATTTTGAGATTGTGACGCCGGTAGTCTGTCAGTCGAGTAATGGACGTTACTTTTCTGTCGAGGATTATATTTGATGTTATTTCTGTATGTTATTGATAAATATTGCTTTAATTATCTCATTGAAAACTGTACCAGCTAGACGGTATAGTCGCGTTTATGCCAACTTCAACTCGTCATTCGATACTTGAGACAGCTATTGATGTGTTAGTCAGGGACGGTGTCGGTTCGCTGACATTAGAACGCGTTGCCCAAGACGCAGGACTGAGCAAAGGAGGGCTGCTGTACCATTATGAAGGCAAAGAGCAGTTACTCGAAGGACTCATCGAGCTACTCGTCAACGAATTCGATCGTGAGCAAATTGGTATGCCTTCTGTAAGTTCTACCTCGTCGCAGCAGTCCCATGCGTTTCTTTCGACCGATCTTCCGTTAAACGGAGTGGATGACATGCTGGTCGAAAGTCGATCGCTTCGTGGGCATGAGATTGCGGCTATTCTTATGGCGGCCTTTGCCATCAACCCGGAACTACTTGTGCCTATTCGTGAACGATATCGAAGTTGGCAAAGCCTTTTGCTTGCGGATGAAGCGGCTTCAACTCGTCCTCTTATTGCACGACTGGCTTCAGAAGGACTTTGGTTTAGCGAAGCCTTAGGGTTGGCCCCGCCCACTCGTGAGCAACGTGTGGCACTGGCTCACGAGATTCAAGATCTTACGCAAGAAGGAGATTCCATGAGAGAGATAGCCACTTTGATCGAACCCTCGCAGCCAGGAGACATAGCTGTCACATTGCCATCAGCCAATGCCGATATAGAAGAACTTCAACAACGGACACTCGAATCGACACAATTATCTGCACAGACATTGTTGGCTAAGCAAAATGTGCAGGGGTTTTGGCAAGGAGATTTAACGGCAGATACGACGTTGGAGTCCGACTATGTGCTGCTTTTGCTTTGGCTCTATCCGCCCCAGGCGGGAAAATGGCATGACGACATACAAGCAAAAATTGACAAAGCGATGCGTACCATTCTGGACCGTCAGCTTGCGGATGGAGGATGGAATATCTATTCGGAAGGTCCCGCTGAAGTGAATGCCACGACCCGAGCCTATGTCGCATTGCGAGTGTGTGGTTACGATCCCGACCATCCAATCATGGAGCGTGCGCGACAGCGTATCCTGGCTCTTGGCGGACTTCAAGCAACGAATAGTTATACAAAAAACAATCTGAGTATGTTTGGTCTGTTTCCTAGAAAGTTTACGCCGAGCGTGCCACCGGAACTCGTGTTAATCCCTGGCAATGTGTTGTATGAAATTTCCTCCTGGAGTCGTGCCATCGTGGTTCCGCTTTCCATCATTCAGGCGTCCGGTGTGCAACGCCAGGTGCCCGGCAACTGGACCGTTGATGAACTGATGTTACCGAATCGGAAATTGATGTTTCCGCGGAAAGATCCGTTTTCTATTATGTTTCATCAGGTGGATAGAGTGTTGAAATTGTGGGAGAAACGTGGATTTAAAGACATTCGGGCTAAAGCGATTCGTGAAGCCGAGAAATGGATGCTGGACCATATGCGGTTTACGGACGGTCTCGGGGCCATCTTTCCGGGAATGATGTATGCGCTGATGGCCATGGATGCACTGGGGTATGAGCGTGACCATCCAGACTTTATCGAAACGTTCAATCAACTTGAAGGGCTTATACTTGAGCGGAACGATACACTGCAGTTTCAGCCAAGCTTATCTCCGGTATGGGATACGGCCATTTCCATGTTTGCGTTGGGAGAACTTGGAGTTAGTGAATCGGAAGCCATGCGGCATGCAGCGGATTGGTTGCTGAGTAAAGAAGTGCGGCGAAAGGGGGACTGGTCAGTCAAGCGTCCCAGCTTACAGCCTGGCGGATGGCCGTTTCAGTTCGCGAATGAATTGTATCCGGATATTGACGATACCGCGATGGTCTTATTGGCGTTTGAGCATGCGAAAGCTTCAGACCCTGAACGCCAGGCTCGTGTCGAAGGGCGTGCGGTCAACTGGTTATTCGGCATGCAATCCTCTGATGGGGGTTGGGCCGCGTTTGATGTTGACAACAATTGGGAGCTGTTAAATAAGGTCCCGTTTGCCGATCATAATGCGATGCTGGATCCAAGCTGTCCGGACATTACAGGAAGAGTGGTCGAGGCTCTTTGTCGGCGTGGGTTTGATCATCAGCATCAAGCGATTGCGCGTGCCGTTCAATACTTGTTGGGGCATCAACAGGCCGATGGGAGTTGGTATGGACGTTGGGGTGTCAACTACACGTATGGGACCTTTCTTGCGGTTCGGGGTCTTCGTGCGAGCGGTTCCCCGACTGCAACTGCTGCCATTCAGCGTGCCGCCGCTTGGGTCCACTCCGTCCAAAATTCTGATGGAGGTTGGGGGGAAAGCTGTGCCAGTTATGAAAAGCATGCATTCGTGGAGGCCTCCAGCACACCTTCCCAAACCGCTTGGGCTCTGCTCGCGCTTCAGTCCGCGGGTGATCGATCGTCACCTTCGGTTCTCCGCGGAGTCGAGTGGTTGCTCACAAGGCAAAATCAAGAAGGCGGATGGGATGAAGTACTCATGACAGGGACGGGGTTTCCTAATGTTTTTTATTTGAAATACCATCTGTATTCGCACTACTTTCCTCTGCTAGCGCTTGGCACGTGGCGAGCCAGCGTCGCGACTTGAAGCGAGCAGCAGCTTGCCTGGAGTGAAGACAATAGTCTTCGTTCTCCATCCACCGTTCAAAGGTTAGATATCTATCATTGGCGATTAAGCTTGAGCACGTTGTACCGTTTGGCCGTTCGTTAGGTGAATATCAGGCCATGTTTGACCTTACTCCGTGTGACTTGTCAAAAAGAATCCTCGGGGTCGGAGATGGGCCTTCCAGTTTCAATGCAGAAATGACAGCATTAGGCCATTTTGTGTTGTCTATTGATCCGCTCTATCGATTCACAAGGCAGGAAATTAAGCATCAATTTGACGCTGTGGTTGATGGCATTATCGCACAAGTCAGTTCTACTCCGGCCGATTGGGCGTGGACGTATCACAAGTCTTTTGAAGATTTGAAAATCAATCGAATGGCTGTGCTTCAAACATTTCTCGCTGACTACGTTCAGGGGAAAAATCAGAAGTGATATCAAATTGGAGAATTGCCATACGTATCAGAAGTGACTGATATGTCTTTTGAGCTTGCCTTATGTTCGCATTTTTTTAATACTCCGATCAACTTGATGTTAATTTCATGAATCCGCGTTGCTGGACATGCTCTATGTTGCCTCCGAGGTGAGAATATTTCCACTCATGACATTACAGGGGCAACGCTCCGTTCATGTCGAATCGATAGTGCAGTTTTTACGAGATCAGGGTTACGAGGTTGGCATTCAGAAGGTTCCTTACGAATTACAGCGGGGTGGAAATGAAATGTTATGGATACGAAGAGCCGTACATATAGGAGAAACTGTCGTGTTCCTTCGACACGTCGCATGTGCTCGTATTTGACTTTCGTTGCTGTAGGGTGAATAACAGGCGTGAGACTTGAGGTCATCCGATTAATTCTACCTTTGATCTTTACGGGCACCGTGGCCCCCTGATATAGAGAAGGGACGTATGTCAAAACCTTTACTTTTTTTTCTGGCGTTTATTGCCATGGGCGCACTCTGGGTGTATTCCACTCAACCTCCTCCAGGGACACCATTGCCTGATGACCCTAAGGCTCTTGAGGCATTGGAGAGAGTCAAAACCCATGGTTCACGCGATTCTACAACCATTGAACAGGCTCTGGATACGGTGATAGAGGACATCGAGAGTCTCGGGCATCCAATTCGAGTTGGTGAGTGGCGGGTAGCCATGGCAGGGGAAAAGGAAAAAGAGACCTATGTCGTCAGCCGGTTGATTCGTGAAAAAGGCGAGACGGGCTGGATTGAGCGAGATTTTGCGTGGAGAGTGAATTTAAAGGAAAAATGGATTAAGGTGGTGACGCTTGCGGCAAGCAGCATTATGCCAATCCATGAGCTAGCTCCTCTTCCTCATTCGGATGAGATTTCTTGAAAATTTTCCTGGATAGGAGGTTGAAGCAAAATTTGAATTTCCCCATTTGTTTCTCGCGCTTCGTAGCGAGGGACTTTCCACGATTCAACGGGGTTTTTCAGGCAGGTTCCTGTTGGAATATCAAATTTCCATCCGTGCCAGGGGCATGCGACATGTGTCCCTTCCACCGTTCCTTCACCTAACGGGCCGCCCGCATGTGGGCAGACGTTATCCAATGCATAAATTTTTCCCTCGATATTAAAAAGGGCAAGGGTGACATCGTCGAGATCGATGGAACGGCAGGTTCCCGGCTCAAGATCGCCCATTTTGGCCACTGTCACAAACTGTTTTTCCACTTGCGGTGATTTCTTTTTAGTAGATTTTTCAGAGAAGAGGTAGTCTAGCAGGGAAGAAATGTTGCTTCAAGCGTGCAAAGACAACATATTGATTCCTCATATGTGACGATGCTATAGACATGATAGGTTGGGTATTGAGTAAGTGATAGTGCTGAACTCTCATTTTTGATCCCAATGGAAATGACCTTACTTCTCAATGCGACCTATGAACCACTTCGGGTCGTAGGCTGGCAAAAAGCGATTACCTTGTTATGGCAAGGTAAGGTGGAAGTCCTTGAATTTCACGAACGTGATGTGAGAGGCGTGTCCATCAGCTTTAAGCTGCCCTCTGTCATGCGACTATTAAAAATGGTCAAGTTACGAGGGAATTACCACGCTGTCAAATTTTCACGCATTAATATTTTCACTCGAGATCAATATACCTGCCAGTATTGCTATAAGCACTTTCGAACGGAAGAGCTGACGTTTGATCATGTTATGCCTATCGCGAAAGGCGGGAAAAAGACTTGGGAAAACATTGTGACAGCGTGTTGGCGCTGTAATAATCGAAAGAGCGGACGGTTACCGCATGAGGCGAATATGAAGCTATTAAAAAAGCCTGTTAAGCCTCGGTGGACACCTCGTCTCACATTAATGATTGGCATTCGAAATGCGCCAGAAAGTTGGCGAGACTATCTTTATTGGAATATGGAGTTGGATACCGAGAATTAATCGTTCTTGACGGTTCTGCCACTACCACCCTCCCTTTCGAGATTCAATTTCCTCTTCTGTGCCAAGGCCGTCTCCATGGTGTTGATTCAATGCGTGCTTCAACGGTGACCGCATGGGGGTGTTGTTTTCGCAGGCCTAAATTCTCAATCCAGAGACCTAGACGACATAGGAAGATTTGTGGAAATGATTGTTGGGCAATAATGAAGATTGTGTGAGGCGTTTGAGGGAAGATGAAGGTTGGTCGCTGGGTTTTATCTCGTGATAAGACTGGTCGGTACGCATGTCAGTAGATAAAACCCAGGATGACCATTGCTGTTGTGTTGTCGTGTCTCAGTAAACAGATGGAGCAAGGTGTCTATTGAAACTCGCTTTGAGTGATAAGCGATCATAGGCATGGTTTATTTCAAAACATCATGTCCGCACGAGAGGATTTGGTGCTTGCTCCGCTTGTTTGCGTCGACCGCAGTTAATGCAGACGAAAACCATTAAGGCCATGCCGGCTTCCATATCGACTTCACGATCTAGAGTCATCGTGCCTTCACATTTCTCACAACTTCGCATGGAGATATCCCTTTCCTTGAAAAACACTACACGCAATAAATGAATAAAGAAAAATTCTTTGAAAAAGAACAAGGACCGCTGAGTTTTGCCTCATCTGTTGCCACGAGAAATAAGCCCAAAGCTACCACAGTCAGACTCTCTTATGCTAGAGCACAAGGTTGTCGGATTTTGGTTGCACCCATTTGATCTGATTGTGATGAGACTGGTGCACGACGAGAAGTTTCAGCTGTTACTCGGCAACATACTGAAAACGCACAGAAAATATATTTGTCTTGAGATCATTTCTGACATAACATATTTGTAATGCTGTCGAAGGTTCTAGAAAAAATGGGTGCCGGGGAGTCTTGACGATGAACGACAAGAATCATGAACCTGAATGGGTGAATTGGTCTGATGAACAATTACTGAAGTTGCGTCTATGTGATCTTCATGTTCAAATTAAGGGTACTCCCCTCGCCAAATTGATTAAGCAGCTTCACCAGGAACTTGCGGCCAATAAATTACAGTTCCGTCCGCATTGTTGGTTGTCGGATGATTGGTATTCTCCCGATGGTATTCCTGGCATTGCCATCCCGTTTTATATGAGTCATCCACGATTAGCCAAATTAGAGCAGAGTCAGATGTTGGAGGTCGAAGGTGGCACACCTGAATGGTGTATGCGGATACTTCGACATGAAGCCGGCCATGCGATTGAAAATGCGTATCGGTTGCGCCGGCGTCATCAACGGCAACAGCTCTTTGGTAATACATCGCAACCTTATCCAGACTGTTATCTGCCGAAACCCTACAGTAAGAGTTTTGTGTTGCATCTCGATACCTGGTACGCCCAGAGTCATCCGGATGAAGATTTCGCCGAGACGTTTGCCGTGTGGTTAACCCCTGGGTCCGATTGGAGAGAGCGGTATGCGGGATGGCCAGCACTGCGAAAGTTGAAATATATGGATTGTTTAATGACCGAACTGGCTGGCGTGGTTCCGCCTGTGAAGATCAAGCAACGGCTTGATTCGCTTCCGGCGCTTCGTAAGACACTTGGTGAGCACTATCAACAGAAACGGGAACGATATGGATTGGACTATCCAAACTTTTACGATCGTGATATTCAACGATTGTTTTCCAATGCGAAGGAATATCAGCACTATCCAACCGCTGCGAGTTTTATTCGGCGTTTTCGAAAAGAGATTCGTCGGAAGGTGGCGGATTGGACTGGGGAATATCAATACACCATTGATCAAGTGTTAAAAGATATTATCGAACATTGTCGAGAGCGGCAGTTGCGTCTTACGGTTCCGGAAGAACACGCTAGATTGGACTTTACCATTCTGGTCACCGTGCAGACGATGAATTATCTTCATGGTGGACAGCATCGAGTCGTCCTATGAGAAAGCTTCGCGTCCTGACTCTCATGCACGAAGATTTGGTTCCTCCAGTCAATCTTGAAGGCGTTGACCTGGCTACGGTGGAATGGAAAACGGAGTTTGATGTCATTACGACCCTCCGGGACATGGGGCATGATGTAAGAGTGGTCGGTGTGCGAGATGAATTAGATGTCCTTCGAGAAGCCGTCGCAGATTTTAAGCCACACATAGCCTTTAATTTGCTTGAAGAGTTCAACGGGTTCGGAGGTTTTGATCAAAATGTCGTGTCATATCTCGAATTGGTTGGAGTTCCGTATACGGGGTGTAACCCACGTGGCATGGTGTTGACCCGAGATAAAGGCTGGTCAAAAAAAATTCTCACTTATCACGGCATTCTATGCCCGAAGTTTGTGGTGTTTTCTCTCGGTCGCCTGGTCAAATGGACTGATGAGATTCCATTTCCCGTGATTGTGAAATCCATCTCTGAAGAAGCCTCACTGGGAATTTCTCAAGCTTCCATTGTTGACGATACAGAGAAGCTTGAAGAGCGGGTGAAGTTTATCCATGACAGTATTGGCAGCAGTGCTATTGTTGAGGAGTTTATCGAAGGGCGAGAGCTCTATGTTGGAGTGCTTGGAAATAAGCGGCTGCAGGTTTTTCCGGTTTGGGAATTAATTCTCAAAAATCTGCCTGATGATGTTCACCGAGTCGCGACGCAGCGAGTGAAGTGGAGCGTGAAGTATCAAAAAAAATATGGTATTACCTCACAGGAGGCAAAGGGGCTGAGCAAATCGATGACCGGCAAGATTCAACGTTTGGCTAGGAAAGCTTATGGTATTTTGGGGCTAAATGGGTATGCGCGTTTGGATTTTCGTTTAACAAGCGATGGCAAGCTCTATTTTCTGGAAGCCAACCCAAATGCCCAGATTGCCTTTGGCGAAGATTTAGCCGAATCAGCAGAACGCGCTGGGCTCTCCTATGAGAACCTTTTACAACGCGTCCTCAATCTTGGGTTACGCTGGAAACCTGAGAATGTGCGATAGCCGCATTTTATCTTGCCCGTACGCCAAGCAATTCTCGAAATTCATTCTTCTTGCGTTGCACTTCTCACATTTGCCTACGACAAATGAACCATATCAAGCTTGAGCAATGGATCGAAACGGCTAGAGACATTACAGGAGAATGTGAGCACGCAGATGACACCACGCTCGCGGGAAATGACGGTATGTAGAGGCGTCCTACTGAAAGAAGCCCTTGATACACGTCAACTTTAATGCGCACGGCATGCACCAGGAAAAAGTATCGATCGCACACCCTTGCAGGCTTCGGCCAATAGAACGGCAATAATCCAAAAGCTTTTGGGTACCGAACAGATCATAAACACAGAATAACAAAACTCAACGACCCTTCAACTTCTCCTTTTTCTCAATTCAACATATCCCAATCGGCAAGTAAGCGAATACTTCCCTTCCGGCTAGCTCTTTTGACATAGTTCTTATCAGCGGTCACATAGACGCCCATAGTCTGAATGGCAAGCGCGTGATTACAACTGTCGTAAAAAGTTACGCCTTTGACTTCCTGCATGAGCTTCAACACGGCTTGGCAGTAGGTGGGCGTGAGGGGAACTTCTTTCAGCTCATAGTCCAATAGTGCCTTTATCAGTTCATCTGCAAGCTGTGGCTGTTTCAGGCCTAGAACATTGCCAACCTCATATTTCCACAATGTGGGGACCTGTAGCTCAATCTCACCCGTTAAGAACGCGTCTTGTAACTCTAAAGCAGTGGAGGCATCATTCCCTTCCCCCTTTTCCAGCACTCACTTAAGAATGACGGAGGCATCAGGAACAATGATTATGAAGCTGACCGCGAGCGACCTTCTCTGATCGCTTTCACAATCTCGCGTCCAGGCAGCGTCGCGCTTCGTTTGCGTAATTGCGTGATTCGGACTGCTGCCAACTGACGTTTCCGATGCAAGAGTTCTTTGCGCAAGGCTTCGTTAATCACATCACTTCGTTTTCTTGAAGGAACCAATTTCAACAAGTCTTCATGCACATCGTCTTGAAGGGATACATTCACTTTCCCCATACCAGAATCCTCCCGTGCATTATAGCGAACCCATTCATTTCCAGTTATAGCCGATTCCATGAACATCTGTACTCTTGACACGTTGGATATCGAGTTGAAAGTCTACATTTCGCTGAAACGTATGTGGGATTCGCTATAAATATATAACGTCAAGAAATGCCCCCTATTCAGTATCAAACCTGCGAAAACGGTCATGACGACTCGTCATACCAAAATTGAGAATGACTTGCTTCTTCCATAAAGTACTGCTAATTTAAATTAGTAGTACTTTTTAAAGGAGGCAGGAATGTCAACATCAACGATGACCAGAAAAGGCCAGGTCACCATCCCGAAGGAAATTCGGGACCGCTTGGAAGTCAAAGAGGGCGATAAAGTGTTTTTCGTCGTCAGAGGTGAAGAGATAATCCTGAAAGTGATACGTGGAACGATCCTCGATCTGAAGGGTTCAATTAAACCAACGAGGCATCCAGAAGATTTTGATAAAATCCGTCGAGCAGTGAAACAAGCACGCTCGACAAAGGTTCCTCACTCATGAATACACGATTCGTCGATACGAACGTGTTCCTTCGATTCCTGACGAATGATGATCCCCAGAAAGCCAAACGTGCTGAAGTACTCTTTCGCAAGGCGGTCAAAGGAGACATCACTTTAACAACCAGCCTTTTAGTCTTTGCCGAAATCATATGGACCTTAGAGTCATTTTATAAACTTGGTAAAGAAGAAATTGCATCAAAGGTCGAGAAAATTTTAAACACACCGAATCTGGAATGTCCCGAAGCCCACCTTGTGCTCATGGCACTGGATCTTTATGTTCGCGAAAAAATCGATTTCATTGATGCATATCATGCCTATTTTTTGAAGGATATCGCCATCAAGCATATTTACACGTATGACCATCGACACGTTAATCGTATCCCCTGGCTCGACATTATGGAGCCGTGAACATCTCCCCTTTCTCTCAAAAATCTATGTTAGAATGAACATCATCGACAAGTCCAAGTGTGGTCACGTAGCGCAAGATAAGCAGGCGGCACCGAAGTAACGGCGGCTACGTCAAGAAATGACCCCATTCTCTGACATAAGAGCTTTGTTAATACTTAGATCTACCTCTTCAAGTCTCCTCGCTGTTCTGGGTGAACAGGCCTGCACGGTCGCAGCCTTCAAGAAAGGCCTTTTTCAGGAAGTTGCTGTCGGCGAACGGGCTTCTCCCGGCTTGTCGGGACAATGTTTGTAGAAAATTGTCAGGTGATTTGCCATTTTCCTGCCACTCATCAAGGACTTGCGTGAGCCATTACTTACCATCACTTTCGCCACAACACTTGGCTTTATACCGTTCATCAATTTCGTAAACGTCTTTCCAGGTTTCTAATTCCTCGTTCAAAGACGTTGGGCCAAATTCAATTTCCATATCGTTGGGTGTCAGATGTTCGACATCCGACTTCTTTAGCTCAATCTTTATGTCTATATTGTGTCTATGAGCTGCGTAAGGGAAAAACACCTTTCGTCTGACGACTGCTTGGGCTGGATCTTTGGGTGTATACGCTGGGTCTTGGCTAGATTTATAAGTGCTATTACAGTGGTGACATGCTGGTACTAGGTTTTTGCAATTGATCGAGTTAAATGGATACAGGGATTGGGGAAGATAGTGGTCGTAGGCTTCCCGTTTTGAATGGTAGAGGCCATGCATATCAGCTATCCCGCAAAAGGGACACTTTCCAACGCAATTTTTCTGCATGAAATTCTGATAATGGTCGTCGATGTCTCCGATTTTCTGCTTGAGTGCTGAAAGTTTGAGCAACTGCTGGGAGTAAAGCCCTTTAAAGAATGCGGCGAGTTGTTCGCTTAATTCTTGATGAATTTGAGCAATATCGACGTACCGAGCGAGGGGTAAAGCTGGATCATTAGCGCACACGTTTTCGATATCGTTATTGGCCGCGTGCCATTGTTTAAGCTGGTCAATCTGCGGCGTGGTCAATGCCGCAAACAGCCCATAGATGCGTTCCACATGCCCATAAAAGAAGTCACCGCCCTGGGTGTGGCCGTAGTAGAAAGTTTCCATTATCTCCTTAAGTTCTGCATTGGCATCGAACAGTGCAAGCCGAAAGTCACCGTTACCTGGAGCCTTACACCACACTTTATGAAAAATGAAGTCGATGAATTCCTGCATCCTCTCCAGCTGGTGGGGGACGTATTTGTAGGGAAACAGCATTAGCCCTAGCCTTCCATGCTGTTGAGGATGGTTTTAAGCAAGAGCATCTTTTCTACCGAATCTCCCAGTTGCGAATTAATTTCAGTGATGAGCTGCTCCTTATTCTCGCTGGGGTTATAGGAACGAGATCTGAAATCATCAAGCATTTTCTGAACGCGAAGGCCGATGGTCTCACGCTTGCCGAAGGTGGCCATGGTGATTTTGTTGATGGACGCGCCCAGTGTGTTGTAGTCGGGATGACTTACGGAGACCACGCCATTAGCCTTGTTGAACACTAGTACATTTTCCGGCTTGCTGTCGGAGATCAGAAACGGAGTGTGAGTGGTGACCAGCATCTCGTGGTCGTTGCTGCCGTTAAAGTTTTGTTGCAAACGAGTGACGAAGTTGGCTCGCCAGTCTGGGTTAAAGTGAGTTTCCGGCTCATCCAGCAGAAACAGGCTTTGGGTGTTCTTGAACAGCAGACAAAGCCCCAGGGTGTGCAACAACTGGTGTTCGCCATCGGAGAAGCTTTTCAGCAAGACAGGTTCCCCTACATCGGACTTGGTCACCCACACGTTTTTGAAACGCATGATGCGTTCATCCGAAGCCAGGGTCGGCACCGTCTCGCTGACATAAAGACTGTCCGATTGATAGAGGTCTTTTTTGAGAATCTCACTTGCAGAAACGAGGTTGAGCGTCAGCAGCACTTGGAAAGCCTGGAACAACGCGATGGGAGACTGATTCACCTCAAAGTCGAAGTTTTCACGGAAGGCCTGTCGAGTTGAATCATTGATGAGGTAATCGAGATAGAGCGTATCGCTCACTTCGTCCAGGTACCAACAGGTAGCACAGCGTTTCAGGCGGGGAATGACCTTATCGGTCGTGTCGTTGCCGTCCAACAGTTGTACTAGGTTGACGCGGTAGCGCTTGGTCGACGCCTCTTCTTCAATAGCGACCAGGGCAGGATGACTGCTGACAATTTCATTGTTGATAAGTTCTCTATATCGCTCATCACTTTCTCCTTTATTCTGGTTACGAAGCCTGTTGATTCTCGCAGCCTTCTCATGTTGCGTGAGTGGATCAAAATCGTCTAACTGGAATTCGTCAATAATAATACTGCACCGGATGATGATGCGGAACTCTTTGAGCTCCGCAATCTTGACGTCTTCACGGAATGGCTTGATCGCATCGGCGCCATGAAACAGGAGATTGCAAAGCAGAATAGCCTGACTGAAGCCGGTGTCGAGATAGACCAGCTGCGATTCCGGGCGGCCAGGATAGGGTAGTTGCTGTTTGAGCGCCTGCCAGTATTCGTCGAACTGAATAAAGCGCATCTTGAAAAACGGCAGGCTAAGGATTTCGTTTTCGCCGGAGGAGTAGCCGAGAATATAGTCTGGCAGCAGTGAACGACGTATTTTTTGCCCGTCAGGCAATTCCTCCCAATCGTTTGACGCAACGTTCCACAAGTGCCATTGCGGTGCTTGTTTGGGCTGCTTCAAAATTCTGATTCGAACTTGTTCGTCTTCGCCAACCAAATCCTTTGGCCGTTTCGTTAGATATTCGATCTCGAAGCCGTCCGGAATCGCTGTTTCACTGCGAAAGCCGTCGGGGTTGGTGTCTTCATCGTAGCGGAAGGTGTCCGGAAGATTTTCCAGATAGCTGCACTCCAGGTGGTAGAAGATCGCCGCCAACACCTCCAGTAGGTTCGACTTGCCGCTGCCATTTGGGCCGGTGCAGACAAAAGGGGCAAAGCCCTGTTCCTCCTGCAAATCCCATTCGCTGTGAAATTGATACTCAAAACCCGCTTGCAGGCTACGAAAGCCCTTGGGGTCAGTGATTTTGAGGCGCAACAGCTTCAACCGGCATCATCCCTTTGCCGCTGTGATCTGGACGCGGTTGTGGGCCTCATCATATCCCTGGGTCAGACGGCCTTGTTCCAGCGCCTCGTAGATCCAGGCCCTGAGTTCGTCGTATTCCGCCGGGCCCCAGTCTGGCAAATCGTCTTCCGCTAGCTCCCACAATCGTTGCCGGGCGGCTTCCATGAAAGGCTGAGCGGAAAAGGGCGCATCGCCTAGTTGCTCCACCCAGGTGATCAGCCACTGATCGATCACCGTCTTGCGACCTTCAGTGGATTGCAATACAGCTAGCTCTGCCAGTGCAGGCAATTCGAACAATGGTTCCATGGGTTGTTTATCCTTTGTATCTAGTTTTTCTTCCTCTGTTAGTTCAGCGTCTTCTGTCGGCAGCGGCATCCGCGATAAATCCAGTTCTCCCTTGAAGGCTTTTTGGCTTAACGCACCATAGAGGCTTTCCAGATCGGTGAGGCTTTGCTGATAGCGAGACTTGACTTCATCGATTTTCTTGTGAACAGCGGCAAATTGATCTTGCAGTTCGATTGGAGGACGCTTCAGTTTCGTTTCTTTGATAAGGCCGAGATTCAGGCCACTCATGATTGCCCCTCGATTTTTGCTCTTGAACTGTTTAAGAATGAAAGGACTAGAGTGAATTGAGTAGGAGACAAACAGAGGGTTCGCGATTTCTTTGTTTAAAGTTATAGCTGCAAGATGCTTAGTATTGACGGCAAGCGGAATATCGTCAGGGATAACTGCCGAACGCCCAATTGTTCCCATTATCGTGACGATCACATCTCCTGAATAGATTCGATAGTTCTCAAGTTCTTGATATTTCTCGTCGCTAATAAAGCGCCGTTCGCCCCATGAAAAGCGGTTTTGTACAGCGTTATCAATGCCTAAAACGGCTACATCACCTTCCGTTGTAAATTCACTATGTAGAAGATTCGACCCAAACGGGCCTGTGCGCATTGCTCCCTTGTGATTTGCTGCAAGGTCTTTGATCTCAACAAGCGACCAGTCAGAATACCCCGGCGCCGTTGGTGCGAACATTTCCAGGAAGACGCTTTTGAGCAGGGCATCGAGTTGTTGGAGGTGTTGTTTGCGCTGGGCAATCAGCTCTTCCACTTTGCTGAGCAAATGGGCAATGCGGATTTGGTCGTCAAGCGGGGGGAGGGGGATTTTATGGTTTTCTACCCATTTAGAGCTTAGATTTAATTGAGCTACGCCATTTGAATTATTGATGGCCTGTCTTTCAAAATTATTAGAATTCAAATACTGAAAAAGAAAATTATCATTTAATTTATCTGATCGTGGACGTATTAGGCCTAAACGTTGGTTCAACACTGCAGGTAGATGATGCCCCAGAATTCTACCTACACGACCAACATTGCCAGTCAGTGAAATTAATATGTCTCCGAGCTCTAATTTAAAGTTGGTTGCTTTGTCGGCAATCGTTCTTGAAATGAATTTAGGATCGTCGTCGACAACCATCCCTTTTTGTACATTGGTAATTCTTATGACGCGATAACCGGAGTCGACATAATCACTGCTTTTAAAGGCGTAGCCATTTTTCACATCGCAAAGTGTGGAGAGCTTTTCTTTCCTCATCTAATAATCCCCCGCAATTCCAACAACTCCCCCACAATCCCGCTTTGCACCTTGGCTAAGGCCTCATCGCTGGCCTCACCCACTTCAGCTTTTAGCAGTTTCTCCAGAATCACCCCCGGCGCTTCATATTCTACGTCTTCAAACACATCTTCCTTGTACCGGCTCAAGGAAAGGTCATAGTTGTTCTCCTCACTGACGATTTCCGTCCGAGGCACCATAAAGCATTTCTGTGTACGATCGGTGTCGGTTTCGGGATTGCGGGCATGGTACTTGGCGACAACATCCTGCAGGTCTCCGTAGTTGTCTTGTTTGGTCCGTTTGTCATCCAGTGAATAGCCGTCGGCAGCCATCTCATAAAACCAAACATGTTCCGTGGCCGGTTTGCTGACATTGTCCTTCTGCCCCCAGACCTTGGTAAACAGCAGAATGGCGGTGCTGACCCCGGCATAGGGTTTGAACACACCGCTAGGCATGGTAATGACCGCTTTGAGGTCGCAGCGTTCCACCAGTAACTGACGCAATTTTTTAAAGGCACCACCGGAACCAAATAACACGCCTTGCGGGACGATGACACAACCGGTGCCACCTTTTTTCAATAAACGATAAATGTTTTCCACGAACAGCAGTTCGGTTTTGGTGGTGGCAAGAGTCAGGCTTTCGTTGATATCGCCCTTGTCGATGCTGCCGGTAAAGGGCGGATTGGCCATAACAATGTCGTATTGCGCTTCTTCGATGAAGCTCTTACTGAGGGTGTCCTTGTAATCAATTTTGGGATCGTCGATGCCGTGCATCATCAGGTTCATCAACCCCAGGCGCACCATAGTACTGTCAATGTCATAACCGCACAGCGATTGGCTCAGGATGGCCTGAGATTTTTCGGTGAGACCTGCCGAGACCGAGGTGCGGACAAAGCCGTCTTCATCCGGTTTCAGGTTTTTCGCACCTGCTTGTACGGCTAATTGAGTGACGATGTATTGATAGGCCCCCAACATGAAGCCACCGGAACCACAGGCTGGATCGGCGATGCGATGGCCCAGTTGCGGTTGTACTAGCTCAGCCATGAGCTTGATGATATGGCGGGGGGTGCGGAACTGGCCATTCTTGCCGGCGGTGGCAATTTCGGAGAGCAGCATTTCATAGACATCCCCCTGGATGTCCTGAAAAGCCTGACCTTGCTCATCTGAGTCTGTTTCCATGATCTCGAAGATTTCGTCGATGGTCTTTACCGCTTCGACCAGTAGCTGAGGTTTGGGAATGATGAACACGGCGTTTTTCATGTGGTGGGTAAAGTTGGACTCTGCGCCGTTCATATCCCGGAGGAAGGGGAAGACCTTGGTTTGTACATGTTGCAGCATTTCTTCGGCTTGCATACGCTTGAATTCGCTCCAGCGGAGCGTACGTTTTTCGATTTCATACATTTTCCCATCAGCCAGTTTTCTGGCCGTTTCTTTTTGCGTGTCGTCGTCTCGTAGTTTGGCGCGATATTCTGGCGGTATCCATGTCCCTTCGAATTTGGAGGTGTAGTTTTCTTTTGTCCAGTCGGCATCGGCCTGCTTCTTCTGATCCAGTTCATCCAACCGTTTCATGAACAGCAGATAGGTGATTTGTTCGATGGCCGTAAGCGGATTGGAGATGCCACCGCTCCAGAATTTATTCCAGAGCTGATCGATTTTGCTTTTTAATTCAGGGTTATTTTGCAGCATGTTTTACATTCCTTAAACATTTTGGGCGCACAGACTGATGCATTATGCAACCAGTTGGTCAGTCAGTCGCAATATGTCAACAATTTCTGCCGGACTAAACACGCCGCGAATCCCCTGTGGATGAATGACTGTGAACGGGGCGTTTATCAGGTCTTTCTTTTCAACCTTTTCTCGTTCAACGATGAAGTTTTTTAAGAGATTGAGAAATTCCAGTTGCCGGCTACTGAGATTGGTATGTTGCTGGATAAATTGCTCAAAGGCTTCGGCCACCGTTTCCGGAAAGCTTTTCAGGATCTCGATGCCGAGGATGTGCCGGATGAACTGGATAAACCGCGCCTTGCGATTCTTATACACCTGACGCAGCAGATCTTCGGTGATATGCGGGTGTTCAGTGTGCAACAGTTCGGCCAGATCGTCGGCCTCTTTGGGGGCGATCTCCTGGCCATGCTTGATTTTCAACAGAATGGGATTGTGTTCGGTCAACTCGGTAATGAGGGCTTCCACCATTTCCCGATAGCGGCTGATACTGACGGCCTCGTGCTGTGGGCCGAATTCGACCCGATCTTTGAAATGAAGGGTGTCGGTCAGGTCGAGATGGATCGGGCATGTACCCGTGATCTCCTCACGGAACTTCATCAAAGGACCAAGCTTAGCGGTGAGTTCATCCAGCGCGGCTTCATCGGCCTTGGCCCAGTACTGATTGGTTTGGGCGGTTCGAATGAGTGACTCTTCAGTTTTGACGAAATTCACGCTGAGCGGGAGTTCGCTGATTTGTTCGACGATGCCTTCTTTTAACGTTTCGGCCTGTTCCTTGTTTTCGTTCAGTCTGGCGAGTGAGAATTCCAGGAGGTCTTTTTCAAAGCGCATGGCTTTGAAGTCAGCCTCGGAAACCGTACGGAACAGCGGCTTGATCTCGGTACGCAGGAATTCCACGCGCTGGTGATTGAGGCTGATCCAGAAGTTTTCTTCTTCAATCTGATGCAAGGCGGAGGCGGCTTCTTTGATCACAACCGAGCCTTGTGGAAGTTCGGCGATTTGCTTGCGAAGTTTGATGACTTCACGTTTGGCAATGTCCTGATGATCGCTATCGATGGCCTTTTCGATTTTGTCGAGTCGTAGGCCGACGAGCCGAACGGGCAACGGTATTTGCGGACTCAGCTCTTTGCCTTTGGGATTGAGCTTGAAGTATTCGAAGTTATCCCAGCAATCAAGAATGAGGAACACATCTTTTTCGAGACACCAGGGTTTGGGTTTACTGGTTTCCAGCAGGCGTGTGCCACGGCCAATCATCTGCCAGAACTTCGTGTACGAGTAAACCGGCTTGGCAAACACGAGGTTGACGATTTCGCGCACGTCGATACCCGTATCCAGCATATCCACGCTGATGGCGACACGGGGCATGTCGTTATTGATGAACTGATCCAGCAGGCCGCTCTTTCCGTAGACGCGGGGGTCGTCCGAGACCAAGACTTTGGCTAACTCGCCGTTGTACTCCGGATAGAGTTTGTCAAAGATTTCCTCGATGCGTCGGGCATGGGCCATGGACGAACCAAAAAAGATGGTTTTCCCTGGCAGTACGCCATTGGAGTCTTTGATGGACTCTTCCATGAATTCTTTGACGATCAGCGTATTGGTGCCCTTGTTGATAACCTGCTTTTCTAACTGAGAACCTTCGAAGTTGATTTCTTCGATATCCTTACCTTCCAACAACAGTTTTTTCTGGTCCTCAAGCGAAATGGTGCGCTTGCTAATACCCTCCATCTGAAACTTGGTCTGAATTTTCATGACCTGAAAATTGCAGAGGTAGGGCGGAACATTGTTGACTGCCTCTTCGTACGTATAGGCGAAGGTTGGAAGGCCATCCTCGCAATGAAAGAACTGGAAGGTGTTATGGTCAATGATGTCGGTTGGTGTGGCCGTGAGTCCCAACGTGATGGTTTTGAAATATTTCAGGATTTCGGCGTAGGTATTGTAGATCGAACGATGACTCTCATCGACGACGATGAAATCAAAGAAATGGGGCGAGAGGTGTTGCGAGTCATCCCTGATAATGTTGAGCATGGTGGGATAGGTCGCCACGTAGATTCGTCGATCCTTGGCGATGAGTTTTTCTCCCACATTGGGCCAACGCGGTTCGTTGGGTAAGTGTTCTTTGAACGCTGCCAACGCCTGCTCCCTGAGCGCGATACGATCGACCAAAAAGAGGGTTTTCTCGGCATGGCTCGACCGCATGAGGGCATCAACCATGGCAATGCAGGTACGGGTTTTCCCAGATCCGGTGGCCATAACCAACAGAAAGTCCCGCTTCTTCTGTTCAATTCCTTCCAATACGGCACGAATAGCCCGGATCTGATAGTCTCGGCCCGCAATGGTGGTGTTGATGAGTTCCTGGGTCAGGGGTTTGCGGTTGCGGCGAATGTATTGGAATCGCTCAAGATCATCGCGAGTGGGAAATCCCACAACTTTGCGAGGCGGGTAATGGCCGAGATCCCAAAAGTAGGTTTCATGGCCATTGGTGTAAAAGCAAAATGGTAATTCACCACCAAGTTGTTTTTGGATATTAACGCAGTATTGTTTGGCTTGTTCGCGACCGATGGCGGCATCTTTGCTCGTCTTTTTGGCCTCAACCACAGCAAGGGGTTTCCCATTTTTCCCAAGTAGGACGTAATCGCTGAACTGGTGTCCCTCATACCGTGTACGTGGCTCGGCAACCCTTTCTAAGGGCGACATCAGAATGTCGAACTCTTCAACCACTTGCGTAGGATCATTGACATTCCAGCCTGATCCTTCCAGCTGTTTGTCAATGAGTTCTGCGCGGGTTTGCGCCTCAGAATTTGCCATACTGGATAAACCTCAATTTAGGGCTCCAGAGGTTTCGGAAGAAACTCGGCTCAACTTTGACAGCATCGTTTTGTCATCCTCAGTAATGTCAATTAAAGTCGAATTGTGCTGATTTTCTATTTGTGGTCTCTGACATGAATGGCTCAAAGATAAGGGTTAGTGCTTGGAGTAGCATAATACAACTTCCCATTCTAATTATTTGATTTTTTCTTGTCTTTGCTAGATGCAGAAGTTCTGACTTTGATTTCAGGCGCCATGCTACCCAACCCTTACTAAAAAGTACAGAGATGTTAATTTTGAAATTTTGTTGGTGGGGTGGATGATGTGGTGAAGATTTTGTGGGGTGGTTTGATCCAGGCAAAATGGCGAAAGCCTTTGAAGATGGCGTCAAACGCATGTGTCATGACAGTATTACCACGTCGTTAAAACGTAATTGATTTACCACATAATTAAAAAAACTGGGCAGAGGGATTCAGCCCCAGAAAGAGGAGAGGTTACATCAATTGTGTAAGCATTTTCGGGTTACGACTCTAGTTAAATGCCAAAAACCGGTCACATCCGGTGATGATGTTTGAGAGGACAACAAGTCCGCAGAAGGTGACTTCTTTGGGGTAGCCTTCGGTCGAGACGTTGTGCTGTTGACAGCCGTAGGCACAGACGAAGAATTTCGCTCCTGATGAAGCGAGTTTGAGTAGGGGAGGGTTTTGAAGATTTTTGACACCTTCATCGATGAGGTAAAGATAGACGTCCACCCCGGAGTTCAGGGCTTCTTCGCTGAGTCGAGTGACGGTGTGGGCGTTCTCGTTTTCCGGTGGAGTCGAGAGGAGAATGCCGAGTTTCTTCCCTTTCAAAGAAAGCTCTGCTGGAAGCTCAAGTGCCATAGGTGTCGTGTGGGTTTACAGTGAAAGAAATGGTTGATCGGTGAATCTACGTGGAACCAGTGGGGCTGTCAAGCGCCAGAAACTTGGCCCTTTGCTTGACGATGTTTTTAGGCCACTTCTATAATGTTGATGTTCTTACGAAAATCTATCGTTGTTCAATGGCTTGATCGTATCGCAAGCGGTCTTTTTCCTGATGGCACAAGGGTGTTATGGCTGAACTGACTCATTTTAATGAAGCTGGACGTGCACGCATGGTCGATGTGACGAACAAGACCTCAACCGAACGGATTGCCACTGCACAAGGAAAGGTCTTGTTGCTTCCAGAAACTCTTAAAAAGATTCAAGAAGGACAGATTGCAAAAGGGGATGTCTTAGCTGTGGCTCAAGTAGCCGGGGTTATGGGGGCCAAGCGTACGCCGGACTTGATTCCGATGTGTCATCCGTTGTTGCTCACGAATGTGGATATCGACTTTAAAGAAGATCCGCAGCCTGACGTTTCGGGGCGATGTTCGATCTCCATTTTTGCGACAGTCAAAACGACAGGTGGAACGGGTGTGGAAATGGAAGCGATGACCGCGGTGTCCGTGGCGGCCTTGACCATCTATGATATGTGTAAAGCTATTGATAAGGGGATAAGTTTTGGCGATGTCTGCCTGCTTTCGAAATCAGGGGGAAAGTCCGGAACCTATACGCGCTCAAGTTAATCAATAAGACGAACAGGCTTGTCGAAACTTTATGCTTTCTATTAAACTTTTCGGGATGGTGAAAACATTAGCCCATCAGCAAAAAGAGTTATCGATTGAATTTGCTGATGGCCTGACAGTTAAGGATCTTGTTGAGGTTTTGCAAGCTAAGTTTCCGGAGATTGGAGACTTAGTTTCAAAGAAGAAGGTCTTGATTTCGGTCAATCACGAAATCTCTCATCCAGATACTGTCATTTCTACGGCTGATGAAGTCGCCCTCTTGCCTCCATTTGCCGGTGGTTCCGAGTAGGAGACCTTTTATTCGGAGGATTTCTATTATGTCTGTTGAAACTGAAGAAACGATGCTGGTTCGAGTGCAGGCTGAGGACTTTTCCGTCGATCAAGAAATCGATCGCGTGCGCGCACGATCAACTCGTATTGGCGGGATTTCGACGTTCTTGGGAACCGCGCGTGACCGCTCCAAAGGTCGCGATGTCAGTCTTCTGACTTTTGAACATTACGAAGGCATGGCGCAAAAAACTCTTCGCGAAATTCGAGAACGCGCGTTACATGATTTTGATGTCATTGAAGTGTTGATCCTTCATCGATATGGTGCCATGAATATTGGCGATAATATTGTCTTGATTGTTGTCGGGGCCGAGCATCGTGCCGATGCTTTTAAGGCGTGTGAATGGTGTATTGATGAATTGAAGAAAATTACGCCTATTTGGAAATTGGAAGAAACGCCGGAAGGCGAAGTCTGGGTTGAAGAACACCCATGATCACATCGAATCAACAAGGCGAATCTCCACGTATGGCTGTCGACACATTGGGACGTCCACTTCGAGCGTTACGTGTCTCAGTGACGGATCGGTGCAACCTTCGTTGTCAGTATTGTATGCCGGAAGAAGAATATGTCTGGCTGCCACGGGAAACCTTGTTGACGTTTGAAGAAATCGTCAGGCTGACCAACATCTTTACCTCTCTGGGCGTCGATAAAGTTCGTATCACGGGTGGAGAACCGCTACTCAGAAAAGATCTTCCCGCATTAATTTCTTTGCTTCGTCAAAATTCTAAAATTAAAGACATTGCGGTGACTACGAATGGCATTCTGCTGAAGGAGCAAGCTCAATCACTCTATGAGGCTGGGCTGCACCGGGTTACTGTGAGCCTTGATACGTTAAAGGCTGACCGGTTTAAAGCGCTGACGAAACGCAATACGTTTTCGCAGGTTCTTGATGGAATCGATACGGTCAGGGCAATCGGATTTCAAGACTTAAAGCTTGACACGGTGGCGATGCAGGGAATTAATGATGACGAGTTGATCGACCTCATTGAATTTGGGAAAGACGTTGATGGAGAAGTTCGATTTATCGAATACATGGATGTTGGTGGTGCGACTGATTGGTCTGCTGATAAGGTCTTATCCTGTGAGAGTATTTTACAGATATTAAGCCAACATTACGGACTTATTGAACCAATCATTGAAGATTCCTGGGCTCCAGCTAAGCGATTTCGACTGTCTGATGGAACCCGATTTGGAATCATCGCCTCAACGACGCTTCCATTTTGTTCGACCTGTGATCGTAGCCGTCTGACGGCAGATGGTCTGTGGTATTTATGCCTTTATGCCAAGACGGGTATTGACTTGAGGCAGCCGTTACGTGATGGCGCAACAGAAAAAGAATTGAGGGCATTGCTTGAGTCAACCTGGCAAGCTCGAGCTGATCGCGGCGCGGAAGAACGTAAAGAGCTTGAGCGCGTCGATACTCGAGGGCGGTTTGTTGAAATTGAGCGCCTTCGACAAGATCCTCATCTGGAAATGCATGCGCGTGGTGGTTGATAAGTCGCCTATGATTGGGCCTTTACTCTCCTCATATATCTTCCTGCCTTTCTATACGATTGTTCTTGTGTGAACAACCTACACGTTCTCTTCTTTTTGTCTAATCGGGAAATGTGAATAACGCGAAAATCTAGAGCGATAAATCATGGCGACTGATGCTTCACGTCATGTATTCCTTTACCGCTCTCAGAATCTAATTTTTTTGTTATGGATATCTTTCTTGCTGGGACATTGGTCCTATGATAAGGTGCAGACTGCCGGTTATGGCCATTTCAAATAATTTCCGTTGTTTGAAGCGAATAATCGCGCGAAGTTAATTGATATGCCTCAGCTGGAACGTATTTGGATTTGCTATAACTATTCAACGAGTAGAATTCGTGGTTGCTCTGGGATCATTGGTGGCATGTTCCGCGAGAGACACGACAGACGGTTAAGCATATCTGAACCATCGGGATCCATCACACCATTCTAACTATAGAGCCTTGAGTAAGAAGGAGTCGTCATGGGATGGTTTAAACGCCAAAAATCGACGGACGATAACGAAAAGTCATCAAAAGTAGTTGAGGGGATGTGGCTCAAATGCAACTTGTGTCGGGCAATTATCTATGCAAAAGAAGTTGATCGAAATCTGAAGGTGTGTCCGAAATGTGATTATCATTTCCCGTTATCGGTGGAAGAGCGCATTGAGCTTCTGATCGATCAAGAGTCTCTCGAAGAATGGGACGAGGATTTGGTTCCTGAAGACCCTCTCGAATTTGTTGATACCGTTTCATATTCAGATCGGCTCTTTGCCGCGCAACAGAAAACCGGGAAAAAAGAAGCCATTGTTGTCGGTAAATGTGCCATTGGCGGGCATAGTCTCGGTATAGGAATCTTTAATTTCCGATTTATGGGTGGAAGTATGGGGTCGGTCGTCGGTGAAAAAATTTGCCGTGGGATTGATCGTTCGTTACAAGCACGAATGCCGTTTCTGTTGATTACGACATCCGGTGGCGCTCGCATGCAGGAGGGGGCACTTTCCCTGATGCAGATGGCCAAAACAGCGTCGGCTCTTGCTCGATTTCATGAGGCTCGCCTCCCATTTTTTGTTCTGCTCACAGATCCGACATTTGGCGGTGTAACGGCAAGTGTGGCGATGTTAGGAGATATTATTTTAGCCGAACCTAAGGCGTTAATTGGATTTGCCGGACCTCGGGTGATTGAGCAAACGATTAAACAGCGGTTGCCAGAGGGATTTCAACGTGCGGAGTTTCTCCTTGAGCATGGTATGATTGATCGGATTGTCCCTCGGAAAAATCTCAAGACTGAAATGCAGATGTTATTACATCACATGATGGTGTAAGAAACGACCCTCATGTGATCAGGTGTGGGTTGGCCATCTTCTTATCTGAACGCGTCATCATACGATGCTCGCGGTATTTCAACGATAGCCTTTTTCAACGATAGCTATTTTGTGACGTGTCATGGACTATAAAGATACGACGGAGTTTCTTTATAGTTTGTATCGGCATGGGATTAAGCTTGGTCTTGAGTCGATTGGATCAGCATTACACGCCTTAGGAAATCCTCAGCATCGCTACAAGACTCTACACGTTGGTGGAACAAATGGTAAAGGTTCGACTGCGGCGATTCTGGCCAAAATTCTTCAGGTCGCAGGGTATAGAGTTGGCCTTTATACATCACCTCACCTCGTTGATTTTCGAGAACGTATTCGGGTCAATGAACAGTTGATCTCGGAAAATCAAGTGGTTGCACTCACTCAACAGGTTCAATCAACAATTCCCATTGGCCTCACATTTTTTGAATTTACGACAGCTATCGCCTTTCAGTACTTTGCTGATGAAGCGGTCGATATTGCCGTTGTCGAAGTGGGAATGGGTGGACGGTTTGATGCGACCAATGTCCTCACCCCTCTGGGTGTTGTGATTACTTCTATCTCCTATGATCACGAATCCTACCTCGGTTTGACACTCTCTGAAATTGCTTTTGAAAAAGCGGGTATTATTAAACCCGACACCCCAGTTATTTTGGGCGACATGCCTGTAGAAGCCGAGACTGTGATTCGAGAGGAGGCCTCTTCTCGTCAGGCGCCGTGTTATGGATTAGGAACGGAGTTTCACGTTTTCCATGAACCTGGTGAAAGGTTTCGCTATGAAGGAATCGAGACACACTTTTCTCACCTTTATTGTTCTCTCCTCGGGAATCATCAAATGAACAATGCCGGTTGTGCCTTAGCATTATTGGAACATGTGAGTAGGAGGGGATTAAATATTCAGGAGGCAATGATACGAATGGCGCTTTCTCAGGTGGTGTGGCCGGGAAGGTTGGAGATACTGGAAGATCATCCACGTCTGATTATTGATGGGGCTCACAATCCTGCAGCAGGTAAGGTTTTGGTTGATGCCCTGGTACCGATGCTTCATAAAGATGACGCTCGACTGATTGTTGTCTTGGCCATGATGCGGGATAAAGATTGTGCCAAATTTTTGAAATTGGTGTGTCCGTTTGTCGATCACTTGATTCTGACTGAAATGTCCATGACGAGGGCAGCGACAGTGCATGAACTAAGGCAGCATGTACCAGAGGGACATTTTACGTTGAACGAAACCCCTCAACTGGCCGAGGCTTTGAAGTTCGCGAAACAATTGGCGAAATCTTCTGATGTGATTTGCGTGACCGGTTCGTTGTTCCTGGTTGGTGAAGTGAGACATCTCCTCAAAACTAGTCAGTCGTCCTCATCGACATGAGTATTCTTGTGAGCTGTAGATTGAGGTATTTTCGACATTGGTTTTCTGTGATGGCGGTGTTGGTCAGTCTTTTCTTTTCCGTACAGGTGAGAGCACAAGAGACAAGTCCAGAGTCCGCGCAGCAGTCCTCCTCTGCGTCTTCTCCTGTCGAGCTTACCGCTGACAAGCTTGACTATAATCAGGCAACAGAAGTCTATGACGCCGAGGGATCGGTCGTCGTCATTCAAGGTCCCATTCGTCTCACGGCAGATCATGTCACGCTCCATAAACTTTCTGGAGATTTATTCGCCGAGGGGCACGTGTATCTGCGCGATCGGAATACGGATGTGTGGTCTGAGCAGTTAGACTTGAATCTCAACACCGAAGCCGGGGTTATTACCGATGGAGATGTCTTTATGCGAGAGAAAAATTCCTTCATCACCGGGCAACGACTTCGTAGATTTTCAGAAACACACTATCGCGCTCAAGATGGATCGTTTACCAACTGTGATGCAAAAGACGGAGAGGTGCCCGCATGGCGGTTTACGTTTCAGGATATGGACTTCGATTGGGATGACAGTCTTTATGGAAAAGGTGTCTGGTTTAACATTAATGATGTTCCGATTATCCCCCTTCCCACTTTTCGTTACCCTCTAGGAAGTAACCGAAAAACTGGATTATTGATTCCATCAGTCGGAGTCGACAATGTGTTTGGATTTCGCTACCAACAAAGTTTTTTTTGGGCGATCAACCCTAGTCAGGATGTGACCGTGTCTCCGCTCATTCTCAGCAAACGTGGAGGAGGAAGTGATTTTGAATACCGGTATATTCTTAATCAGCGGTCTCAAGGTAGCTGGTTGGTCAGTACCTTATACGATACTCAGCAAAGTCGGGGGCGTGCCGATATCAATGGTGTTCATATTCAGGAAGTGAATCCAGACCTTTCTGTGAAATTGTTGGTCAATTATTCTACAGATCGTTCGTTCTTGCAGGATTTGAGTAGTGCTGGAACTCTTCGGGCGTTGCCCAGCCAAGAATCGCTCTTGAATATTAATCAACGATTGGATCATGGAAGCTTGTATCTCCTTGGGCAATATCTTCAACCATTAGAAACTGGTGGGAGCATGACATTTCAACGCTTTCCCCAGATTGGACATATATTCCCAAGTTATTCGGTGTTTGGGAGTCCGCTCGCCGTAGGAATGGATTCCACGTTTGTCCACTTTTTTAGAGAAGAAGGCTTTCAAGTTAGTCGTATGGATTTTTTGCCAGGTGCGTCGCTGAATGGTCTTCATCTTGGAAATGTGTTGGGTATTAAGCCGCAAGTGAAATTTCGAGAAGTAGCCTATACACGAGGGCAGACGTCAAAAAAGGTACAAAGTCGAGAAACCTTTTGGGCGGCGCTGGAGGCGTACACACATTTGTCCAAACGCTTTAGGCTTGATGAGCAGACACGACTTCGTCATTCAATTGAACCGCGCGTTATCTACGAGTTTGTTCCTCCAACCGATCAGTCTGAACTTGTGCTGATTGATGCAACGGATGATCTTATCAAAAAAAGTCTGGTAACGTATTCGTTGAATTCGCGATTAAGTGAACAGAGTATGACTGGTGGATCTGGCACATGGCTTGATTTGCTAGTTGCGCAAAGTTATCACGTTGGCGATCCACCACCTCTTGCTAAGCAGTTTTCTGATATTTGGGGACGTGCCACGTTCAATAGACCTGTGAGTTTTACGCAAGTGTTCTCAGATTTCCAAGTTGCAGTTGATGCATTTTACGACCCAAATCGTTCAAATTTCAGTCAATGGAATACCGATTTTCGACTACAAGCCAACCAATCTTGGTACGTTGAAGTTGGTCAGCGATTTACGCGTGCTGGCGCACGAGTGAGACGGGGTGATATTTGGAATTCTATTTCGTTCAATGAGGTCTTGGTTCCTCAACCAAAAATATCATTTTTGACTGCAGGAGGTGCAGTTCGGTTACCGATGGGACTGTCCGTTGGGGCGAAAGTGTATCGTGATATTCGAACAAATCAGAACTCTGAACTTGATATAGTCGGACTCTATCAAAACCCTTGTCGGTGTTTTTCCTTCGGATTGTATTACATTGAATTTCCGGATCGAACACAGTTTAATTTTCTATTTAGTCTCACCGGTTTATGGACTGGGGCAGGAATCGGACAGGAGTTAATGAGCACAATTTTGGGGCCATTGTTCATTGGTGACGACAGGGGTGTTCCATGGTCCTCTCGTCGTTAAACAGCATGATTAATCCTGAGGTGAGATATGATGTTGTGACAAGCAATGTTCTGCAACAGATTGCCATAGGTGTGATCGTCAATTTGAGTTTCTTAATGGTTTACCCTTTTTCAACTGTTTGGTCTCAAGAGCGTATCACTGACCAAGTCGCAGTCACCGTAAATAAGGGGCGAGTATTGGGCATTCACCGTGGAGAAGGTATTGCTCGTATTCCATTGGCTGCAGGGGAAGATATCGTCGATATTCAAGCGAAAGGTGTGACGGGTTTTGTGCAAACGTCACTTCGACTGCTTGGGTATTCCGGCACGATGCAACGTTGGAGCCCACTAGAATTAGAAGTGTCTGAACAGGTTGTGAAGTCGTACGTCACTCCACGATTGATTCTGGTTGTCGGTGAACAACGAATTTATGGTTTTCAGGGAGAAATTGGTCGATGGAAGGTTCAGGAGCTTCGTCCTCGGGAAACGCTTCAACAAGTCATCGTGAGGGATCATGTTGCTGTACTGGTTACTGCAAATCAAGCCTTGGGATTTTCTGCATTTACCGGCGGATTTTTCTCTAAAGACCTGCCTCATTCCCAAGATATTATTACAAGCCATGCGAACGATAATATTATCATCCTGACTTTCAATGATAGGCAATTACTCTTCAGGTCAGGTCTTGCTATTTGGGCAGAACTACGATGAGCTAATAGGAAGTCAACATGCGAGAGGGAAACCATATAAAGGAATCAGCCGACTATTTATTAGTCTGACACATTTCATATTTCAAAAGTCTCGAACTGGAAGGAGTTAGTTGGAGGAGAGGGTGTTATTCGTGAGGCCTGCCTGGGTAAGTCCTGGGTAATCAACTCCGATAGGGTTGGTCGAGCAATGGGCTCCCCACCATTCAACAACTTCATGCAAAAATGGATCTTCTGGACCAGTAGCGAAGAGATGCCCATAGAGATACCCTGTTTTCGTATCAAACAATATGAAAATGGGCATTGAGGTTTTTTCTGGCACCATGGTCTCCTTCGTCAAATCAGGAATGAATCGCATACCCTGTTTTTCCTGAGGTCTATCAATCCTTTCGGTCGGTCTTGTTTACTTCTTGAGTTCTCTGAGCACTCAGTTCATCAAATATATATGGAATCATGAAGAGTGTAAGTTTCTCCTTGTTTTCCTGAATCAGAGAGGTGAGCTTGGTGATTCGACGGTCAGAGTGCCTTGAATTGTCTGGGAATTCTTGCTGGCGACTTGACCTTTGTTGCATAAATAATGTTAGCTATCTTGCTATTAGTGTTGTTTTGATTAAGAATTTAGAGAGTTGCTGTGAAAAGAATCGAAATTAGGAGGGTTTATGGGCTCCTCTGACACACACGCGGCCACGCAAAATCTTTCGCATGCACAGATCTTGCTCGTTGAAGACGAAAAAGATGTTCGAGAAGCCCTTAGTGCGCAACTTCAGGATGAAGGCCATCATGTGGTCGAAGCTGAGTCGGGAACCGAGGCGTTCTCTCTGTTGCAACAATCGCCGTTCGATATTCTTCTCACTGATGTGATGGTCCCCGGCATTAATGGCATTGAACTTGTTGAACAGATTGCAGATCTGCCATCGCAACCGGTCACGATTGTCATGACAGGCTTTGGATCTGTGGAGATGGCAGTGAAGGCTATCAAAGCTGGAGCCTTTGATTTTTTGCAGAAACCCTTTTCCGTTGAAGTGCTCAGCGCGACGATCGAAAGTGCGCTACGCGTTCAATCTTTACGAAATGAAAATGTCGAGTTACGTCGAACAGTTAAAGGCCAATTTGGATTAGGGAATCTCATTAGTTCGAGCGAGGTGATGAAGGAAGTATTTCGACTCATTGAATGTGTCGCAGATGCTGAAAGTACAGTATTAATTCTCGGAGAAAGTGGGACTGGAAAGGAGTTGATTGCCCAAACAACACACTTCCATAGTAATCGCAGAAAAGGGTGTTTGATCCCAGTCAATTGTGGAGCGATTCCGGAAGCATTGCTTGAAAGTGAATTGTTTGGTCATGAAAAAGGGGCTTTCACTGGGGCGGTAGCCACGAGGGTTGGACGATTTGAATTGGCAGCTGGTGGGACCATTTTTCTTGATGAAATCGGGGATTTAAGCCCACCATTGCAGGTAAAAATACTCCGTGTGTTACAAGAAAAAACTTTTGAGCGTGTGGGGGGCACTCGAACGTACAAGGCCGATGCCAGGGTGATTGCTGCAACCAATCAAGATTTGGAAGAGTTGGTTGCGAACAAACAATTTCGAGAAGATCTCTACTATCGACTCAATGTGGTCCCAATCGTAGTTCCGCCTTTACGACATCGTTCAGAAGATATTCCGTTGTTGATTGAGCATTTCATGAATATATTTAATGAGAGACGATCGTCAAAATTAACGGGAATTTCTCCAGAGGCGATGACATTGCTTTGTAGCTATCAATGGCCTGGAAATGTTCGAGAACTGGGAAATATCATTGAACGGATGGCCATTTTGAAACGCGATGGGCAAATTGATCTGGCTGACCTCCCTGAGAAAATTCGATCTCCGCATGCCGTGTCAGCAGCCAATGTCTCTGCCGCTATTCCAGTTGGCGGGATCAATCTCTCAGGTACAGTTGAAGAATTCGAAAATCGCTTGATTATTGAAGCACTTGAACGAACGAATTGGGTCAAAAGTAAAGCGGCTCAATTACTCCATATCAATCGTACGACCTTGATTGAAAAACTTAAAAAGAAATCCTTAGCCGAAATTGTAGCGAATCGAACCGGACAAGAGACGAAGTCCGTCACTTCCTTTTAATCTACTTGATATTTTCCAGCCCTTCGACTTCTGCCTTTTTCTCTCATATTTCCATTCCCTAAAAAGACGATGTTTTGACCTTACCGTCAAGCATTTGACGAAAAAGTCATCGTCGTTCCTCATTGGTCATTTCATATATTTGTCCGTGTTTCCAATATGTTGACTCGCATAATGAGCTTGAGTGTTCGTAAGTAATACTCTCGGTCTAGTTTTTGCTATTCACCTTCATACTAAGAATTATCAAGGGTCATCGTCTGTGTATTGGATCTATATTGTTGCGAGTCTTCTTATGTCGCCGAATTTGAGTTATGCCTCATCTTGTTCGGAATTCGAGTGGCACTATCCTTCTGAAATGGCCGAGCCAGAGATGTTTCGAAGAGCTCAGCAATCGATGGTCGATGGAGAACTGGTGGTTGCAAGAGAATTGTTTTTGAAATTTTTACAGGAACAACCGGAAGGCGTATTTGCTGAAGGGGCCCAATACGCAGTGGCATCCTTACCAAATCCTGAAGATGTTCCGGATGCCAAAGTCCTAGCGATGATTAAACGTTTATTTGCACAACGGAAGGAACATCCTCAGAGTCCCTATGCGCCATGGGCACTGTGTCGTGTGGGTGAACTTTTTGATCAAATGGGATGGGCTCTTGAGTCCAACGGGGTCTTCGAAGAATTTTTGAGCACCTATCCTGACCATCCGCTGGCCGGTGGGGTGTTATTGAACGCAGGAATAAATTTTTTAGAAGAAAAAAAGTATATCGAAGCCTCTCTCGTTTTTCGGCGGTTGGTTCAGGAGCCAAAGTGGACTCAGTACCATCTGGAAGGCGCTCTGGGATTAGCCGATGCGACAGCCTTTTCGCATGCTTGGGATCAAGCCTATTATTGGTATCAAGTCGTTGATGTTGAACAGCCTCAATTGATTCGGTCATCTGCGGCTTCCGCTTATCATTATGGATTGAGTATCGCTCAGGTGGGAAACCCTGGGCAGGCGATGAAGTGGTATCTCACGACCTATAATCTTCATCCAGAGAAAATTGAAGCCGGGTTTGCATTAAATAACATTGCTCAGTATTTGCTGGAACGCGATCATGAAATGGCGGCACTTTGGTTTTTTCAAGAAGCCTCGCTTCGCTATCCACAACGTGAACCTGGACGTCGCGGACACGCAGCCTTGACGCGATGGGTTTTTTCGTATTTAGGTTCCGACCATTCTCAAGAAGCATGGAAAACTCTCTACGATCGTTTGAATGCACTAGAGATCTATTTGTCGGTGTCGTGGGATGGAGTCGTTGAGTCTTCCAGGGAGTTGGCGCAAGCCCCTGAAGCTGATGTGGCAGATGAAGCGCAATTCTGGCTAGCGAAGGGATATCAAGAAATTGGAGATGAGGGGGGGGGCTTGGCGGCCTATAGCCAATTGCTGCTGTTCGGTCAGACTGAACCTTGGAAAACGAATGCTCAAAATATTCTCACTCTCAAGGTATCGCAAACCTTCCAATCCCATTATCAACAACAGCAATGGGTGGAACTCATTCGATATTATGAGCAGCAACAATTGCTCGTACGTTCTCTCCCCCAAAACCTTGAGTGGATGCGAATGTTGGCAGAGGCCTACCGTCAGATTGGTCTTTCAAAAGAGGCGTTGAAGTGGTACGACAACATGTTGAAGGAAAATCCTACTAAAAAAATCAAAGAACAAATTCTTTCGACACAAGTCATCCTGGCACATGAACTTGGTGAGATTGATCGGATTCGTCAGGCCGCAAAGGCCTATATCCAGGCCTATCCCAAAGGTCAGTTCAGGGACGATATTTTCTTGACTCTTGGACGCGTGGATGTCTCTGAACAAAAATTCACGAAGGCCATTACGCAATTTACGCAAGTGATAGAGCATGGCGCAGACAATCAGAAGCAACAGATGGCTCGTATTGAACGGGCTCATACATACGAGGCTTTGGGAAAATTCGGTCTAGCCATTGAAGACTATCGCTATGTGCTGGAGCATCATCCTACTTCAATTGGTGCGCAATTATCTTTGGCTGATCTCTTGTATGAGCAGAAACGCTATGCAGAAGCTGAGAATTTGTATCAAGTGATTGGAGAGTCGGAAGCAGTGGTTGAAGTCAAAACGTGGGCGCAGTTTCGCTTGGCATTGTGTTTCCAAGAAACAGGAAAGCAGGCTGCGGCAACCCCACTCTTAGACCGTCTTCGACAACCTGGTCAAAATGATGCGGAATTAGAATCCACGATACGAGCTGCGGCGTCTGCCGTACTGGATGAATATCATCGAACCAGTAACGCCTCGTAAGCGACGACTCATTATGAATCATTCTTCGATGGAGACGATACAAGATTATTTTAAAGATGCTCACCAGAGTGTCCTTGATCGAGTGCAACACCTCGATCTCGAATTACAAGCCGTGTCTATTGGGCTGAAAAATAAGTTTGCAGAAACACAAAGACTTCGTGAGCAAATGAATCGGTTTTTCGAGTACCTTCCGATTTCGGCGATACTCATGAATCACGACCGAACTATTCAGCAAGTGAATCGAGCCGCCAGAGCAATTCCGGGACTTGGAGAAATTATGGTGAAAGGACGGTCTCTCGATAAGGCTTGGCGACAATTAGGATGGCCCTCAGTTCCATGTATGCACGTGGCTCATCATGGACGCACCTTGAACTGTTGGGAGGAAGTCCTGGGGCAGCCAGGAACCGTGCCTTGTTTGATCGTGCGATTTATTTGTGAAGATCAGACGGCACCTGTTTCGACTCAGATTGCGAAAGACGAACGTATGCGAGTAATGGGAGAACATGTGGCCAAAGTTTCACATGATCTTCGAAACTCATTGGCGAGTATTGAGTTATTTGCTTCATTAGTTGAGCGACGTATGTGTAACGACGCTGAACACCAACGAGTCGGTCATCATCTTGTTCAATCAATACGAACTCTTGAGCAGTTTGTGGATGATTTGTTGGCGACAGCAAAAACACGTGAAGCCAGAATTGACAAAGTCCAGGTTCATACCCTGTTTGATCAAGTCGAACTTCTCCTGACCCAGCCTTCTCAAGATCGGCAAGTGACGATAAGAAGGCGAGTGGCTGTTGATGCCGAAATGATTGAAGGCGATCATGTGCTACTTCAGCAAGCCTGTCTCAATATTTTACATAACGCAATTTCGGCATCACCTCAGGGTGCGGATATCGATATTGAATGTCGGAGGGTGAGGCGAACACCGTCCAATGGTCAATTACAAGAGGAAAGCCATGATGTCCACATCTGTGTTCGTGACTATGGCTGTGGGATCAACGCGGATGAGCTTCCCTACGTGTGCCAACCCTTTTATTCAAAACAGAATCATGGAACAGGACTTGGACTCTCCATTGTCAAAGATGTGATGGATGCACATCATGGAACGATTGATGTACGAAGCCGGGAACAGCAAGGGACTACCGTGTCCTTATGCTTTCCACAACAGAGGAGACCTGCATGACCCAAACGGAATGGTATGACAAACAACCCATTTTAGTGGTGGAAGATGATGTCCATTTACAAACGGCGTTATCTCAAACCTTAGGCGGACATGGGTATTCAGTTTCGGTCGTGAATGACAGCCGCGAAGGCCTGGAATGGCTTCAACGGAATGGGGCCAGCCTGATAGTGGCTGATGTAAATTTGCCAGGGAAAAGCGGTATCGACATGTTACGCGATATCAGGTTGTCTGGAAATCAAGTGCCGGTCGTGATGATGTCTGCTTTTGGTTCAGTCGAAACAGCAGTGGAAGCTCTCAAGTTAGGAGCGACCGAGTTTCTTCAAAAACCATTTCGGGCTGAAAAATTGGAGGAAATTGTTTCGCGGATTAAAAGTAATGTACGAGAACATGTATCCGGTAGTTCGTCCGAAGCTGGTCACGATGCCGAGTCGGTTGGATTTCTCACTCGGAACGAGCGTGTCCTGCAGACCTTAAAGACATTAGAGACCGTTGCCGCGAGTCAAGCCACGATCCTTATTCAAGGCGAGAGCGGGACAGGAAAGGAAGTATTGGCTCGCTATGTTCATCGAAACAGTCCACGAGCCAATCAGCCCTTTGTCGCGGTCAATTGCGCAGCACTTCCGGAAGGTCTCCTTGAAAGTGAGTTGTTTGGGTATGAAAAGGGCGCGTTTACCGGCGCGCTGGCTCGTCGGTGCGGAAAGTTTGAACTGGCTCATCAAGGCACACTTTTATTGGATGAGATTGGCGAAATGACCTTAGGCCTTCAAGCAAAATTATTACGTGTTTTGCAAGAACGTGAAGTCGATCGCTTGGGGTCCCGTACACCGATTTCTGTTGACGTACGTGTGATTGCCACGACCAATCGAAATTTGATGCAAGAAGTGCAGGCTGGGCGATTTCGAGAAGATGTGTACTATCGTCTGAGCGTGATGCCGGTGACGATTCCGTCACTGCGCGAACGTCCTGAGGATATTGAAATGTTAGTCGACCATTTCGCTCAACAGTCTTGTCAGCGTAATGGCCGTCCGAGTGTCAGTATTTCTGAAGAAGCTATGAGCTATCTGAAGACTCGTCGATGGCGTGGAAATGTGCGTGAACTTGAAAATGTGATCGAGCGGGCTGTGTTGTTATCAGATTCAGGCCCCTTACGTATGGAGCATGTCACATTTGAAGAACCGACATTGAGCGCCCCCACTCCGTCGTCACAATCGACAGGCTCGATTTGGGAAATGGAACGTGACCTCATTTTTCGCGTCTTAGATCGACATGGAGGAAACCGAACGCATGCCGCACGGACCTTAGGGATTAGTATTCGTACCTTGCGAAATAAATTACGTGAGTATCGGCAGTTAAATGGGGGAGAGGGGCTAGAACCCTAGCAACATCCGAATGGTCGTCGATGAGTATGCTGGAGAAATGCTCTGGAACGAAGGGTTGGAATTGAGTGAACGAGTCGGCAAATACTGCCTTATAGGAAAAAATGTCTTAATGATTTTTTTACTCTGTCTCTTCTTGATGTCATATATTGACCAGGAAGATGGTCATTGATCGTCCTGAGTCATCAATACGGTCATTTTTCAGACAAGGCGGCCTATGAGAAACATTGGCATCAGGGTTGCTGAAATTAGGACAACGTGAGGGAAGACATCCACGGGGTTCGTTGCGAGTTCATGGAAAAGGAGAGAGCGTATGGTGAGTTCTATTTGGGATAGCGGGTCAGTACTGTATGAACGGTCGCTCAATGTACGAAGTGGCATTCATGAAACCATTGCCTCCAATTTAGCCAATGAAGAAACTCCTGGGTATAAAAATCGTATTCTCCCCTTTCACGAAACGCTTTCAGCACTGCAGCGAGGAGAATCGCCATTGGACACCAGACGGACACATCCGCGACATCTTTCAATTTCGACTCCAGGAAATCAAGTGTTTCAACATGTCAATGTTGTGAACTCTGGAGGCGGTCTGGATGGTAATACCGTCAATTTGGAAGAAGAAATGACACAGATGGCTGAGAATACCATGATGTATATGGCGGTGAGTCAATTTTTGAAAGGTCGATTTGATGGCTGGCGTGCGGCGATTGGTGAGGGCCGTAATGGGTAAAGCCGGCGTCACTTCAGTGAAACATGAGTTCCAGGTGAATGCCATGAGGTGTTCAGGGTTGCCTTTGCGACAGGAGGTTTTCGTATGAATGTTGATCGTTTGTTTAATGTCGTCGGATCGGCGCTGAATTCTCAACGTCAGCGGCTCAATATTATTGCAGGGAATCTTGCGAATGCCGAGTCGACAAGGTCGCCAAATGGTGGTCCTTATGTCCGAAGGGATGTTGTCTTTCGGGCTGAATCTCCCTCTTCTCCATTCATGTCGGTTTTTTCTCAGGCCTTTGGACGGTCAGCAGAACCCAGTGGCGTTCATATTGAAAAAGTGGTGTTGGATGAACGCCCTTTCCGCAAAGTCTATGACCCTCTGCATCCCGATGCCGATAGCAAGGGATATCTTGAGTTACCGAATGTGAATGTCATTGAAGAAATGACCAATATGTTATCAGCGTCTCGTGCGTATGAAGCGAATTTGGCCGTGCTGGAGACTGGAAAATCAATGACCATGCGAGCTTTAGAAATGGGCCGATAATAGTCCCTTGCCTTGAAGGATACGCCAATGGAAAACTTTTCAATTCGGGGATTTGATCCAGTTCTTGAGTCGATTGCGAAAGATGCGCTTCGAGGACCGGCACAAGCAAATGGGGCAAGTTTTGGAGAACTGCTGAAAGGTGCGGTCGAGGCGGTGAATCATTTGCAGCACGAATCCGGTCGACTTGAGGATTCCGTCGCTCGCGGCGAAGATGTCGCAATTCATGAAGCCATCATTGCCGGTGAAAAAGCTGGTTTGTCATTTCGACTCATGATGACCATGCGGAATAAGCTGCTGGAAGCGTATCAAGAAGTACTCAGAATGCAAGTGTGAGTACTGTTATGTGGAGAACAGAAATTGATGCACCGAATGAGCGTGAAATACCGTGAACAACTGTAACTGTTGCAACGGTGTATCCGATGCTGCACGGGTTGCCATGATGGTGCTCCACGTTACTCTCTACCATCGATTTCTTATGTAATTGAGTTATGGCTGAAGACACGCAAGGTCCCAAGACTCTCCCAGAAACGATTCTGCATAATTTCCAAGCGCTCAGCATGCCTCAGCGTGTTGGTCTGGTGGTTTTGTTGGCCTTGGGTATTGCCGTCATTCCTGTGTTAGGGCTAATGGGAAAAGACCCGGATATGGGAGTGCTCTTTGCTGATTTAGAACGAGAAGATGTGCAGGCGATTGTCGCGAAACTTGATAGTCAGAACATCCCGTATGAATTGTCAGAACGTGGAGACACGATTAAGGTCCCGAGTGAACACGTTCATGAATTGCGGTTGCAAATGGCCTCGGATGGATTGCCGGAAACCGGCGGGGTGGGTTTTGAAATTTTCGATCGTGTCGGATTAGGTGTCACCCAATTTGTGCAGAAAATGAATTACCGTCGAGCCTTGCAGGGTGAGTTGGCAAGAACAATTTCACAAATACGTGAAGTTGAACGGACACGAGTACATTTAGTTCTTCCAGAACGTCGATTATTCACTTCTGATAAACAGCCGGCTCAGGCTGCGGTGGTCTTAACTTTACGGCGAGGGGCAGCCTTGTCGCAAGGCCAAGTCCAAGGTGTTACGCATTTAGTGTCGAGTAGTGTCGAGGGGCTGACTCCGAGTGATGTCACGGTCGTGGATAGTCATGGGCAAGTATTGAGCAAGACGGCAGGACAGAAAGATTCACAATTGACCTCGACGCAAGTGGATATGCAGAGAAATGTCGAGCACGATCTTGAACAACGAGTGCAGACCATGTTGGATAAGGTTTTAGGTCGAAATAAGTCAGTTGTTCGTGTTTCCTCAGAGCTAGATTTTCGTCAGGTTGAAGTGACCGAAGAGACTTATGATCCGGAAAGTCAGGTTGTTCGAAGTGAAAATCGCAGTCAAGAAAAAGTCATAGAAGATTCCGGTCCATCCGGTGTGCCCGGCGTTAGGAGTAATGTGCCGAATGATGGGGATGTGACAGGGGGAAGTGGACGACCGAAAGAGGCCAAACGTAAAAATGAGGTCCTCAATTATGAAATGAATCGGAAAGTGAGCAAAATTGTTGAACCGACAGGGTCCATTCAGCGTTTATCGGTGGCGGTGTTGGTGGATGGGACCTATGTCCCCGCCGAGGGCGCAGATGCGGAAGCGAATGCCGATGAGGCCGAATTGACGTATGTGCCTCGCTCTGAAGAGGAAATGAGTAAACTCGTGGATATTGTGAAAAAAGCTGTCGGGTTCTCAGAATCGCGTGGAGATGAAATCGAAGTGGTCAATACCCCATTTGAGGCGACCCCGTTGACGGAAGGTGATGAACACGTCTCGACGGTGGTGCACTCATTCTTGGCGACATGGGGAGGGTTGATTAAGCCAGCGGTTTTCCTGGTGCTTGGATTACTTGTCTTACTACTTGTGGTTCGTCCTATGGTGACCAGCCTCATCACTCCTCCCTCTGAACCTGTCCCTGTTCCGCAAGACGGATTGCCAGCAACTGTGGCTGAATATGAGGCTGAGATTACTGAAACGCCCGAGGAACATGCGATTAAATTAGCTTCGGATAATCCAACAACAGCTGCGCATGTCATTCGAACATGGATAAAGGGAGAGCAGGAAGAAAAGGCGGAGAAAGCCTAAGATGTCACTTGAATTGTCTGGTTATGAAAAGGCGGCGATTCTACTTTTAGCCATTGGTGAGAATGCCGCCGTTGAAGTCTTAAAAGTGTTGGATCAAAAGGATATCCGAGCGATCGGTGCGTATTTAGGCGGGATGGTGAATGTTGGTCAAGACGAACATCGGACGGTGTTGCGGGAGTTTGTTCAGCAGGCAGGGGCATCCGGTCTTTCTGTTGAAGGAAAGACTTATCTTTCTAAAATTCTCAATTCTGCCCTTGGGAAGGATAAGGCCAGACGAATTCTCAGTTCATTGAATACGTCGGAAAATGCAGGATTTGAAACATTAAAATCCATGGATTCTGCATCCATTGCGAATATGTTGACGTATGAACATCCTCAAACCGGTGCGCTGATTCTTTCGAATCTTGAATCAGATCAGTCTGGTCAGGTGCTTGCCCTCTTGCCCAGCCATAAGCGTGATGCCATTGTCTATCGAATGGCGACGACGGAAGAGGTCTCTCCGAATATGCTTGAGGAATTAAACGGCGTACTGCAAGATGAACTTCGTGCGGGTGCGTCGAAGAATGCGGTGGCCGTCGGTGGAACAGGGTTAGTGGCCGAAATTCTTAATTCTGTTAAACGCAATGTTGAAGGCGAAATCATGGCGGCATTAGAAGAGAAAAATGCTGAAATTGCCGAGGAGATTCGCTCAAAAATGTTTGTATTTGAAGATCTGGAAGATGTGGATGACCGGGGTATGCAGGAAGTCTTACGTGATGTCAGTAAGGACGAGTTGATCCTGGCGTTAAAGGCCGTTGATGATGGGCTCAAAGAAAAGTTCCTGAAAAATATGTCGAGTCGTGCGGCTGAGTCGTTGAAAGAAGATATGGAAAGTCGCGGCCCGGTGAAATTGAGTGATGTCGAAGCGGCACAGCAGAATATTCTGAAAATTGTCCAGAAAATGGCTGCTGAAGGCCGTGTGGTGCTTGGAGGTAAGGGTGAAGAGCAAATGGTCTAAGGTGATTAAATCTGAGAATCAACGACTGGCTGTTCAGTCCTTCGAGATGAGTGAACTCATACCGATGTTTATGAAGAACATGGGGCAGCGTCAGGTCTCGAAAGAAGAGCAGGAAACAGTCGAAGAGTCGGAATTACCACACGATTGCTCCGCTCTCCAATCGCAGGCCTTTGAAGCAGGACGAGCCGCTGGTCTCGAAGAGGGGACACAACAATGTCGTCACGAAGTCGAACAGGAAACGCAGCGAACGTTGATGTTGATCGGGCAGCTTGAAGAGGCGAAGACGAGAATGTTGCGTCAAGCCGAATCAGATGTGATTGAGTTAGCCTTAGCGATCGCGAAAAAAGTCATCCATCGTGAAGCGTCAATGCATAAAGATGTTGTGGTGGATCAAGTTGGTCATATCTTTAACAGTCTTTCGACTTCCAGCGGGGTATGTCTGTATGTTCATCCCGATGACGTTGAGTATCTTCAAGCCAGGCAGTCTCATCTCATGACCCATGATGGGAAAAGCCCTTCCATTCGAATTGAAAGTGATCCGGCGATGGATATGGGTGGCTGTCTCCTTCAAACAGAAGGGCTGGTCATCGATGCTGGAATTGAGTCACAGTTAAAAATTATTGGTGAAGCGTTACAGCCGCAAAGTGAGCCAGATGAAACTGTCGAGCCTTCTTCCACGTCTTCACGAAATTGATCCGATTACCGTGTATGGACAAGTTGTGAACGCTGTCGGATTGACGGTGGAAGGGACCGGACCGCCAGTCTCTGTGGGACAGAGTTGTCAAATTGTGAAGGAAACTGGAGAACTGGTGACGGAAGGTGAAGTGGTTGGGTTTCGGCATGATCGTGTGATGCTCATGCCATATGGAGACATGCAAGGAATCCGTGCTGGAGATCGTATTGTCTATGAATCCAAGCCTGCACATGTTCAGGTGGGACCTCGATCTCTGGGCCGTGTCTTTGATGGTTTGGGGCGAGTGATCGACGGACGAGGTCCGATTCCCCAGACTGAGACGTATCCGTTAACGGGACAGATTCCTACGCCATTTGAGCGCGATCGAATTGCCCAACCCATGGATCTCGGTCTTCGGTCAATGAATGCCTTACTGACCTGCGGTGTCGGTCAGAAGCTTGGAATTTTTGCAGGAAGCGGAGTGGGGAAAAGTGTCTTGCTTGGCATGATCAGTCGTCATGCGTCAGCTGACGTGAATGTGATTGCGCTTATCGGTGAACGTGGAAGAGAAGTCAAGGAGTTTATTGAGCGAGAGCTTGGTCCCGAAGGGTTGCGACGGTCAGTCGTGATTGCCGCCACGTCCGATCAATCTCCGCTTGTTCGATTACGCGGGGCCTTGCTGGCGACGGCTATGGCAGAATATTTTCGTGATCAGGGAAAGCATGTGCTGCTCATGATGGATTCCGTGACTCGATTAGCCCATGCACAGCGTGAGATT
>BQIU01000014.1 GCA_021603905.1 Nitrospirales bacterium
CTTCACAGAGAAAGGATGAACGGACGTATGGATGTCAAAGTTGGACCACATTGGTATCGGAATTCCGATGGAATTATAGAAATTGAAGGCCTTCCGCAAATTGAACTGCTGTTACGAAAACCAGAGGGGCCGCTCGGCGTCAATTTTGCTATTTTCGATTCAGGCGGAAAGCTTCATGCCAAGGTAGAACGCAGCTCGATGGTCATCAATGAACAAGGCGCCTACGATCTGGTGAAAAGCCAAAATCGATTTCTCCTCAGAATGAAAGAGTCAGGAAAGACCGTTCTTGATTTACACCTTAAAGACGGGGGACACATTGAAATTCCACAGGGGGAATTTTATACACTGAAAGGCCATCTCCTCACGATTACCCCCAAGGAATGGTCGGTTGAAAAAAGCAAAGGCAAGGAAGGCGAGTCTGACATGAAGGGAAAGGCTGTGGCTGTCGCCCCATAGAAAAAAGCCGTAGCTTGTGAAGCGTAGCTCGTATTTCGTGTAAAGAATTTTTCAGGTTTTTCTATATTTCTGCAGCTGGCGCGTGACAGGTCCCCTCACATATCGTGCAGGTTCTGCAGGCGACGCCATCACTGACTTGAGCGGGGCCTAACGCGCAGCTCAGATCAAGAGCGACGACATCATTTCCCTGAAAAGTCCAGAGACGACCACATTCTTGGCAACAATACCAACTGGTATACCCCGGCCAATCTCGATCACGAACCGCCATCACGAACATCTTTCTTTCACATCGGAAGTTTCTCGACCAACTGACCAGCAATGATGTCAATTCACCAATTCCCTTTTACCCGCCCTAGCCCCTGTTTCTTATTCCTTCATGACAACCTGAATCTTTTCCTGGAGCGTCAGAAACCATTCGTCAAATGGGATATCGGCATCCACCACGACCTCAAGCTTTCCATTGGGAAGTTTTTTAATCGATCCCGGACTTTCTGGTGAAAGCGGTATCTCCACCCACTCTCTAGAGAGATTCAATTCATCTGTTAATTCTAAAATTTTCGTGATTTGTTGAAACGACACAGCTTGCATCTTATTCACGTGTTCAGACTCCTTACATCAGGATAGATATGTGGACGAGTAAATTGTAGGAATGGTCCTGGCAGACTGTCAACGTTGCTCAGTTAGGTTGAGGAAAACGCTTTGGCAAACATGCGCCCCGCACTTTCAATATCCTCCGCGGACACATCCAAATGCGTCACCACCCGAAATGACCGATCACCCACGGAATTTAATAACACCCCAGCCTCCCGACAATGAGAAAGTAATTCATCCGTTGTCCCAAGTTTTCCGTCAACCTGAAACAGAACCATATTTGTTTCAACGTCGTCTGGGGAACACTGAACGCCGTGGATTTTGGATAATAGGTGCGACAAGCGTTTGGCATGTTGATGATCTTCAGTTAACCGCGCCACATGATGTTCTAACGCATAGATCCCCGCGGCCGCTAAAATACCAGCCTGACGCATCCCGCCACCAAAAATTTTCCGCAATCTTCGAAGTTTGGCAATTCGTGTATCATCTGACACAATGAGTGATCCAACCGGAGCCCCCAAGGCTTTTGAAAGACAAAAGGAAACTGTATCAAACGGGCTCGCGTAATCCGCAGCCGAAATTCCGGTCGCCGCCACTGCATTAAAAAGCCGTGCCCCATCCAAATGCAAAGCCAATCCGTTCGATCGTGCCACGTCTGTTAATTCGTGAATCGTCGACAAAGGATACACCGTTCCTCCACCGCAATTATGTGTTTGCTCTAAACACAACAACGTTGTGGGAGGAGTATGAATATCAGGTTGTCGAATAACGGCCTTCACGTCTTCGGCTGCCAAAATTCCCCGCATTCCAGATATACATGTCAGTTGCACACCGGACAACGAAGACGCGGATCCTCCCTCGTATCGAATGATGTGCGACGAACTTTCCACGATAACTTCATCTCCTGGTCGCGTATGCAATCGAATGGAGAGTTGATTCCCCATGACCCCGGATGGTACGAACAGACCAGCATCTTTTCCGAGAAGTTCCGCAGCCATTTGTTCGAGTCGATTGACGGTCGGATCTTCTCCGTACACATCATCACCAACATCAGCATGGGCCATCGCCTCACGCATCTCCGGTGATGGTTTCGTTACGGTATCACTTCGTAAATCAATCATGGGCATTCCTTATATTGTATTTGCACCAACCTTCAATAAAAGAGGTTCTATAAAAATTGTACGAAAGAGCGGCAGGTCCACACAAGCAAACAACCATCAACCCATCGGGTTCAACGCAGAGTATGAATGATGATGGTCCGTTGACTGACCATCCGTTGTTATTGACCTGGAATGATCGGAGCCATAACATGCCACCCACACTACTTATCACCGGAGGAACTGGATATTTAGGATATCACCTCATCAAACTGGCGAAATCATGGCATACCCACGCCACGTTCTTTCAAACACCTCCACCAACATCATCGCCAGCGATCTTCCATCAATGCGACTTGACTGAAAAAGATCAAGTCCACAAACTCATTATATCAGTCAAACCTGACGTCATCATTCATACCGCCTGTTCGAACAAGAGTTCGAAGGAAATTGATGCGATTTTTCCGGCAGCTCATCATCTTTCGACCATCGCACACCAACAATCGATTAAGTTCCTACACCTCTCAACGGATCTGGTCTTTGACGGTACACTCGCGCCCTACCAGGAAACAGACATCCCGAATCCTCTACACCCATACGGTAAAGCCAAAACCGAAGCTGAACAGATTGTCAGTCTTTATTGTCCTGCCGCGATCATCATTCGTTCATCCCTCATGTATGGCATCGATCCCCTTGATCATCAAACTCGTTGGCTGGTCCGTGGCATGGACACAGGAGAACCCGTCCGTCTTTTTACTGATGAACGACGATCACCAATTTGGGTGCACACACTTGCTGAAGCTCTCCTTGAATTGACTAACATGGACTTTCAGGGAATCCTTCACTTGGCTGGCCCAGAGACCATGAACCGATGGGACTTTGGCCTTGCGATTCTTACGCTTTTGGGACGCGGCGCAACATCAAATATTCAAACTTCCACCATCGAGACTTCTGGAATGATTCGTCCCAAAGATCTGGCGTTTACGATCGATACGGCAAGACAATTACTCAATACACCACTTCTTTCTATTTCAGAAGTCACAAATCAGCTTCGGGAAGAAAAACCCCGAAATCGTTGACCAAGAAGCTTCAGAGCCTCTTCGAGGTGTGCAGTCGTGATAGGACCATGCCGTAACACACGAATATCATCAACCACATTGAGAAGCGTAGAAGGGGGGCCGCCTGGAGAAGGTCCACTATCCAAGATCATGTCGACTTCTTCGCCGAACTCTCGCATAATCTCCTCTGAGGTTGTTGCTGGAACCAACCCTGAACGATTGGCACTCGTTCCCGTTAATGGGCCAACGGCCTCAAGGAGCTGCAGGAGTCGAGGCTGATCAGGTTGTCGAACGCCAATCGTATTTGTCCCCGCCGTGAGTAAGAATGGAAGATTTGGAACAGCAGGAAGAATGAGCGTCAACGGGCCTGGCCAAAATCGATCGATTAAAAACTCTGCAATGGGCGAGAGCGCCGAAACAACCTGAAGCGCTTGAGCTTTTGAACTCACGAGTAACAAAATTGGCTTACTCTCCCGATCCCCCTTCATCGCTGAAATTCGGTCAATGGCCCGAGGATGCTTGACGCCGGCTGCCAAAGCATACACACTTTCTGTCGCTACCGCTAAGACACCATCGGCAACAATACACTGAGATGCGGTCTTGAGGATATCTGAAGTCAGTTCACGAGGAATATGAAGAAGGGACGCCACGTATGGACCTTTAAGACGTTAGGTCAGTGGAACGGCACGATGGGCAATATCGCGTCTATGATGCTGGCCATCAAATGTGACCAAATCCACGGCCTCATAAACACGATTTCTGGCAGATCTCAGATCATGACCAATAGCCGTAATTCCCAAAACCCGTCCACCACTTGTGACGACATCATTCCCTTGAGTTTCAGTCCCGGCATGAAAGACAACCAAGTCCTTTGCATGATCAAGAGTCGACAAGCCAGAAATGGGCAACCCTGATTGATACGACCCTGGATATCCATAGGACGCAAGAACCACGCAAACGGCCGCGTCATCATGCCATTGAATGGCTATTTGGTCTAAACGGTGCTCGACCACGGCTTCAAGGACATCGACCAAATCTGTCTTCAGCAATGGCAACACGACCTGAGTTTCTGGATCGCCAAAACGTGCATTAAACTCCAAGACATAGGGTTCTCCCTGATGAATCATCAGACCGGCATAAAGTACCCCATAGTAAGGACTGCCCACACGCGAAAGTCCTTCAACCACAGGATTGAGAATATCCCGAACAATTCGCTGGCGAAGGGAGTCCGTAGCAATTGGCGCCGGTGCATAGGCTCCCATTCCTCCGGTATTCGGACCGGTATCGCCTTCACCGACCCGTTTATGATCCTGGGCCGCAATCATGGGAATCACTGTCCTTCCATCAGCAAACGCCATCAACGTCAGTTCCTCGCCATCGAGAAACTCTTCAATCATCACCCGCATACCAGCCTCGCCAAATTGACCGTGTTCGAGCATCTTGGTCACGGCTTCATGAGCTTCTTCTTTTGTCTGAGCAATGATGACTCCCTTGCCTTGAGCTAATCCATCGGCCTTGACCACAAGGGGAACAGCATGGCTATCAATGTACGCTCGTGCTTGGTCAAGCTGATCAAAGGTCTTAGATTGTGGAGTTGGAACATGGCAGCGAAGCAGCAAGTCTTTGGCAAAAGACTTACTTGATTCAATACAGGCGGCATTCCGCGTCGGCCCAAATATCCGAAGTTTTGCCTTACGGAATTCATCAGCAATACCGAGCGACAAGGGCAGTTCAGGCCCCACAACCGTGAGATCGATCTCTTTCTCTTGTGCAAAGTTTTTTAACCCAGCAAGGTCATCGACTTTGAGTGGGACGCATGTCGCCAACTGACGAATACCCGCGTTACCTGGCGCACAATACAAAGCTGAGACGCGTGGAGACTGTGATAATTTCCATACGAGAGTGTGCTCACGCCCGCCATTTCCGATGACAAGAATTTTCATATTGCAATTGTCTACAGTTGGAAGATCGTTAGCTTGTAGTCGCTTCAAATAACTTCCGATGTTGAGGCGGATATTACGCTGCCTTGGGTACCTCTAATCAACGCCTCAGGGTGGAAGGCCGGGTTCAACGTTCAATGCCTATTCAGCTCTCTGTCAGGCATACTACGATCGTCGCCTAGACAACCTTTCCTCATAAACTGGAAATTAAATAGATACGCTACAACGTTTCACCAATACGTTCGAACTCACAGATTAAAACCAATACAGACCGCATAATGAGTACCGAAATTCGTCAGACAGCAGGGATACTGTCGTATGATTGAGGACAACACCTCAAGAAACTCCGTGTGTGTCTCAGTTGTATTTTAATGTCTAAAGTGGCGCATGCCAGTGAAAATCATGGCCAACTGATGCTCATCAGCAGCTTTAATGACTTCCTCATCACGTATCGAACCACCGGGCTGGATCACAGCCGTCACGCCAACCTCGGCAGCTGCATCAAGGCCATCTCTAAATGGGAAAAAGGCATCAGACGCCATCACCGTGCCTTTGACCGGCAACACCGCCTTCATTTCAGAGAGTTTCACCGAATCAATCCGACTCATCTGTCCTGCACCAATTCCCACCGTTTGGTTATTCGACACAAGAACAATGGCATTCGATTTGACGTGCTTGCAGACCTTCCAGGCAAAATCGCAGGCTTCAAACTCTTCGGTTGTTGGTTGTCGTTTGGTCGGAATACTCAACTCGCCGAGATCTTTGAGCGTGCCAAGATCTCGGTCTTGAACCAGCAGCCCGCCAACGAGTTTCTTTAAATCAAATCCCTCCCGCTGATCGACATCAAGAGAGCCGACTTCTAAGAGCCGAAGATCCTTCTTCCTGCGTAATTCGGTCAGGGCTTCTTCGCTAAACCCCGGAGCCACAAGGACTTCAACAAACGTCGAGGTCACCTCTTTTGCTGTCTCAAGGTCAACTTGACGATTACACGCGATGACGCCACCAAACGCTGAAGTCGGGTCTGTGGCCCTTGCTCGAACATAGGCATCCACCGCGGTCGTCCCCAACGCGACCCCACAGGGATTATTATGTTTGACAATCACCACAGCCGTGTCATCAAACTCTTTGACTAATTCCAGCGCCGAATTCGCATCTAAATAATTGTTATACGACATGGCCTTTCCGTGAAGTTGCTGGGCTCTGGAAATTGACGGTTCCTGCGCATTCACTTCTTGATAAAAAGCGCCCTGTTGGTGTGGGTTCTCTCCATACCGTAGATTTTGAACTTTCTTATACTGCAGAGAAAGTTGAGAGGGAAATTTCAGATCGGAAGTTTCACTCGCCTGTTGTTCAAAGTAAGCGGCGATGAGACCATCATAGCGGGAAGTATGGCTGTACACTTTCCTCGCGAGCTCTCGCCGAAGATCTAACGAGACGGTTCCAGACTGTAAGGCATCGAGCACACGAGCATAATCATCAGGATCAACGATCACCAAAACATCTTCGTGGTTTTTCGCTGCCGACCTCAACATGGATGGACCACCAATATCGATATTCTCAATCGCTTCTTCAAAACTGCACCCAGGCTTCGCAATGGTGGCTTCAAATGGATACAAATTCACAATCACCACATCAATGGGTTCAATGCCATGCTCGTTCATTTGTTTGACGTGAATATCCAACTTCCGTCGTCCCAGCAAACCACCATGAATTTTCGGATGAAGCGTTTTCACGCGCCCGCCAAGAATCTCCGGTGAGCCGGTGTAAGCCGAAACATCCGTCACGGTGACACCTTCATCTCGCAATGCTTGAGCCGTCCCTCCAGTCGAGAGAATTTCTGCACCGAGCGCAACCAATCCTTTGGCGACGTTCACCACGCCAGTTTTGTCAGATACACTAATCAAAACCTTATTCACGTTAGCCATGATGCCTACCTTTATGTTCGTTCGGGAGTCTATGTAATACGGATTTTCAGGAGAAAGGAGCCGTAGCTTATCAAATCACTCCCAAGAACTTCAACGAACAACGCTCATCATTGTTCTTGCTTCCATCATACAGAGGGGAACGTTTCTGATTACTCTCCACAACCCCCATCTTGGCATCAAAAACACCTTAATGGAAGACCATAAAATCTCCGCTAAACTCTTAATTTTATGATTTTTTTTTGATTTCGAACCTTTAATTAAGTTCGTGTGTATTTCGGCCGAAATTATTCTTGAGACGTTAAGAGATCTACAGTATTTCCGTTTTCTTTTTTTCATAACAGCTTCAGAGCTTGTGACGAAACACGCCAATGCAGTGGAGGGCTTCCTTTTGCCTAAATCCCTCATAGACATAAACACGAAACGTTCTGTTACTCAAGGGAAAAGTCCGTTCTTCGTGTTTTCTTCACCATGCGATAATACATCACCCGCTACTGTCGGTATTGGTTTGACGTCATCCTCACATCTCCAATGATTGAACTCGTCATCATCTTCATTATCCTTGTGGTCTTACTCGGCATAGGATTTAGTATCCTGCACTTAAGCAAAAATTCTTCAGTTACGGCTCCAGATCCGACTTCGTCGACATTTGCGGATTCACATTTCACGCCCACTCAAATGTACTTAGATCATGCCAGTGGAACAGGAATCGCCATCAATGAATCCACTCAAACAGTTTGCGTCATCCAATCCGCAACACGGCCTCCACACTTTGTTCATTTCACTGAACTCGCAGCCTCGTTTATTCTAAAAAATGGCGAGATCATTCACACAACTCTGCGAACGCACCCTCAGGAATATGCCGCTATGGCTAATGATCTCCAAGGCCAGCTGAAAACTAAAGCTGAATCAATGCCGTCGACCTCAACAGGAAACACACAAAACCAAAAAATTGAACTCGGCATCGCGTTGCTTGGACAAGAAAGTTCAATCCATATGATTGATTTTTTGGATATGGAGACGAAGGAAGAAGGCATTATGTTCACGAAAGCCATGGCCAGTACAAAACACTGGCATCACTTACTGTCCGATCTGATCCAGGAAGCTAATGGAGTCAAGGCTAGTTCAGAATCTGTACAACCACCACACCGTCATGCTCCAAACAACGCCGCGTTAAATCGCTGATTGACTCAACGAAGGCACAAATCCGAATCAAAGACTATTTTTGTGACCGCCGCCTCGCAACCTTCAAAAAGCACAACGCGCACCGCTTTTCAGTATTGTTCCATAAACAGGACAAATCTTTCAGGTCGTCTGTCATGCAAGTGCCTGAACAATTTTCTCGCAGACATAGCTCGAAAATGGCATGGCACAAGTAAAACCAGGTGATACGGCATTCAACACATGCATGGACTTATCGTCCCCTTCAATGACAAAGTCCATCTCTAACTTTCCTCGCTTGACATCAATCAATTGCGCTCGAATACCTGGTCTTCCCCATCTCGTATAATCCTCAACTACAATATCGTGAGCTAAGGTCGAGGCCAAACGAATCAAATGGGAACGAGAATACTTCCGAAGTTCTTGAAAGGCAAGACGGGAAAAATCAAAATTCGAAGAAAGCAATAGGCCCGTTTGCCGTCTGAGTAAATCAACCAACTCCATAAGATTCAAGTTGTCGAACCCCTGATACTGTTCCCTCCAAAATGCTGGGATGGCCGTTGGGCCAATTTTTGCCTGTCCTTCAACATTCACTGTCACATGCACGCCTAAAAAAGGGTTGTTCAAGTCTGGGACTGGATAAATATTGGTACGAAACGATCCGACTGGTTCATTGGAATACAGATACAACCCTTTGAATGGAAGGATCTGATACCGGTCAGAAAAACCAAATTCTCTGGCAATCACATCGGCGTACAAACCAGCGGCATTCACAATATACCCGGCTTCATACGCTCCCGATGAAGTCTGAATCACTCCCCCTTTTCTTTCCTCATATCTCGTATGATAGTGAATCGCGACCCCCTCACACTGTGCGTCATCAACAATCGATTGCAGAACTTTTACAGGGTCCACGGTAGAAGTTGTTGGAGAAAACAGCGCCCGCTCACAGGTCTTCACTCGAGGTTCGATTTCTTTCGCCTGCTGCTCTGTAATGTCTTCGAGCGCAATAGCGTTCGCTTGCCCCCGGGCGAGCAGAACATCCATCGAAGCATGATCCTGTCGATCTTTGGCCACAACTAACTTTCCACAGCGATGAATCGGTAAGCACTTTGACTCACAATACTGTGTCATCAAGGCATTTCCAGTTTTTGTCAACTGCGCTTTCAAACTGTCGGGAGTATAATAAAAACCAGCATGAAGGACTCCGCTATTTCGTCCACTCGCATGTCGATCAGAGGTATCTTCTTTTTCTAAGACGCTCACTGAGGAATCATGGAACCGTCGCTTTAACTCTCGAGCAATACTTAACCCGATAACTCCCCCACCAATCACCAGAAAGTCAGTTGTCTTCATCCCATTCCATTTCTTGCTAATAACCCCTCTTTTGGGGAATTGCTTACAGACTCGTCTTATCTGGTTGAATGCTCTGATAGAGCACAATTGACTAAAACCGCGGGCCCGGGCCAATGACCAACAGACAACTCATTCTTGTTGTAAAAGAAAACTTCATGAACGAAAAACCACGGATACCAGAAATCCCGAAAGTCTACTACCGCATCCTCTTCGTAGCATCAGCTCTCATACTCACACTCATACGTTATCTTTCTTTCGACCATTCTGAAACACTCCACCCATTTGTGAAAACAGGGGACGTTGAAACCGTTCGCGCACTTATTACAAAAGGAGCGCACGTCAATACTCAAACGACTCAAGGTGCTACCCCCTTACACTTTGCCGCCCAAAAAGGCAGTCTTCCTATCACCAAACTGCTCCTTGAGAATGGCGCAGATCTCCAGGCACGGTATCAACACATTTGGACCCCATTACATCTCGCGGTACAAGAGGGGCACGAAGATCTGACCAAATTCCTTCTTGCACAGGGAGCTATGCTCAACAGTCAAAAAAACGAGTTTACTCCTCTCCATATAGCCGCTCAACAGAATCATCTCAATATCGCGAGAATACTCTTAACATACCAAGCTAATATTCACGCACAATACCGTAACGGATGGACCCCACTGCATCTTTCAGCGCAAGAGGGACATAGTCAGATGGTCAATTTTCTGCTCCAACATGGAGCACATATTGAAGCACAAAATGCTTTAGGAATGACTCCCTTACATTGCGCGGCTCAACTCGGTCGTCTAGATGTCATCCAAGTTTTACTCAAACACGGAGCCGACCCTACCAAACAAGACACAACTGGACAAACCCCAAAACAACTCGCCATCACCTTTCAACACGACGAGGCTAGTCAGCTACTCAACGAGCCATTTGACACAAAACGTCCTTTTAATGTAGAGCTTTTGGCTATACCAACATACGATTCCTCCATACTCTTAACCAAGACGTCAGACTTCTAGACGGCCTACCCGTAAGACAAATTGTCTGCCATAATAGAAAGAAACAAAACACGTTCCAGTATCTGCCCCTCTCGACAATCCTTGCGTCAACCTCGGAATACCAATTAGGCATTCCATGTTTAAACTTGTCGCACCTGGACGTGTCGATTAACGTAGCCTATAGACGCAATGTAACGTTGAAAAATTTTGGAACGGCTGTCTATCTCCAAAACACACGTGTCTTCACATATCATTGCATCTCACTTCAATTTCAGACCACGGAGGGATAGATTATGACAGTGTTCTACAGACTCGGTGTATTTTGTATGCTGGCAAACACTCTCACATTGGGATGTTCGACGACTCCCTCGACAGTTCATTCAGACCAAGAGAGTCTCGGCCAAGGCATCGTTGTCGGAGCATTAGCAGAACAACAAAAACTACAAAATGGCATTGAATCCTGGCCCCCTTCTCTAACCGTCACCGGACAAGTCACCAAAATTGAAGGTGCGGCCTACCTCCTGACAAACAATGCTGGAGATACCATACGCCTCCCGGTTGATCAAGAAACGATGATTGATCGGCCAGCCCATGTGGGCGACTGGCTCAAAGCCTACACCGATAATAGCGGCCGAGCCTTACAGATCAGAAATATTGATGAAGAAATGATAGTAGCAGAAAATTAAGACAACATGGCGCCCTTCAGGTAATCAGACAGAAAGAACGCCGCGCCAAGAACGTTAGGGAAATGAAATCACGGCCGACGTGGTCACAGAGACCAGAGGTCCTGGGAATACTCCCAAGAAAACCACGCCTGCAAGCGCGCAAGCCAAGACAACGGATGTGGTAGGAGAAAATGCGAGACGGGTATCGTGCTCTTGAGTGGCTGAAGGTTCCCGCATATACATTACCATCACCACGCGTAAATAATAGAAAGCAGAAATAGTCGCGAAGATCAATCCAATAATCGCCAACCAAGCCATACCAGCATTTACCGCAGCCATAAAGAGATAAAATTTTCCCATGAACCCAGCCGTTGGTGGAATACCGGCAAGGGAGACCATGAAAACCATCATGAGAAATGCAGCGCCTTTATGACGCTTTGAGAGACCGGTAAAGTCATTAAGCTCTTCGCCTTCCAACCCCCCCCGCCTCAAAATCCCAATCATCGCAAATGCCCCCATGGTCATAAACGAATAAATTGCTAAATAGAGCATCACACTGGAAACCCCACGAGAAGCAATGGGATCGCCATTGACTACGGATCCTGCCACCACAATGCCAATTAAAGCATACCCGGCATGCGCAATGCTGGAATAAGCGAGCATACGCTTCAGATTGGTCTGGACAATCGCAACGAGATTACCAAGCACAATTGTGATTAAACAGATGACTAATATGAGACCTTGCCAATTCGGTTTCACCCCGCCAAACCCTTCGAGCAGGACTCGGAGAAACGCGGCAAAACTGGCGGCCTTGGATGCTACGGCCATAAAGGCCGTCACGGATGTCGGAGCCCCTTGATACACATCAGGAGTCCACATATGAAAGGGAACGGCGGAAACCTTAAATCCAAATCCGACAATCAGCAGCATGGTCGCCATCAAAACTAGTGGATCATCGAACCCTCGACTATTGACCGCCTGGGAAATGTCCGTCAGTTTCGTACTCCCGGCAACTCCATACAGAAGAGAGATACCATACAAAAGAATGCCCGATGAGAACGATCCAAGAATAAAATACTTCGCCGATGATTCAATAGATTTCGCTTCGAATCGTTTGAACCCGGCCATGATATACAGCGCGATCGACATGAGTTCGATTCCCAAATAGATCGTCAACAGGTCAGCACCCGACACCATGATCATCATCCCGGCAAGCGACAACAGGATGAATCCATAATACTCGGCAAGATCAATTTTTTCTTCTTTTAAATACGTCATCGAGAGAAGAATCGTCAGCCCACTGATGACATAGAGCAGCAATTTCCAGAAAGCGGCATACGGATCAATAATGACCAAATCGCTAAACGCCAAGACACGATGATTCAAATCGCCAATCGTAACGACAAAGCAGGCAACGAGAGCCCCAAGACTCATCCAAGCCAAGAGATCTTTTTTCGACGAAGGGGTAATAGGATCGAGGACGAGCAACAAGCACGCGGCTCCAACAATCAGGAGTTCCGGCAATATCGCTCCGAGATCAACCAGTGAAGGGGTCATGGCGTGTGACTCCCTGAGGTGAATGATTGTGAGCGAGAATTTGAAATGAATGACAGGTCCTGTAAATCATGGACAGGCCGATCAACTGTCATCACTTGAGCCTGCCGTTGAACCAGACGATCAACGCTAGCATGCATGACGTCGAGGAATGGCTTGGGATACAGTCCAATCCAGAACACCAAGATCACCAAGGGCACCATCATGCCAAATTCACGAAAGTTGAGATCTCTAAGCTTGGGAGCCATCTGTTCAGATGGCGTGCCATACACCACTCGCTGCAGCATATAAAGAATATAGGCCGCCGCTAAAATGATGCCGAGTGAGGCAAGCGTCGCGGCAAATTTACTCCACACAAATGCGCCAATAAGCACAAGGAATTCACCAACAAAACTATTCATCCCAGGAAGCCCAACAGACGAAAGCGCAAAGATTACAAGAAATGTGGCGTATTGCGGCATCGGCGTGGCAAGTCCAGCATTATCAGAAATTTGTCGACTATGGGTTCGTTCATAAATGATTCCGACACACATAAAGAGGGCACCTGTCGTAATCCCATGATTCACCATCTGTAAAATGGCGCCTTCAATACCCTGCGCATTGAATGCAAAAATCCCAAGCGTCACAAACCCCATATGGCTCACACTGGAATAGGCAATAAGTTTCTTCAGATCAGACTGCGCGAGCGCCATATACGCCCCATAGATGATCGCGATCACAGACAACGTCATCATCGCAGGCGTAAAAAGTTCGGTGGCATCAGGCAGCATAGGCAACGAAAAACGAAGAAACCCATAGGTCCCCATCTTGAGCAACACACTCGCCAAAATAATACTGCCGGCCGTCGGAGCTTCAACATGCGCATCCGGCAACCACGTATGAAATGGGAACATCGGCACTTTCACGGCAAACGCGGCAAAAAAAGCCCAAAAGAGTAACGCCTGAAGACTTGGCGCATATTCAGCCTGGCTCAACGACAAAATATCGAAGGTCTGACCGCCTTGGAAAAACAACACCAAAATCGCCACGAGAAGAAGAATACTCCCGGCCAAGGTATAGAGGAAAAACTTAATGGCCGCATACACACGATTCGGGCCACCCCACACACCAATCAACAGGTACATGGGAATGAGCATGGTTTCCCAAAACACATAAAACAGCACAAAATCCAACGCGCAAAAAACTCCAATTGTCGCCGTTTCCATAACCAGCAAACTGATCATAAACTCACGAACCCGTGTTTCAATCGCCGTCCATGAGACAAGGATACACAGTGGAGTCAGGAAGGTCGTAAGAAGCACAAGGGGCATGCTGATCCCATCAATTCCCACAGAATAATTGATGGGTGGTGAGGCAATCCAAAAATGCCGTTCGACAAACTGCATCCCGGCATTGGTGTTATCGAATAATATCCAGAGTGGTAACGACGCAAGAAACACGAAGCCTGAGGAGGCGAGTGCAACCTGTCTCGCGGAGGACTCTTTCGCAAGAAGAATGGCTCCGACTCCGATGATAGGCAAAAAAATCACCAACGTCAGCCAAGGAAATCCACCTGCTGGCATCACCATATCAGTCATAGCGTAAGAGAAATGTCATAGTGAAAGTAACGGATTTTCTTTGCGACACCATCGCATTTTTCAATTGACAGTTTTCATGTTGCATTGTCTGTTAGTAGAACAAATAGACTCCTAAGATTGTTACCGCACCAACAGTCATGGCCAGCGCATAATTTTGCGCCTCCCCACTTTGAAGTAATCGAGTCACCCAACCAATCCATGCCACGCCACGTGCGATTCCATTCACCGCGCCATCAATGACCGCCACATCAACACGTTTCCACATCTGATCTGCGGCTTGAAACGTCGGATTCACAATAGACTTATCGTAGGCCTCATCGACATACCACTTATTCAGAGAAAATTGGTAAAGGGCTTGCCATCGGGTTGCCATCCGTTCCGGTAACCCCGGCGATTGAACATAGACAAAATACGCAGCAGCGATTCCCGTGAGGCCAAGGAGTGTGGCGACAATCATGATGCCCGCGGCTGCCGTGCCATGGTGGGCACCCCCACTTCCAGGAAATGCCGGCTGCAGAAATTCAGGAATGCCAATATAACCAGCCACGAGGCTTAACACCGCAAGAACCAAGAGCGGATAGGTCATGGTCTTGGATGGTTCATGGATATGATCGGCATGATGAGGATCAACTCTCGACTCTCCCCAAAAGGTCACAAACACTAATCGAAAGCTATAAAATGCCGTCATCAGGGCAGTCAACAACCCTAACACCGTCAGGATCTTCCCCAAATCGCCAGACATCCAGGCGACCAACAACAATTCGTCCTTACTGAAAAATCCGGAAGTCAATGGGAATCCGGCTAAGGCTAATGATCCAATGACAAACGTCCAATACGTAATAGGCAACTTATCTTTCAACCCACCCATTCGCCGCATATCTTGTTCATGATGCAACGCGATGATCACGGAACCACAACCTAAAAAAAGCAGCGCCTTAAACGCGCCATGCGTCAGCAAATGATAAATACCTTCAACATAGCCACCGAGACCACATGCCATGATCATGTACCCGAGTTGGCTCATCGTCGAATAGGCGACTACCCGTTTGATATCGGTTTGCGTCAGAGCAATCGTTGCGCCGACCACCATCGTCAATCCACCCACCATAGCTACGACATTCATCGCCACTGGCGACAAGTTATACAGTGGCGACAATCGTGCCACCATAAATACGCCAGCCGTGACCATGGTCGCGGCATGGATCAAAGCAGAGATAGGCGTCGGCCCTTCCATCGCATCCGGCAGCCAAACATGAAGAGGAACCTGCGCTGACTTTCCAATGGCTCCGACAAAGAGCAACAGACAAATCAACGTCAAGGCCGAGACGTCCCAACTACCTCCAACAGAACCCAACAGATTCACTGTGGCATTCACCATCTTCGGGGCCGCATCAAATACCGGCAGGTAGGCCAAACTTCCAAACATGACGAAGACCAATAAAATTCCCAGTAAAAACCCAAAATCACCTACACGGTTCACAACAAACGCCTTTGTCGCGGCGGCTCTCGCAGACTGTCGTTCGTACCAATGACCAATCAACAGATAGGAACACAACCCGACAGCCTCCCAAAATACAAACAGCTGCAGGAAATTATCCGACATCACGAGCATCAACATCGAAAAGGTGAAAAGCGCAATATTGCTAAAGAATCGATCGTAGGCTGGTTCCCCGTTCATATAGCCAATCGTGTAGATATGGACGAGAGAACTGACAATCGTGACCAAGAGCAACATGACCACGGTCAACTGATCGAGATAAAGCCCCAACTCAATACGCAGATCTCCTGATGTGGCCCAGGTATAGAGCGGAATGTGCAGGATATTCCCGTTGGCCACTTCAGAGAAAGCCACAACGGAAAATACGAAGGACAGCAGCACAGCCGGAACAGCAATCAAGTGACTTCGGCCTTTAAAATACTGGCCAAAAAGTCCAATACTGACAAACGCCAAGAGTGGGAGGAGAGGAATTAAGACGTAGAGCATTGACTTACCACTTCAACAACCGGAAGTCATCAACATTAATACTCGGAGTATGACGGTATAAAGCAATAATGATCGCTAATCCAACCGCAACTTCAGCTGCCGCGACGGTTAACGCAAAAAACACAAAAACTTGACCGGATAAATTCCCGAGATATGCAGAAAAGGCCACAAAATTAATATTTGTCGCATTGAGCATCAACTCAATCGATAACAAAATAATAATAATATTTCGGCGTGTGAGGACGCCGACCAAGCCGATCAGAAAGATCAACCCACTTAACATGACGTAATAGCTAATAGGAACAGCCATCAGGATTTTTGATCTAACAGACCTTTTTTAGAGAGAATGACAGCCCCGACCATCGCCACAAGCAAAATTAATGAGGCCACTTCAAACGGGAACAGATAGGTTGAAAATAAGACCTGTCCAATCAATTCGGTATTTCCCGTCACAGCCCCGGCAGATTCGACTGCAGCAGGAGCTGGAAAGACGGGCCCTTTGCTCTGCAACACCAACAAAACCGCCTCAGTCAATAGCGTCACCCCTAAAAATAATGCGACAAACGATTGTCGATGCAAACGCAATTCTCGTTTCACATTGAGTAACATCACGACAAAAAGATACAAGACAAGAATGGCTCCGGCATACACAATAATTTGAATGGCTGCCAAGAACTCCGCATGAAGTGTGACATAGAGCCCGGCCACATGAAAAAACATCACCAGAAGCGATAAGACGCTATAAATTGGATTCCGAAGTGCAACCACGAGCGTCGCTGTGACGACGATAATACTCGCGAAGTAAAAAAATATGAGACTTTCCATACTCTAATTAAACCCAAACAGTTTCTAGCTTCCCGCGTGTCGTTGATACAACACGAACACATACATCACTCAAACTCGATCCTCTGTACGCAAATACATCGTCATTTGCCAATTCGGCAAAGTCCTGCCCATAGCGCATCACGCCGGCAGCAAGGAGTCTTTAGCTCTCCTTTTGAGGAAGACTTTGGAATGCCACATTGAAGTGGGCAACATTGGGATGCTGAAATTCGATGCGTTTTTCACGCACTGGGAAGGCTCGATCCCCGATCGCTAATAACTGTTGCTTATCCAAGTGGAGATTCCGCTTATCGTACACGGCCCATTCGAATTCACGTGTCATACCCAATGCATCGACAGGGCAGGCTTGCACACAGAGTCCACAAAATAGACACCGTGTCATATCCATATAATATTCTTTAGAGTAGCGTTTCGTCGGCTCGCCAGGTACTTCGGCACTCACCACTCGAATCACTCGAGAGGGGCAGGCGGCTTCACATAAGTCACACCCAACACATTTTTCCGTTTCATCATCATATTTCAAAAGAGCCAGCATCCCTCGATAGTTTTCGGGAAGAGGCTTTTTCTCATGAGGATATTGAATGGTAATGGGCTTGTATCGGAGAAGATGAGACATCGTCGTCTTCATACCTAACAAGAGTTCATAGAACGTGAGCGTCTTAATCCATTCTTTAATTTTCATATTTCACCCACTTCTCGATTACGAACCCGGAAAGATATAGGCAAAGATGGACGTAACGACAATATTCCCAATCGCAATTGGCAATAAGACTTTCCACCCAAACCGCATCAATTGGTCATAACGCAATCGTGGTAACGTGGCACGAATCCAAAAGAAGAAAAACAAAAAGGCATAGACTTTTAACGTGAACCAAAAAATTCCGGTTATCCAGACCATCGACCCCGCCCCTTGAAGAATCGGCAACGGTGCCTGCCATCCACCGAAAAATAAGACAGAGGCTACACAGGACACCAAAATCATATTCGCGTATTCAGCCAGGAAGAAGAAAGCGAAACGCATTCCGCTGTATTCGGTAAAGAAGCCGGCGACCAATTCACTTTCTGCTTCAGGCAAATCAAACGGGACTCGATTGGTTTCCGCAACAGCTGAAATAATGAACACGACGAAGGCAATGGCTTGCGGAAACGGCAACGCAAAGAAGAACCAATTCCAGAACCCGCCAGCTTGAGCTTCAGTAATTTCCACCATGCTGAGTGACCCGGTGAGCAACAAGACGCCAACAATCGAGAGACCAACATTCAGCTCATAACTAATGAGCTGAGCCGCCGACCGCAATCCACCCAATAATGAATACTTACTATTCGACGACCACCCACCCAAAATAATTCCATAGGCCCCAATCGACGTAAACGCCAGGATATACAAGATACCGATATTGATGTCGCTAATTGCGAAAGGTTGAAATTCAACTCCAAAGAAGTCAACAGTCCAATTGGGTCCGAACGGAATAACGGCAAAGCCGATCAACGCGGGCACTAATGACAGCACCGGAGCCATCATAAACATCATCCGATTGGCTCCTGCAGGGATAATGTCTTCTTTAAAGAACAGCTTCAGCCCATCAGCTACCGGCTGTAAAATTCCATACGGTCCGACTTCCATTGGCCCCATACGATCCTGCATCCAACTCAACACCTTCCGTTCCAAAAGAGTCAGGATGGCAACGGTCAGTAAGACAATACCCATAACAGCAGCAATTTGGGTCACCGTAAGCGCGAATTTTATGCCGAAATCAAACACGAGGTTACTCCAAGATTAAGAAAGAATAACGATGCAACACCTCAACCGTTGCATGACCCACCACAGACCTCAGGAGACCTTCTCCACAATCACCGACGTACATTTATAACATGGCACCTTCGTCTCGCCATCCACGGACACGGACAAAAGCGTCCGAATGTCTTCATCAAAATGCTCGGGGAAAAACAGCACTCCCGTTGGCAGACGATCAAGCAATTTTACGGTGGTATCGACTTGACCTTGGGCATTCGAGACACGAACACGAGATCCACATTCAATTCCCAATCGCTCCGCATCCTCAGGATTCATGTTCAAGATTCCTTGGTCTTGAATTCGGAGTAGGCCTTTTGCGCGAGTCGAAAACTTTCCTGAATGAAAAAGTGACTGCCCAACGTTGAGGACAAACGTCGCCTTATCGATCCTGTCTGAAAGCTGATAACGCGTTGCGAGAGATTTGCGATACCCCTCTTGAAGGTAGTGCGTCATGGTCTCAGAGCTGGGTTCGGGAGGTGAGGGCGAGGGACCCAACGTTCGGGTTCCAGGAATCACATTCCGCATTTCCTTGCCAACGGCTTTTACACCTTCATACTCTAAAGGATTGTCCATTAAAGCAGAGAGTGCGGAAAGAATTTCCCAATCCGGACGACTGTCGCCCAGTGGATCGATCGCCTTTCTGACCGCTTGGGTGTGTCCCTCAGTATTGGTAAACGTGCCATCTTTTTCAGCATAAGAACAAGCTGGCAACACGACATCCGCCAGTTTGGCCGTTTCCGTCAAAAACAATTCTTGACACATAAGGAACTCAAGATTTTCCAAGGCGTCTTTTACGCCGCTTGTTGGAGGAAGTGAGGCAACAGGATTTTCCCCAATCACCATCATCGCTTTCAGCTGTCCGCTTTTGGCTCCATCCAGCATATCCATAAGCGACAAGCCCGCGTTCGCTGGCAGAGCACACCCCCACGTAGTTTCAAGAGTTTGCCGAGCATCTTCCGATGCCACATCAAGAGCGCCTGGCAGCCATTCAGCAATGGCTCCCATCTCGACCGACCCTTGATCATTATTTTCTTCAGCCAGCGGACCGAGTCCGCACCCTGGTCGACTCAACTTTCCCGTCAAGACGAGCAAGTCTAAGAGGTTTAACGTTATGCCAAACCCACCCTGACTTCGGAGAACACCCTGGCCAACAAGAACCACCGCACGCTCAGCCTTAGAAAACGCCGTCGCCGCATCATTGAATCCGGAAGACATAAGACCTGTTTGAGCCTCAATATCACTCCAGGAAATCGCACCAACACGTTCCTTGATATTCAGAACATAATCCTTGGCCTTCGCTGACAGGTCGGCATCAACCAATTCTGCTTCAATCACTGCCTTGAGCAGACCAATCACTCCTGCACCAAACTGATCTGGCGAAACAGGTAAATGATGCGTCGACAACAAGGTAATATTACTGATGGTCCCGATAGTCGGCCGTAAGGCTTCCAGGGTGATTAAATCTGTCCCACGTCGCTTAACCGCTTCTTTGACCTTGAGCGCTGTAATGGGATTGGTCTCAGTGATGTTGGTTCCAACCAGGAGCACGGCATTGGCCGCAAGAATATCTTCATAACTGACTGTCCAGCTATGGGTCCCTTGAACCTGCCGCAGCGCATGAATACCATTCACATGTCCAAAGCGCGCACTACTATCCAGGTTATTCGTGCCGATCACCACCCGCATGAATTTTTGAAACAGATACAGATCTTCATTCGTACAGCGCGACGCGATCAGCCCACCTATGGAGTCAGGACCGCTCTCAGTTTTTATGCGCATCAACTGTTCAGCGACGACCTCCAGCGCCTCTTCCCACGTGACTTCAACGAACACCCCATCACGACGCACGAGCGGCGCCTTTAAACGATCTTCGTGAACGTTGGCATGATAACCGAAATATCCGCGAGAGCAGAGATCCCCGTTATTTCTCCCGGCACCGTGGGTTGAATTGACTTCAATGAGGTCGTCATTCTTCGCCTGAAACGTCATCTGACAACCATCCCCGCAATAGCCACAGATGGATTCCGTTCGTTTCAGCATCCAAGGCCGAAACTCATACATCGAGAGACGACTGGTGATAGCTCCAACCGGACAAATTTGGACACAGCCCCCACAAAACTCGCAATCAAGTTCATGCACGCCAAAGGACTGAATTTTCGTCATAGTCCCTCGACCTGCAGGAGCCAACGCCCGCACATCCATAACTTGATCGCAATACCGCACACAACGCAGGCACTGCACACATCGATTCATTTGCGTCTCAATAACTGGACTAAAGTACTCTTTCTGAAACACCCGTTTGAGTTCGACAAACTTTGTCCCTGATGCTGTATATTCATGAGAAAAATCTTGCAAGTCACAGCGCCCGCCTTGATCGCAGACCGGACAATCAAGAGGATGATTCGCCAAGATAAAGTCGAGGACCGATTTTCTCGCCTGCTTCACCGTTGAAGAAGCCGATGAACGAACAACCATGCCGTCTGACACTGGAGTGCTACAGGACGTTTGAAGCCTCGGCATTTTCTCGATTTCAACCAAACACATTCGACAATTGGCATCAGGCGTAAGTTTCGGGTGATAGCAAAAGTGGGGAATCATCACGCCAACTTGGCGTGCGGCTTCAATGACCAGTGTGCCTTTCGGCACTGTGGTTGTGTGGTCATCAATCGTGACCGTCACCATGTCAGTTGCGGTTTGTTCACTCATCACATGCCCTACACTTGACTCAACACTGGAATTTCCTGTTTCCTGTTTGGGCGAGACGCCTCGGCTTCTCGAATCAATTCCTCATACTCCGATCGCCAATGCCGCATTGTGCTCACAATGGGGGAAACTTCAGCTTCTCCAAACGCACAGACCGTCCGTCCTTCGATGCTTTTGCAAAGATCCAGCAAGAGGTCGAGATCAGACATCCGACCTTCTCGACGCCAAATCCGTTGCATGGTTTGCACAAGCCAGGAACTCCCCTCTCGACATGGCGTACATTTCCCACAGGACTCGTGATAGAAAAACTCCATTAAACGAAGGGCCGCCCACACCATACTGGTCCCTTCCTCCATCACCGTTATCCCCCCAGACCCGAGCATCGATCCAGCCTTGGCCACCGACTCAAAATCCATTTTCACGTCTAAGTGTTCTGGAGTCAGAAATGGTGCTGATGCACCACCAGGTATAAACGCTTTGAGCGGTGTGTCCGAACGCATCCCTCCACCGATCTCATAAATCATTTCACGAAACGTCACGCCCATGGGCACTTCATAATTGCCGGGACGTTTGATGTGCCCGCTCAGACAGAAAATTCTGGTTCCTGAACCCTTAGGCGGTTCACCGATCGCCGCAAACCACTCAGCTCCGCGATTCAAGATGTGAGGAATATTCGCCAGAGTTTCGACATTATTCACGACCGTTGGTTTTTGATAGAGGCCATGTGTCGCTGGAAAAGGTGGCTTGAATCGTGGCTTTCCACGCTTCCCTTCCAAGGATTCAAGCAAAGCCGTTTCCTCTCCACAAATATATGCACCCGCGCCTCGATGGACATAGATATTGACAATCTTTCCAGTACCCAACACATCGCCACCAAGATAGCCCTCTTGCTTCGCTTCTTCAATCGCGCGCTCCAAGATCTGAGCCCCGAGCCAAAATTCACCCCGAATATAGATGTAGGCCGTCTCTGCGCCAATCGTATAACACGTAATGGCCATGCCTTCTAGCACTTGGTGCGGATCACGCTCCATGAGCTGGCGATCTTTAAAGGTCCCGGGTTCACTTTCATCAGCATTACAACATAAGAACTTTGGTCCGGGATGGTCTTTCGGAATAAAACTCCATTTCACGCCTGTCGGAAAACCGGCGCCACCGCGTCCCCGAAGACCGGACTGTTTGACGGTTTCAATAATGTCGTCAGGGGCCACTCCACCAAACACTTTTCGCAAGGCTTGGTACCCACCATATTGCTCATACTCCTTTAAAGAGCCGGCATATCCCGGTTGCTCCATATTTTTGAACAGAATTTTTTCGTATTGCGCCATACGTATCAGGCTCCGCCTATTAAGACATAAGGCCAAAATGTAAGAGGGGAAATGTTCATAACTAAAGACAGGACATCCTCATGACATTTTTATTTTAAATTTTGCACTTTGATTTTTCACTTTGCCATTTCTGGAAACATAAACGGACCACTCTTCTTCGAAGAAGCCCCCTTCTGCTTCAACTCATCAAGAACTTGTCCAACCTTTTCCTCAGTCAAACGTTCATAATAATCATCGTTCACCTGCATCATGGGACCCGTGCCACATGACCCTAAGCATTCTACGACACTCAGCGTAAAATTTTTATCTGACGAAGTTTGTCCAGGAGCGATGCCGACTTTTTTATGAATCCATTCTACGACATTATCAGAACCCACTAACGCACACATCAAAGACCGGCAAACCTGTATATGAAACTTTCCAATCGGCTTGAGGTTGTACATCGAATAAAACGTCACCGTTTCATATACCTGAGAAGGGGTCAGATCTAAGAGCTTGGCAATTTCTTTCATGGACGGCTCACTCACATACCCCTCTTCACGCTGCGCGATATACAACAACGGTAACAATGCCGAACGCTTCACCGGGTAGCGCGATAAAAGATCATCGACTTCGTTTTTAAGTTTGTCAAAAATCATGGTCAAATCAATGAAAAGTTGAAAATATAAAATTGAAGAAATGTGCTCCGAACTTCACAGTAATTTTGCACTTTGCTATTTACATTTTGCATAGCATTTTCCTATCGATCACACTCCCCCATCACAATGTCATATGTCCCAAAAATTGTAATAATATCTGAAATCAGGTATCCACGTGCCATATGATCAAATGCTCCCATATGCACAAACGAAGGCGACCGGATTTTCATACGATACGGCCTTGGACTTCCATCACTAATGAGGAAAAATCCCAGTTCACCCTTCGGCACCTCGGTTGCACAATAGGTTTCACCTTTCGGTGGCTTAAACCCCTGCGTAAAGATAATAAAATGATGAATCAGACTTTGCATATCCCGCATGACATCAGGTTTAGGAGGCGGGATCACTTTTGAATTTTCAGCAATAATCGGCCCTTCCGGAAGCTGTTCCAAACATTGCTCGATAATGCGCGCACTTTGTCGCATTTCTTCAACGCGAATCCAGTACCGATCATAGGTATCGCCATCTTTCCCGACCGGCACTTCCCAGTCAACTCGATCGTAGACGCCATAGGGTTCTAACTTTCGGATATCATAGGCCACGCCCGACCCGCGAAGACTAGGACCAGTCAAACCAAAATTAATGGCATCTTCAGCTGAAATCACAGCAACGCCCTTCGTTCGGGCTACCCAGATTCGATTTGACCTCAAGAGCGTATCGTATTCATCAATGTGCGCAGAAAAGGTTTTCAAAAATTCTTTGAGTTCTGCAAGAATTTCCGGTGTGAGGTCGCTATCGACTCCGCCAAAACGGAAATAATTCAACGTCAGGCGAGCTCCACATAACTTCTCAAACATATCCAGTAAGACTTCACGCTCTCGGAACGTGAAAAAGAACACCGTCATCGCCCCGATATCCAGGGCCTGAGTTCCCAGCCAAAACAAATGACCGATAATTCTCTGCATTTCCGCGACGATCGTCCGAACGTATTCTGCTCGCTCTGGAATCGTGATGCCCACTAATTTTTCCACGGCACGAACGTACGCGTAATTATTGGTCATGGCACAAACATAGTCCAACCGATCAGTGTGGGGGAGGATCTGCATGTAATGAAGCCCCTCAGCGAGTTTTTCCACCCCACGGTGCAAATACCCAAGATCCGGTACGGCCTTTGTGACACGCTCACCATCGAGTTCTAACACGACTCGCAGGACACCATGCGTACTTGGATGCTGAGGACCCATGTTCAATAACATCTCGGTCGTCCGCTTAGAATCTTCCGGCGAATCCCCTGCCATGAATTGATGACGCTGATCAGACGGAATCTCCTCTTCCGACCAGACCGTCTCAGGTTCGTCCAACCTGGGAATAAAGTCCATTTGACTTCGCCACCCTCTGCCTTCTGCTGGAAAATCCTTTCGCAAAGGGAAACCCTCATCATAATCCTCGGGCATCAAAATCCGGCGAAGATCGGGATGTCCGGAAAAATGAATCCCCATGAGATCATAGACTTCTCGTTCCAGAAAATTTGCCCCAGCCCAGATATCACTGATCGTCGCAAGACTCGGATCTTCCTCAGGCACCCGAACCTTCACACGTATTCTGATCCCATGCGGCAACGAGAGAAAGTGATAAATCACCTCAAACCGTTCAAGAGCGTCAGGGTAATCCGCGGAACAGATATCCGTCATATGATCAAATGCCATCGCGGGGTTATCGTGAAGAAACCTGGCGACTTCCCCCCACCCACCACGTGCGACCTGGGCAGACAGCTCGTGACGCTGCGTATCCTCATTCACCGATTGCACAATCGATGGAAACTGTTGCTGTAAGGTTTCAAGAACTACATGCATGGTTATTCAACCGCAGACATAATACTTCTGGGTACGATCCCAACCCTCTCGTAACATGAAGACGGTGGCAATCGACATAATTGGCGATCCACCTATTTAACGAACACCTTCTCTCGCTGAATTTTTTCTTGTAGCTTAATCAGGCCATCTAGGAGGGCTTCCGGACGTGGAGGACAACCAGCGATGTAGACATCAACGGGGACAATCTGGTCAACACCTTGCACAACACTGTAGCTGTTATAATGATTACCAGACGTCGCACAGGACCCCATCGAAATGACGTAACGAGGCTCGGCCATTTGATCATAAATACGACGAATGACGGGCGCCATCTTTCGACAGACGGTGCCGGCCACAATCATCAAATCCGATTGCCGCGGGGAGGCCCGGAACACTCCAGCTCCAAATCGATCAATGTCATAACGAGATGAAACCGACGCAATCATTTCAATGGCACAGCAGGCTAACCCAAACGTCATCGGCCAGAGCGCAGACTTGCGAGCCCAGCTAATGAAATAATCGAGTTGCGTGGTCACGATATTCGGTTCAAGTTGTCGTTCGAGAAAACTCATCAAGCTCCATCCGACCGAGCATGGCTACCGACCACCCAGTCACTCTCACTATGGTTAATATCCTAACCAGTTTATACCCTGATTAGGGATCTCGCGTTAGCGGGCTATTTTATCTGGTCACACCCCTTTTTGGCTAGGCCTAATGGCCTATTTTTTATTCCCAGTCCAATGCTCCTTTTTTCCAGACATACCAAAAGCCAACTACAAGAATGGCGATAAAGAGACCCATTTCAATGAGCCCCAGCAAACCAAGATCTTTGAATGCCACAGCCCAAGGAAACAAAAAGATAATTTCAATATCAAAGATGACAAACAGCATGGCAATAATATAGTAACGCATCGGAAACTGGATGCGGGCATCCATAAACAACGGACTTCCACTTTCATACGGAAGTAATTTCGCACGGTAGGGACGACTGGGACGTAAGGCAATACCGACGAGGAGTGACACCAACCCAAAGGCTGTCCCGATAACCACAAATATGACGATAGGGATATAATTGAATGGAACCGTTTCACCACCCATACATTACCTCTCGTGAATCCTTCGATCTTGTCGGCACAGTTTGCATAGTCATGACAATCATCAACAATACTGACATCTTTCTTTGTATCTTGTCGTTCGTTGCTCGGATCTCGTAAAAAGAAGAATGAATTCGGCTTAGTGTTCTGAGCCGATATCAAGCAAAGCTTCTTCAAAGAAGGGCCGAAATTTGAGACCTGCTAACGTCGGAGACTCAATCGCTTTGTGTTGTACCAAAAATTTAAAGGTTTGTCCCATACTCTGTGGTCGCAAAAACTGAATGGCTGACTGCATTTCCTCTGATTCAGGATCGACATCGGCCAGCATTTCATCAGCTCCAAGTCCAAGAAGAAAATTCATCAGGTTGGTAAAACCGGTCACTGACAACCCAACTTGCTTTCCCTTCCTCGCCAGCGCCGAAAAATTCACATGTGCCGTGATATCCTGTTCTCCAACTCGAACGAACGGATTCGAGGAAGCGGTATGCTTGTGATAACACAACAAGGTTCCATCTTTCCGGGACATATCGTAATAATCCGAAGCCGTATGTCCATAGTCGATCGTGAGCACAAAGCCGCGCTGGAGCACACGAGCGACTTCTTCTATCCAATTCAGCGACTCCAAATGAGCCTCTGTGCTGTAACCATCTGGCCACTTCTGACTTAAGCCATCGGTATATGATTCAAGATAGTCTCGAACGTCTGACGTTGAAAGCTCCCCTATGTGTTCGCACAATGCCCCTCCCTGATAATCAACAAAGACTTCATGAATCCTATGATCCGATACTCGGACGCGGTGAACGGGCAAGGCATCGACTAACTCATTGCAGAAAATCACACCATGGACCGAGTGCTGATCCAGTGCTGATAATGAGGTGCGCCATTCAATAGACCACCCATTTTCCACAAATTCGGCAAGATGATGCGCTTGCGTTTTTTGCATCATTGGACTTCGTTCAATCAAGACGTAGGTCAACCTCGCGGATAAGTCAGCATCCTCATCGATGCAGGCACGTAACACATCACGTGCAAGCAGCCCTTTTCCTGGCCCCACTTCCACGACCGACAATTGAGGGGGGCGCCCCAGTAGATCATCCATTTCACGAATTTGTTTTATTAAACATTTCGCCAGCAACGGATGAACATCGGATGATGTATAAAAATCTCCAGACCATCCAATGCGTGAATTTTGCGTTGACTCCTTAGAGGCTTGCGTCCCGCTGGTCATATAATACCCTTCGTCTGGATCATAGAGGACTAACTCCATAAAACGCGCGAAGGTTATTGGACCGAGCCGTGCAATCTCGTCAATGATTCGTTGGGAAAGTACAGTGTGGCTGACCTCTGTTGAATTCGAGAGTGACACAGAATGTTCCTAACATACGAAAACTCGCTAGAAAATAACCTCGTACGATACGGGGCCAAGGATGAGCAAGTCAAGCAAAGAGCATGAGGGCACACCAAGAGAAACGATAACTCATTATTCACCGAGAATCACAAACGCGAAGACCGCAACCCCTGAAACTCAAACGTGAGAATGGACACGGCGACACACCCACATGACACAACCTGGGATTCCGATTTTTCGAGAAAAGTTCGGGACAAGTTAGAAGACTCGAATAGAGAAAGAAGAGCGGCAGACAATATGGTAAGCAGAATAGTCTGTCATCTGAAAAAATTAGGGCAGAACGTGGTAAGTAACACTCTGTGCATGTACATCATACAGAGCTTTTCTGACGGCACATGACGCACATTCATCATTTCGTGTGAGTACAATGAAGCTTCACGCAATTTTTCACCAAGCACCTGGGATGTCATGTACTTGGAGCAACGTCGCACGCTCGATTTAAGTAAAATCTCTATCGCGGTGGAATAACTCGACATCATTCGCAATACACACCGCGGCGATAAGACAATCAACAGTCTTGCGAACCGTCAGCCCTCGCCATCGACAGGCCCGATAGATACTCGCGCTTTGTTCAAAAATCACAAGACTGTCCATGCGGAGGATTGGATAGGAGAGGAAAATAGTCCGGGTCTGCGCATAGACCGCGTCATCTCGAATACCTTGGAGAATTTCGCAAAAGATTAGATCGGTCAGAGCAAGAGAGTGGGATTCGCGAATGAGATATTGGAGATAACGGTCCTCGGGAGTCTGGGCACGGTTAAAGAATTCGATCCACACGGTCGTGTCGACCACAATCACCCGCGAGACTCGCGGGTCTCGTCAATATTACCTTCCCATCTCACTACTCCGCGAAGCTGCAGAATTCCCCTCCTCTTTTCCTTCTTCAACAACTCTTGCAACGCTAAATGAACGAGGTCTTTTTTCGACTTGCACTTGAAGAGGCGCATCCCCTCCTTGACCAACTTGTCTTCCAAATCTATATTTGTTCGAGTCATAGTATACCTCCAGGCGACACCTTTACTTGTAACACATCATGGTGTATGCCGCTATAGATTTTGGTGTATAGGTCGGTATTGAAGGAAGGTAGAGAAACTGAAGGCCGGTACACGTTCTCGCAGGCGACACTTACGACTCAAAACTCCATGGCTTCCGATAAGATTTCAAGATCATCAATATCGAGCCAATGTCCATTGGTGTACACCACGCGAATCTCAGATCCTTGGCGTATGAGATATTCAAACAAGTCATTCATTCGAAGGGCATGGAAATCATATCGGCCATGAAGTTCTGCTAACGCTGCCTGAACATGTTTCGCACCCTCGGCACTCAACTTCACCAACCCAATCCATTCGCCATCGGCCTGATCTGGAGGAAGAGAAGGGTTCACCTCTAGCAATCGGACAGACTCCTCAAAATAATCCGTGTCATACCGTCGCGAACACCGAACAAAATCGGTAAAGCGATTGAGGACATGGGTTCGTATTGGATTTGCGTCCACACTCACGACGATGTCTCCAGGCTCATTGAGCAAGCGGAGCAAGATATAGTTTTTGAACAGAATATCCCCGTACGACACAATGACTGGCCGATCTAAATCGTCCAACACCGTATACAAGGAACACAGTTCTTTGGTCTGTTCATACTCCGCATTGACCACCAATTTGATGTCAGGAATATCAATGGTTTCAGATTTATACCCGCCCACGACAAGAATATCGTGAATTCCAACGGTATGAAAATGGTCAGTAAGCCGCTGCAACAAAGGCTTTCCTTGAATAGGCAACATGGCCTTCGGCCTATCAGCAGTCAATGATCCTAAATCTGCCCCTTTAGATGCCGCCAACACAATGGCACGCCCATGCTCAGTTTGACGGCTGGGAAGATACGCCTCCTCGGCAATCTTTAAGGTTTCTGCATCTTGCAAACGAAACACTTCTCGAACCGGCACAATGGCATCTTCCACCGTCAAAAGTGATTGTTCGGTATAAATCTTTTTGGCAATATCCTGCATCGCTGAAATACTCGCCCGGACTAAGTGATTCGCCCAAATCACCATGCTAATCTTCGCTTCTTCAAACACGCTCGTTGGAGTGGCATAGTACATCGTGGGAACAATAACCACCGGACAGGGCTCGTGCCACTCTTTCATAAACGTCAAAATTTGATCAGGCTTCGACAACTTGCTATGGATCAGCACAGCATCGGCCCCAGATCGAGCATAGGCCTGAGCTCGCTTCAATGTTTCAGTCAGACCCCAGCCGGCAATAAAGGCTTCGACGCGCGCCACCACACAAAAATCTGAATCCTGCTGCGTGTCTTTAGCCGCTTTAATCTTGCCGCAAAACTCATCCATGTCTGCCAGAGGCTGTTGCTCTCCTAGAAAAGAATTGGTTTTGGGGAATAACTTATCTTCGAGGCACACCGCCGCCACATTGCGTTGCTCCAGTTTCCGGACAAGCCTGCAGACATTATTAAAATTTCCATAACCCGTATCTGCATCCAACAATAACGGAATCGTCGTCGCATCACTCATGAATTCGACAACCTCTAATACTTGCGTCCAACTCGCCTCATTGTTGTCTCTCACCCCTAAGGCCGCCGAAATACCTAGGCCACTGCCCCAAATTCCCTTATGCCCCGACTCCTCAACGATTTTGGCACTTAGACCATTATGGGCTTCGAGGAGAAACTCCAGTCGATCTGATTGCAACATCCGTTTAAATTGCGTGGTCTTTTTCACTCACTTCACCTTCGATTGTCGGACATGGCAAAACATGTAAACAAAACACATGAGTTTCCAGCGAATGGCAGCATAGTGGAACTATCATCAACGTTCTAAGAAATTTACGAGTCGAATCGCAAGAGAAGCAATAGGTGAATCTAGGAGGAAATCGTCACGTATCTCAATTCATCCGTCAGTGATCTCTTTAACCATTGCCTCACGCCGCTCAAATAAAAAAAGCACTGCAGCACAATTACTGACCATGACATTTTTTATACTTTTTCCCGCTACCGCATGGGCAAGGATCATTGCGTCCGACTTTTTCCTCTGTCCGAACAACCGTCTTCCGTGCTGGAGCGGAGTCTTCGCCTCGATTAAAACTCATCTCTGGGGCACTTGGGACTTCGGCAATAGGTTCAGGTTGCTCTCCTCGAACCAACTGCACCTTAAACAACCGTTCCAACGCCTCTCCTTTGATCCGCGCCATCATTCCTGCAAACATGTCGTAGCCTTCACGCTTATATTCCGCCAACGGATCTTTCTGTCCATACCCGCGAAGGCCAATACCATCCCTCAACTGATCCATGCCTAACAAGTGGTCTTTCCATTGTTGATCAATAACTTGCAGTAAGACCATTTTTTCTAAATATCGAAACATCTCCGAGGTGACGCCCTGCTCCTCAGCAGACCGTGACTCTTTATCTTTATAGGCCTGGTGTACATGTTCCTGAACCTCCTCTTTCAAACCATCTCGTCCCATCTCTTTGAGGTCATCAATTCGAAGGAAATCAAGACCAAATTGCCCGTGAATTTGTTCTACAAACCCTTCAAGATCCCATTCTTCGGCATATTGATCTTCTGGACAGTAGGTATCGACTAAGGAGTTGATCGTATCTGTGATCATATCCTGAAGTTCTGAAGACAAATCTTCAGCACCCAACACCATCGAGCGATGTTCGTAGATAATCTCACGTTGCTTATTCATCACATCATCATATTCAAGAAGGTGCTTTCTAATTTCAAAGTTATGCGCTTCGACTTTCTTTTGGGCATTTTCAATGGACTTACTCACCATCCGATGTTCAATCGGCACCCCCTCTTCCATGCCCAGCTTGAGCATCAAGTTTGACACACGCTCGGATGCGAAAATTCGCATTAAGTCATCTTCCAGGGAGAGAAAAAACCGAGAGGAACCAGGATCGCCCTGACGCCCCGCTCGACCGCGAAGCTGATTATCAATACGCCGACTCTCATGTCGTTCAGTACCAACAATATGCACGCCACCCGCGGCTAATACTTCGACTTTGTTCTCTTCACATTGCCGCTTGATTTTTTCATACGCCTCAGCCTGTTGTTCTTCCGTCAAACCTTCATCTTTATAAATGACCTGCTGCTTGAACAACGCCTCAGGGCTGCCACCCAAGAGAATATCCGTTCCTCGACCGGCCATATTCGTCGCCAATGTTACGGCACTTTTTTGGCCGGCCAACGCAATAATTTCGGCCTCTTTTTCATGGAACTTGGCGTTCAAGACATGATGTTGAATTCCACGGTGCTTCAGCAGGGTCGAAAGCCGTTCTGACTTTTCAATCGAAATGGTTCCCACCAACACCGGCTGACCACGGTCATGAAATTCCTTAATTTCATCGGCAATGGCATTGAATTTTTCTTTTTCCGTTCGAAAAACCACATCAGCATAATCGATGCGGACCATCGGACGATTGGTGGGAATAACATTGACATCCAAATTATAAATCTTGGCAAATTCTGCGGCTTCAGTATCTGCCGTTCCAGTCATCCCGGCTAATTTCTCATACATGCGGAAAAAGTTTTGGAAGGTGACAGAAGCCAGAGTTTGATTTTCATTCGCAATCTTCACCCCTTCTTTGGCTTCTACGGCTTGATGCAACCCGTCACTCCATCGACGCCCAGGCATTAGTCGTCCGGTAAATTCATCAACAATAATGACTTCACCATCTTTGACGACGTAGTCCACATCTCGCTTCCACAACGCATGAGCCTGCAGCGCCTTAATAACATGGTGCACAAGACTCAAATGCTTCATGTCGTAGAGATTGTCAACTCCGAGCTGTTTTTCCACATTTGCATTGCCTTCATCCGTCAGCGTCACCGTCTTGGTTTTTTCTTCGATCGTATAATCTCGTTCATGCTGCAAGTTCGGAATGATGCTGTTAATACGGTAATACATATCGGTGCTGGCTTCAGCCGGCCCGGAAATAATGAGCGGGGTCCGGGCTTCATCGATCAAAATACTGTCAACTTCGTCCACTATCGCAAAAAACGGTTTTCGCTGTGAAAACTGGCTCAAATCCGTGACCGTGAGATTATCGCGTAAATAGTCAAACCCATATTCGTTATTGGTTCCATACGTAATGTCAGCACGATAGGCTTCTGGCCTCGAACAGGGGCGTAAATATTGTAAGCGTTTATCAGGGGCGTCATACGTAGAATCAAAGAGGAACGACGCATCATGTTGAATAATGCCAAGTGTCAGACCTAATCCTGTATAGAGGGGCCCCATCCACTGGGCATCGCGTTTTGCTAAGTAATCATTCACCGTCACCAAATGGGCACCCTTGCCAGCTAACGCATTGAGATAGACGGGAAGCGTGGCAACCAACGTCTTTCCTTCACCCGTTCGCATTTCCGCAATCCGTCCCTGATGCAGCACCATTCCGCCCAAAAGCTGCACATCGAAATGCCGCATGCCTAAACGCCGCTTGGACATTTCACGACAAACCGCGAACGCCTCTGGCAAAATATCGTCCAAGGTCTCACCGGCTTCTAATCGTTTTTTGAAGGTTTGGGTTTGATCCGCCAGCCCTTCGTCTGAAAGTGACGTGAGTGACGATTCTAATTCATTAATCTTATCAATAACCGGCTGAAACGCCTTAAGTTCTCGATCGTTCTTACTTCCAAAAAGAATGTTCAGGAGTTGAATAAACATGTGGCAGAACCAATCATTTAGCAGTTAGCACAATTGTGGGATGTGACATACGAAGGGTAAACGATGTCAAGAATGTATCTAGATGAGATAGCGTAAGACGAAATCAAGAAGAATTACTTACTGGCTATCCGACTGTTGGGTTCAGGAATTCACGAGAGAAATGCGAAATCCCCGACCGTGGCCATTAGTATACCTGAATAGGGGAAGGAATCAACAGAATGGTTGGGTAAAGTACTTCGCTACTCACATACCATAATACTTGCATCGCACATGACTTACCTCGGAGAAAACGACCAAGTCCGAGGGCTCAACAATTTAAAAACGACATGAAAGATCGTCACTCAGACTTTGCATTCAATTTTAAATCTCCGAAATGAGTGATTCGAGTATGATGCTCAGCATTATGGGCCGTCAATCAATCGCCAGTATGGAGGCCAGAATCAAGCGAGACGATTAGCTTTCCCCACCGTCTTTCATGAACTCCGCATAGCTCCTAAAGAATCTACAAAAGTGACCAAAGGCATAAGTATTTCTCTGAGATTTACAAAAAGAATCTAATAACACCGACCAAGTGTTGCATCCGTTAGTATCCATAAGCAAAGACTCGTAGAAAATACAGCTGTTTTCGGAGTAACGTAGCACTTACTAGAACGCATGACAGTCATGACGTTTGTCATCTCGATTTTCCTAGTTTTATCAGTATATTGAAAGGAGCAAGAGATGTTTGTATTTACACAAAGATGGCCTTTTTACCTCTGCATCACCTTACTACTGAGTTTGGTCGCTACGACTCCTGTGTTCGCGCATGGCATTACCTTTAAGACGGACTTTAATGACCCCACAGCTGGACCAGGAACGATTTTAGACCAAAGCTCCATCAGCCCCTCTCGAATTTTTCAATATACAGAAAATGATGTCTATGCAACGGCTATTCGAGATCTAGACGCTGAAAGTCATTTTCACCTCTTCGGAGACGGTTTGGTGATGGCGGGAGACTCCGAAGGTGTCAGATTCACGTTTGGCGGAGCAAATCCGACTACCCCGTTCCATGCATTTAGTGTTGACGTCACGGAACTCGGTACGGTCGATACGTTATTCACACCGTTTATGGGAACAACGGCCGGACCATCGTCTCTCATTGCCGGAACAGGACTCTTCACGTTCGATGAAAATGCATGGAGCGGCATTTCGTCGTTCACGGCGACGTTTGGAAACCCACTGCCGGGAGAAACAGCCAGACTCGTTCTCACCGATTTGAACGTCCATCAAGCCGAAACGAACCCAAACCCGGTCCCTGAACCTGGAACCCTCGGACTGTTTGGCGCTGGCCTGATCGGGCTAGGTCTTCTCCGTTATCGGAAAAAATCTGCCGGCTCATCGTCTTGCGAGTAAGGGATCGTTTTCTTTTCTCGAACGAACACATTCAATCTCTCGCTACGGGTGGACAGAACCAAGCGGATCTCACCGTCAACGCAGGAGGACACCACGCGTAGCAAATTGGAAGTACGTTCTTCGTTCAGTCACTATGGAGGGACAGGAGTCTCACACGGCTTCTTGACACTCTGAAAATTCCTTCCATAAGATGAACGAACCTTCCAATATTGAATGCGAGCATAACACCTCATACATCATAGATAGAGCAGCATTCATTCAACGTGGAGCGAATCACCAACTCTCTGTGTTCCCATGACAAATCAATCACCGAATGCCATCATTGGTTTTGTTGCCATGATCCTCTTCTCATCGTTTCTCATTGGAATCCCAGACGGACAGGCACAAGCACCAGATCAGGATGAAGTTGAAACACTCGACATCATCGAGATCCCGGGTACCGCCGTGACGCAAACGCCTCGAGAGCTCTCATTTCCAGAACCGGACATGGCTTCATGGCAGCCTCTCCTTGATCATTCACGATTAGAAATTCCCGTTTCACTCAACATCAACCGCCCCCTTTCACAACCACCTACCCCGCTCGATCCAATTGGGCATATCAAAGGAGTGCGCTCACCGGTCAAACCGATCAAAGCCGAGCATCCGACCTACCCACGTTTCGCGAGGGAGCAGGGATGGGAAGGGATCACCGTGGTTCGAATAACCGTTGAGACTGATGGACATGTGATCTCGGCTGCAACTCAGAAAAGTTCAGGATTTCCGATTTTAGATGAAAGCGCTGTCCAAACGGTGAAGCAATGGATCTTTACTCCAGCAAAAAATGGAGAATTTCATGTTGCCTCAACTGTCGACCTTCCGATACGCTTTGATTTGGATCAACCGAATTAACATGATGCTGCCTCATCACACCCCAACACATAGACCTCGGCGAAACATGATTAATCTTCATCAATGGTTGATGATTCTGACAGGATGGATGATCTTGATTTTTCCATTGACCGTGTTCGCAGATGAGGCACTCGATCATTTCAATATGGCCCATCAACATGTCCAACAAGGTCAGTATGAGCAAGCCGCCACCGCACTTGAAACGGCCATTAACGCCTACCCACACTTCGCGGAAGCCCATCATTTGCTTGGGCTTGTGTACTTCACTGGACTACAGGATCCGGAGAAAGCCCTCGCGGCATTAAAACGTGCCGTCTCCTATTATCCCAACTTCGCACGTGCACACATGGATATGGGAACCGTCCTCCATCATCAACAGCAAGTTGTCGATGCGGAAGCTGCCTACCAAAAAGCCGTTGCCCTGTATCCTCGTTTTCTTGAGGCCCAACTTGCCATGGCAAACCTGTATGACCAGACAAGGCAACCACAAAAAGCCATCACCGCGTATACCTCCGTCCTCAAGCTGAATTCCGATCAACCGGAAGTTCTCTACAAACTCGCCTATTGGCATCATCAAGTCGGAGAGGAGCAGAACGCGCACATGATGCTTGATCGTTTACTGAAAACTGATCCCCATCATCTGGAAAGTTGGCTCCTTCAGGGAGAAATATTCGAAAAAGAGAATAAACCAGATAACGCGATACAGGCCTATGAACAAGCACTCAGTGTCAAAGAAGATTTACTTGGCCCACACCATGCCTTAGGATTTTTGTACCAGGACCAAGGAAATAGTAAGAAAGCGGCCAAACACTTTGCGGAAGTCGTCAAACTAGACCCCAAAAATCCAGAGGCTCATCTCAATTTTGGTGTCATTTTAGCCGGATTAAAACAACTGGATGAGGCTGAACGAGAATATCAAACGGCGATTTCATTAGATTCGGATCTCATAGAAGGCTATTACAATCTGGGCGTGTTTTATGAATTTTACCGGAAAGATACAGATAAGGCGCTGATCCAGTATCAAGAATACCTGAAGCGTGGCGGAACAGATGAACGCATCACAAAATTAGTCAAGAAAGTTCAACCATGACCTCGGCTGCTGCCATACAGGAAGAGATCTCAACTCGAACATTCGTCATGTGTGGCATCTTGTCACTCATGCTTCATGCATGTGTGCTGACGGGATTGAACCTGATCCAAACATCAAAACCTGTGACAGAAACCGTGCCTGTGGTAAAAGTGACTCTTGTTCCCACTGAAATCCCGACTCAAACTGAAACCCCTAACGCGTCAACCAAGACTGAAGCGCCACCACTACAAACTGTACCTCGGCGGATTCCCACGCCACCCGTGCCTCAACCGACTCAACCACAGATCTCGCAACCACAACCAATCACGGCAACCGCCGCACTCCAACTCGAACCGATACCCACGACAATAGAGCCTCCGACCCCGGTCCGAAAGACTCGAACCTTGAAAGATACGCTGGCGTCGAATGCGTTGTTCGCGCAGAGTACGACGAAAATGGTGAAACGCTCGAGGACAAGTTCTGCGACGACTCCATCTGCATCCAACAACACACAAATGACTATCACAAAACTTCCAACAGTCGGACCGTTACGCTCCTTTGTGAAACCGATCGAGAGCACATCCCTGGCGGCAGCGCCTCCACGATCACGACGATTAACGACAAACCATTCAGCAATAAAAGGATTGGGAGTTGAAAAAATTGGTGTTCGCCATTCCGTACGTCCCATTTATCCTCGAGTCGCAAAAGAAGAAGGATGGGAAGGCATTGTGCTACTCCGTGTTCTAGTTCATACCAGTGGTGTGCCGGGAAAAGTGACCATTCAAAAAAGCAGTGGATATAAGGTCTTAGATGAGGCCGCTATTGACGCGATTCGCCAATGGCGCTTTGCACCGGCTAAAGATGGCAACTTTGCCATTGAAAAGCATGTCGACGTCCCACTGAAATTTGGGCTCCATGGATAACTGTATTGATATTCTCGAACAGTGAGGCAACGCACCATATGATACAGATGATCATAGCCGGCGGATGGATGATGGCGCCCATCGTCCTCTGCTCCGTCTTAGGCGTGGCCATTATCCTTGAACGCTTGTTCTATTTCCGGCACCTCGGCTATGAAGCCGAAGCCAAAAAAATCATCACGCTTACCGAACAAGGTAAATTGGCCGACGCCCTAGCCGTTGCCGAACAGCGCCAGAAGCCACTGTTGCGCGTTTTAGCCGCAGGCATTATGAAACGAGGTGAATTGCCTGAGAAAGCCATGGAAGCGGTAAGCCTTGCCGAACTAGCACGGCTCAAACGAGGGCTATCCGCACTCGACACCATTATCACACTCGGTCCGCTCTTGGGTCTGCTCGGAACCATTGTAGGGATGATTGACTCGTTCGGCATCATGGCTGAATCGGGCCTCGGCCAACCTCACGCTGTCACTGGGGGGGTGGCTGAAGCATTGGTCTGCACCGCAGCAGGAATTTTTGTCGCCGTCACAACCCTCATTCCCTATAATTATTTCCTTGCCAAAGTGGAACAAGAAACCGAACGTATGGAACAATATGCCACACAGATTGAATCGGCTCTAGCCAGCAACACTCCACCACGCCAGTCATGAGACTTCCAGCTTCAGCCAAAAAGAAAGCTCGCATCGAAATCATCCCGATGATCGACACCATGTTCTTTCTTTTGGTGTTTTTCATGATCGCCACGCTCTCGATGACGACCCAGCATGGCATGCCGGTGAACCTTCCGGAAGCCAACTCAACCACAGATTCTGTCAACGAACCTGTTTCGTTAACGATAACGGAACAGGGGGACTTGTTTTTCAATAAAGAAGCCATTACGCTTGAGCACCTGAGTGCCAAACTTCAAGTTATGACTCAAGAACACTCAGAACCCTCGGTCGTCATCAATGCCGACGAACGCATTCACCATGGGTTGGTGATCGCCGTAATGGATCAGGTCAGACAACACGGCATTCATGACATGGCCATCACCACAAAACCTGGAATACGCCGGTAGCTCAATGGGCAGGATGTTACACAATCGACCATGGCCCAATGACCCAATAAAATGATGACGAATTCCACACATAGGCGAACTATTCGGTCAGGAGGGATTCTTCTTTCATCGCTCTACCTGTTCTTGTTGGGGGCCGCTTCATTTTGTTTGTTTGCTCATGCGGCTCCTCCCAATGAAACCACGCACCATACTCAACAGACCACCAATCATTCGACACTGTGCATATGGGCTTGCCAAGTCGGCTCCTATTCCTCAACGGGTCAGCTAGATTCAACTCCCGATACGAAACCTGACCTTCTCGTTGTAGCGATTCTTCAACACCCCTCTACCCTAGCGCCTCAAAACGATGCGCTCTCCATTCGATCCCGTGGCCCTCCTCAATCATTCCTGACAGTGTAATTCTTTATTGCATTCGCTTGTCGTTCAATCGGACTTGTCTTCGTTGACATGCCTGATCATGAACACCGCGCCGTGAAAAAGAACGTCCGGCTGTCCAGCAGACGGAACGCATGTTTTCACAAGGCTTTGGCAGCAATGCCATACCGACACATTTGCACACAGGGGAAAAAAGAGGAGGATACGCACCATGACCAAGCAACTTTTACGCGTAGGCGAAGCCGCTCAAGTACTCAATGTCAGCCGCTGGACCATTTACCGTTGGGTCGAAGAAGGCCGGCTCGAGGCGACAAAAATCGGAAAAGGCAGTCTGAGAATTTTCCATGAATCCGTGAGTTCCCTCGTTCAAGACAATCGCAAGGAACATTGGGAGCCTGTGCTCACTGGGTCACGATAATTTTTTTCAAAATTGTTGCAGGGCTTAGTAACCATCTGTAGACGAACATGCGTCTTCGCGATACAGTTCAACTCAACAGTCGGAATACCATGATTAGGTTTTTCTCGTCTGCCGTTGACATTCTATGATGACCATTCACATGAAATATCGGGTTGAACAACAAGTCGTCGCTCTCGTCCTGAGTTGTTGCTTCCTGGCTGTCAGCACCTCGTATGCCGGCGCCATGGCCAATCACGCAACCGATCATCACAGTCAGAACAGCCATGTACAATCGTGGTGCGACTGGCTATGCAAGGCAAGCCAGGCCATTCAAACGCCAAAGGTACAGCTTGATCAAGCATATACAGACATCACACCCCTTCTCTCTCATGAGGGAGAGCAACAGGTTCTCTGCTTCAACCTTCCTCCAGGATCTCGCGGCCCGCCCGTCACTCACAGTTCATAACTCGTTCATATGCAGATTATAGCGAATCCAAATAAGTTCCAAGTAGGAAAATAGCGCGAACTCAACGCGGTACAACGTGAACATGAGGAAAGTTATGCCCGCCTGGATGCCCTGCAGACGATTGACGGTTTAAGAACGAAGGGGCAATCAGAATGTAGTAGGTCGACATTTAACTAATTCGGCATAACTGAAACGGCTATAGACAGCACGGATCATTCGTACCTGCCTTTCGTATAGATGCAGGTCTATACCGTACCACCTCAATCGTACCGCGATCTTTATGAGGTAAAGATGTCTCGTGCCTTGTGGAGCATGTACACCACGATGAATTTCTCTCGTTACCATTCTAGCCAGAGAAGATTGTTCGCCATACTGTTGCTACCATTCATAGCCATGGCCGGCCTCCCGTCCACGGGGTACGCCAATCAACTATTTTCACTCCACCTTGCAGCCAAGCCCTTTAGTCCCACAATGTGCAAGGGCAACGGGCATAGTGCGTTCATTCGTATCCAAGTCGCTCATCATCGGGATCTGATTGTAAGACGAATCCCGGGACAATACATTCCGAACAATACCGATGAGGCAAGGCAGAAAGACTACAATCACTACATCGAGCTAACAGATCTCACCAACGGACGAGTGACGAAAGGTGCCATAGCGTTCGATACACAACATGGTGTTATCTTCACAGACACCCACCCTGGAGGACTGTCTCGACCGACGTTTATCAATGAACAGCCTGAAAACCTCCGCCCAGTTTCGCATCAAGCGCTGAACACGTTTTTGTATATCCATCGAATTCTCAATGCCGCCATCGATGCGTGTCGCGCCTATCCTCCCAAAGTGGCGTATGAAACCGATGATGAAATTCTCCGGATCGAAGCAGGCAAACACCGGTACCGAAGCCTTGTCCATCGACATAATAGGCAACCGATACCGAAGGACTTTACCATTCGACACGAAACTGGCTATACCGATGGGTTTGTGAATCCCCATGCAGGAAAACAGGCAAACGTGAGCTATCACGCCATGAACCCTTTGAACTTTTATGTACCGTCATCCTAACCGTAATGGATGACACGTGCCCTTTGAAGTAGATATTTATGTAGATGTGGTTTCCGGACAGTTCGCCTGTCCGTTTGTTGAATGCCAAGGTGGGAGCCCACGTGACGGGAATATCGCGTGGGTGCTGAGATGATGACCTGACGGGGCAAGGCATGTGTTCCGTTGTGTGTGACACCCAAGGTGGGAGCCCACGTGACGGGAATATCGCGTGGGTGCTGAGATGATGACCTGACGGGGCAAGGCATGTGTTCCGTTGTGTGTGACACCCAAGGTGGGCTCTTCCTCCTGGCCTTGGGAAACCCCAGGGTGAAGGCTTTTTAGGAATTGCAACCTCCTTGGCCTTCACCCTGGACTCTTACACCACGGATCGTAGTCTGGCTCGCACTCCTAGAATCAAGGCACCAGATGGACAATCAAATGGCAACCGTTCAACAACAGCTGACTCAACAAATTAAAATCCGAGACCCTCAAGGAAGATGGCGCCGTGTCTCGAGTCTGAGCGAAACTGAAATTGAGCAAATCTGGAGTGAAACAACTTGCGAATTGCATGAAGGAGATGTCCTAAAACAACCTCTAAAAAGATAAGCTCAAGTCGTCCCTTGCACTCCCCAAAAACTTGTTGGTCAAGTACAGATCGCATCCCCTTCCCATCATCATGCCACGTTTTTTCATTCTGAGAGACACGACTACATGCCGCATCAGACAGAAACACAAATCCAAAATCTTCATACTCTCGTAAGAGTTAATACATCAGTCACACTCCACTGTAATGTTAACGTTTATAAAAGGAGGCATTCATGATAAACAGAAGTATTATACATGACATCACGCATAGGACTCCCGGTTCTACCCGATTGGCTTTTACGAACATTTTCTTATATTTAGAAAAGATGAGGAGATTGCAGGTCATGAAAAAACTCATGGCTACGAGTCTATTGAGTATGCTCATCCCGTTCATTGGGTGTTCATCGATGTCGATGACTCCATCGGCACAATCCGATGACATGCCAAAAGACGGAGAACTGATGTTCCCCAAAGACTACAACACGTTTCCGACATTTTTGAAAGGCATTCAAAAACCTGATGCCGTTCGAGACCTCTACATTAATCAAACTGGCGCAAACGCTAGCCAAGGTATGCCGTTTGCTGATGGCTCGATCTTAGTCATGGCAATCTACAATGCGGAAAAAGACATGAATGGGGAATTCGCAAAAGATGCGCAAGACAATCTAGTCAAGGATCATCTAGCTAAGGTCTTTGTGATGCAAAAGGGTAAAGGCTGGGGCAAGCAGGCACCCATGGGATTGAAAAATGGAGATTGGATTTACTCGGCCTTCAAAGCAAATGGAGAACGATTAGACGTAGATTATAAGGCTTGCCGAGACTGCCATTTGCCGTTAGGGCAGTCCAAAGACTATGTCCATCGTTACGATGAGTACTTTGAAAAACGCGGTCATGCCTATTGAACCGAAAATCAGACAGCCTATCGACATAAGAGAGGTCCTAACGAATTCTTAGATGCCGAAGTAGTCTATTATGCTGAGATGTACAGTTAGCAGGGTGAGGACGAACTGAAACCGCACGTTTCGTGGTCTTCACCCTGAACTCTAGCAACAAAGAACCAAGCCCGACTCAAACCCCATCACGGATATTGGCCCGTGTTACGTTGAGCGAAAGTCCAAAGCTCGATAAGTCATGATGCACGTACCGCACACCTTTGCCAACATCGCGGCATCAAGAGTGAAGGACTGCTGATTCTGACGTAAGACAATTCCCCATCATTTCTCCCTGCAATCCACTAGTCTAAAAAATGTGAAGCCCACTTTCCTCCTACGCGATTCGCAATAAAAATCACTCACTGCTTCTCAGCACAAGTAACCTGACACCTTTAGGTCATGGGACATAATTCTAATACTGTAGCATCCAGCAGTTTTTGGTGCGTTGATAGGTAGTTTATCCGTAGAACCCTATGGTACTAACAAGCATATCTTGTACATAAATAGGAGCCCATAGAGAAAAAGATTAGAGAGTCTCTCTAGACTTCACCCAACGTGCGCCACGTTGTACATCTCCCAACACACAATATTTAACTGTCACAATCTATCCAGCCAAGTCTTATGACGCAGGACTTCCTCACAATATATGAGATGCAAAAAACTGAAGTTCGTACGCCGTGCGCTGATGAGTGATCGAATGCCATGAAGTACATGCCTGTCTTCGTCCTATCTGTGATGATAGCCCTCAGTATCCACGCGACACCCCAAGGATACGCTTCGAATTCGTCGAGCACAGAGACCCTTCCTAAAGTCTATGCGTTTACCAATGGAAAATGGTTTGATGGGCGCACATTTCAAGATACGATCTTCTATGTCAAGAATGGCTTTTTGACAAAGACTCGTCCGCCGGTTGTCGATGAAACAATCAATCTGAAAGGACAATTTGTTCTTCCACCATTTGGAGAAGCCCATACCCATAATGTCGAAGGGCCATGGAATATCGATCAGACAATTCAGACCTATTTGCGGCATGGAGTGTTCTATGTCAAAAACCTGAATAACATCCGGGAGTTTGCTGAACAAATCCAGAACAAAATCAATAACCCCCAAAGCATTGACGTCGCCTTTGCCCACGCTGGAATTACTTCTAGCGATGGGCATCCAATACGCCTCTACGAGGAAGTCCTCCGTCTTCACCGCTATGAACCCATTATTGGAAAAAAGACACCGGGGTGGTTTAACAATCGTGGATATTTCGTCATCGATTCAAGGCAGGATTTAGACCGGACATGGCCCAAGATCGTCGCGGGCAAGCCGGATTTCCTGAAGATATACATTGGTCAGATTTCACCTGTCGCCCCCCATGCCCATGCACCCCAAGCACGGTTTCACCGGGGGCTCTACGCCAACCTGATCGCCCCAATCGTCAGGCGCGCTCATAAAAATGGATTACGAGTATCGGCTCACGTCGAAACGGCAGCAGACTTTCGGCAAGCTGTACAAAGCGGCGTGAATGAAATTGCCCATACCCCTGGCTGGTACATTCCAACCGTCGAGCAAGCCTCTGAAACCATATTGCAAAAACATGATGCCGATCTTGCGCTCCAACACAACGTCACCGTGGTGAGCACGACAGTGGCTAGCCTCATTTCCCCCTCCGAACAGCATCAATCTGATGCGGACCCTCATGCTCACAGCTCGGAAAGCCAGACCGATCACCACAACACGCACGCACAACACATTCAACAAGCGGCCGAAAAAATTCAACGCGATAATCTCCAATTGCTCCACCAACGAGGTGTAAAAGTTGCCATTGGCAGTGATCACGCAGAGACATCGCGTGCCGAAGCCCTTCATCTACATAATCTTGAAATATTCGACAACCTCACGTTGCTCAAACTGTGGTGCGAAAACACGGCAGCAACCATCTTTCCACATCGAAAGATTGGCAAACTCACAGAAGGGTATGAGGCAAACTTTATCGTCCTGCAAGGCGATCCGATTCAAGACTTTGAGCAGATCCGCCATATAACGCTTCGTGTCAAACATGGCAAGCCATTATTCATCACAGACCCCCATGCGCATTAATACATTTTTATTTCCAACTCGTATTCGCGTGAACACGCGAATCGCATGTCTCATATGAAAGGATCATGAATGTGATCACAAGAGTGCGTCGAAACCTATGCATTCCATACAGTCTGTTCAGCATTGGCCTCATGTCCATGACGCTTGGGACTTCCATGACGTTTGCAGAACCGTCGAAGGAACCGGCACCCACTGAAGTCGAAATGCTAGCGCCCGTTCTCGTCGAAGGAAAACGCATTGAAAATATTGATGTCGTCAAAGAAGAATTAGCACGACGGCCTGGAAGTGTCGCGTTAATTGAAGAAAAAGAAATACGCCAATCTCGAGGCGTTAACCTGAACGATGTCTTGCAGTTTGTTCCGGGCGTCCGGTTTCAAACCCGTTTCGGAGCGGACGAAGGACAATTTCAAATTCGCGGCACGTCACTTCGCAACAACTTTCACCATCGCGGCATTAATATTCTCATTAACGGTATCTACTTTGGAGACGCTGACGGATTCTCAGACTTTGAATCTATCGACCTCCTCGCCTATGAACGGATCGAGGTGTACAAGGGAGCCAATGCGTTACGCTACGGAGCCAATACAATTGGCGGAGCCATCAATTTTGTCCCCCGAACGGGATACAATGCCTCATTGCTACAAGTCAGGCTCCAAGGCGGAAGTTTTGGACTCGTCATGGGACAGGTTTCGAGTGGATACGTAACTAAGCCATTCAAGATTGGACACATGGATGTTGTCGCCGATTATTACATCAGCGCATCCGGCAGTCATCAGGACGGCTATCAGGATAACAGCCAACAGGATCGTCAACGACTCAACGCCAACATTGGGTTAAAAATCGGTACCCATCAAGAAGTCCGCGCCTATATTTTAGGAGGCGTCGTCGCAGAACGCATTCCCGGTTCGTTGACACAGGCGCAGCTTGAAGATAACGATCAACAAGCTAATACCTTAGGAGGAATCAGTCCCTTTGCCTGCGGCCCAAACCAAGCCTGTAAATATGGCCGATACTACAACTTAATCCGAACAGGGGTCGCCTATCGTAACGAATTTACCGCCAATCAATTCTTAGAAATTATTCCCTATTACTCCTATCAGTATGTCGATCATCCCATTTTTCAAACGATTGTCCAGGACAACTATAATGTGGGAGGAGAAATACGGTATAGCAACACCAATCCCCTTTTGGGTCATGACAATGTATTCATCATCGGTCATCAACCACGATACGGAGATACCAATCAACGACGGTTTGTGAACAATTTCGGGAATCGTGGAACACAAACCCAAAACCTCAGTTTACAAACGACCAATTTCGGAACATATCTGGAAAACCAATTCAATGTCACCGAGGATTTTATTTTTATTGCCGGAGGTCGGTGGGACTACAGTATTCGGGAAGGCCGAAATCAGCTTTTCAGTCCATTTTCGGGAAACATGACCAGCAGTCGGACCGACCTCAGACAATTCAATGCCATTACTCCGAAAGTCGGTTTTTCCTACCAAACCACGCCGACGTCACAAATCTACGGAAATGTCAGCCGCGGCTATGAGCCACCAATCAATTTAGAGTTAACCTCCTCTGTCAACCCTGATGGCTCCACGCCTACCAGCGCCTTCCTCACGCTTGATGCCCAACGTGCATGGCAATTTGAACTTGGCACGCGCGGGATCACCGACGACAATCGCATCTCCTGGGAAGTGACCGTATTTGATTTAGAAATGCAAAAAGAAATCATCGCCTCCAATATTAACAATCAGGGAACTTTTCAAAATGCCAAAGGCACCCGGCACACAGGAGTCGAAGCGGGGGGAAGCATTGTGGTCGCCAATGGCCTTCTGGCACCTGGACCGAAAAATCAAAGTGATACGATCACTCTGAGATCGGCCTATACCTGGTCATTATTCAAATTCACCGACGACGTCGTCGGAGGAGGAGCCGTTGTCGCCGAAAAGAGTAATCGCGTTCCTGGTGCGCCGGAACATTACCTCACTGGCGAGGTACGGTATGATCATCCGGCAGGCTTTTGGATCGCCCCGAACTTTGAATGGTCCATGGTTGGATATTATGTCGACTCGCTCAATACCACCAAAAACTCGGCCTATTTCATCACCAACCTCCGTGCAGGATATAGCTACAACGACAGCCTTTCGTTCTTCGCTGAAGGCAGAAATCTCACCAATCAGACCTATGCCGGAGCCGTCGTCGTGAATGACTCCTTAGGCCGATTCTTTAACCCAGGGCAAGGCATTAGCGGATTTGGCGGAGTCGAATGGAGATTTAATTAATTACGTTGACCTAACGCAAATAGATCATCGAGAGCATGGACAGACATCAAACCAGCTCAAGCAGGTACGAAGAGGCATTTCAACGAATGAGGATGTGGAAAATTTCTCAGAATACCCAGGCCCCTCGTCTCATCTGATTCATCAGACGCCGAAGATGAAACCTGAACCTACACGTATGCAAAAGATTTCTGTGATCTGCATACCGGCATACCGCCGATTGGGATGACCTAGGAATCCAGTATCCGAAATCATTTTACGAACACTGAGAGTCAATGCACCTTCAATACAGAAGGAGTCGTCACGGACATTGATGACAGACGTAACCCCTTCATGAATTCTTCTCGCACCCCGCCACAAAAAATCTGTGCATTTTGTAGCATGGATCAGCACTAACCAGTAGACCAAAATCTTCTAATCACCTACTGTTGAGCCGTGCATCATCAACTGACATCCTCAATCTTGAAGTCGCGACATTGCTCCAAGGAAGGACCGGCCTCCAAACCTTGGACATGCCCCGAGTGAAGGTGTTTGGACTTGCAACCTCCTTGGCCTTCACTCGGTCTTTTACCTTCATCACGCTTCACTCATACTGATTTACGGCACACCAACATCCGTCTAGACCACCACCACATATCTTCGAATCGTTGTTGTCATATGTGCACCTCAAGACATGAGTGTGAGTTATGACCGCGCCATGACTTCTTTCAGATGAACAGCGGACCATACCTACCACCCAAAATCAGGTCAGCTCATTCTGCGGTCTTGGCAACACGCAAAGCCGAATGGTTCATGACTGCGTTATTCATTATTTTCCACAAGGAGATTATCGCGTGAAACAGCTACGTTCTGTCTGTGTATGGAAATGCTCAGTCTGTCACTTCGTTCTTCTCTTCACTGTTTACAGCCTTCTCAGTGCCGCAGCTCCAACGTTTGCTGCATCAGATGACACGTCTGTACTGAGTGAAGAAACCCTCATGCAGCAACAACAGAAGTTGGAAGGAGAACTCAATCAACTCAGTAATCGATTAGAAGACATACGGAATCAACTCAGGGAGTTGCGTGAAACACCCACCTCCCAACAAACAGATGAACAACAGAACACGCAAGCAATTCTCCAAGAAGAGGAAGTGGAGATGCTGGAGGAAATGAGTATCGTGAGTACCCGCATTCAGAAAAGGCCCGAAGGTCTAGCTGTCTCTTCCACATTGCAGTCTGAAACCGAATCCCAACCGACCAGGACTATGAAAGAATCGCTTGAGTCTCTTCCGGGCGTCATTCTCCGTCAAGCGAACGGTCCACGGGATTTCAGCATTTCCATTCGCGGGTCAGGTGTCAAAACGTCCTTCGCAGTCAGGGATATCAAAGTGTATGAAGACGGGTTTATTCAGACTCAATCGGACGGGTTGTCCCGACTTGATATGCACGACCCTTGGTTTATGCGAAGCACCGAAGTCATACGGGGCGCCGCATCGTCTCTCTATGACAACTATGCACTCGGCGGGATGGTGCACTTTAGAACACGCCGTGGCAGTGACATTAATGGAGTGGAAACATTTTTTTCAGGGGGATCATTCGGCTACCACAAAGAAGCCGTTGCCATCGGCCAGCAGTACACGAATGTGGATATCTCGGTGTTTGCCAGTAATGCTGCGGAAGAACAAGGATACATCAAGCACAGCGACTACAATACGCAGACCTTGAATGTTAATGCTCGTTTCACTATCGATGAGAAACAAAGCCTCTATGTCAAAGCGATTACCAACTGGCTGAGCACCAGAGTTCCAACTCGCCTCACCAAGGCACAGTTTCAGGACAATCCCCGACAAGCGGGCTCATTGGCAGTAGACAGAAATCAACAACGTATTGACCGCCGGACTATCGTGGGAGCCATTTATGAGCGGGAACTGACACCCAACACCATCCTCACGATGGAAGCCGACTATGACGTGAAAGATATCAACCAGTATTTTTTCCAGATCTTCGATAATGTCAACACTAACATCAAACACTATACCGACCTCCGGCATCATGGCCGGATATTTGGCATGCCGCTACACAGCTATGTTGGATTTTTCGTAAACAATATGGAGCAGGAAGGCAATGCGTTTCAAAATCTCTCAGATGGACAGGGAACCCGAGGCACCCTGGCTGCTAACAATCGCGGCACGATTCGTAACATCGGTGGGCGAATTCGCGAGGAACTCACATTCCTTCCAAATTGGACACTTGCGGCCGGCCTCGGATTCGAGCAGTCCATTTTGAGTATTCAAACCATTAATTACGACAATGCTGGTGCCGTCGCCACTCGCGCTGATGCCACGCGCACATTTTATAATTGGGCTCCGGAAATGTCACTGACCTGGAGACCAGAAGAAAAGTATCGTCACTGGGTTCGTGCCTCAACCGGGTATGCCATCCCAACTTTTGGCAATCTCACACGCAATCCACTTACCGGATTGCCCGGCAGTAACTTTGATTTAAAGGCACAGAAAAATGTCAATGTGGAAATCGGCACAGAGTCACAACTTCATAAAACGTTGACGGTCCAATTGGTGGGATTCTGGACCTTTTTTCGGGATGAAATCATCACACAAAATGTGTTTGATCCAAGCACGACAGCCTCGACGAATGCTGACTCGTCCGAATACCGGGGTATTGAAATCGCGGCGGATTGGCGACCAATACTAGGATGGCACTTTTCCGGTGCCTACACGCACATTGATGCCCGCTACATTAACTTTATCGACCGATACTTGGTGGGCGGCATTGCCACCGACGTCCCACAAGACGGCAAGGAAGTTCCCAACGTTCCCCGGGATATTCTCAACATGAAGGCAGCCTATGACCATTTTGAAACCGGATGGGGAGGTTGGGTGGAAACCAATTTTTCCAATAGTTATTTCTTAAACAATGGCAATACAGTCGGGGTTCCTTCGTTTTGGGTCGTCAATCTTAATCTTCACAAGACCTTTCAGTTTGAAAACGATTGGGTTCGTTTTGCGAAGTTGTATTTCGAGATCGACAATCTCGTAAACACAACGTACGCAGCATCTGGACAGGTCGTTTCAGACGCCACGGCAGACGCCAATAAGCAATTGTTCTTCGCAGGGTATGGTCGTGCGTTTTACGGAGGAGTCACATTGGGACTGTTCTAGCAAGAGAAGGCAAAAGGTGGGCATCAAACGCTGCTCACCTTTTGCCGGTCTGCATCCTACCAGCAGAATGTATTGGCTCTGCTTCAATTGCTGGAACAAAGTAAGTTTACGAACGCCTTAACTATCACGGAATAGCAGCGTGATCGCGCCTTACATATATTCGCTTCAGAAATCACCAACCGACTGAAAAGATCTCACGAAGGTCAAGAAGAATCAAGGGCCGGGGGAAGTACTAATTTTCACAGCGACTGGCACATGTCTCGCCGTCACGATATTCATTCCGTACAACTATTACCTCTCTCGCGTTGAACGGGAAACAGAAAGGATCGAGTTCTTTGTCACACGCGCTGAAGCCGTCATCTTTCAAAGTCAAAAACCATCCTGACCAGTCAATTGAACCCATTGCCACCACAGAAGCAAAGCGTTTGACAGACGTTTCGCGGACACGTCAATGGCTTCCTACTTGCCGCACATCACCCAGGAAATAGTTTCCCTACTCGTACAGGTCTCTCCCTTTCCCGTTTTATTGAATATCACTCTTCTTGATACCTCTGTCTCAAAATTTTGTGGAAGGCATTAGCACAAAGCAGTATCCATCAGTAGAACGACTTTTCTCTCTCTTGATAAGGTTCCAACTGATCTTGGCGCCACGGGTTGCGCCTGATTCAGAATCTTCGCTGTCCTTGCACAAACAGTGCGTTCTCGCAAGGAGACGCAAAATTCCGACCGTGCACTAGAGAAACAACACGATTTCCCAACCGGACAATATTTTAAGCGTAGAGGATTTTCTTTTGCTTTTTACTTCCTGTTTCTCACACATGACACCTGGCACAGACAAGATCGATTGTCTTATTCAGCGTATTAGTCTACGAATTCATCCGTTGTTTATGGAGGCTTCACGTGCGTACAGCTAGGTTTCAACATTTTGGTAAGATGAATTTTGTTTTCTCTGTCGTCATTGCTGCAATCTGCGTGATGAGTATTGCGATACCAACCGTGACCGGGGAAGAACGAGAACTTTCTCATCCTCAATCGCGCGATAATTCCATCGCTCCGGAATCCAACACATCCCAAGACGACCTGAATGATGATGATGCGCCAGTGCAACAACTCGACCCCATTCACGTATTTGGGGCCAGACTGGTGTACCCTGATTTGGGAGCACGTTCTCTTCAAAAAAGCCAGGAGGCCATGACGCACGTTCCCGGAGGCTCTTCGGTTCTCAACATTGAACTGAACCATGAAACCGCACTCCAAGACCTTGATGATGCGTTGCTATTTATTCCTGGAGTCTATATCGCCGGGCAAAATACCATAAGCGAAGGGACAAAAATTCAGATTCGTGGGTCGGGGGTCCGATCACTTGCTAGCCCAATACGAGGTATTTCCGTGTTTCGAAACGGCATTCCTCTCACACGGGCCAACGGGGGAACCGACACACAAACGATGAACTATTTTGTCTGGGACCATGTCGAAGTCCTCCGAGGGGCCAATGCCCTGGCGCTGGGAGGATCTAGTTTAGGTGGAGCGATCAATACCATCACGCACACAGGACGCACGGCTCCAGGCTTTCTTGCCAGGACGACGTTCGGAAGTAATGAATATTTCAGTCCTCATCTCAGCTATGGTTATGCCAATGATCAATTCGATGCCTATGCCGCCATTTCGTATGTGTCCTCGGAGGGGAATCGTTCTACGGCCAACGATCATGACAACAAGTATGGATTCATCAGTCTCGGCTACCGATGGAACGATCGTCATGAAACTCGTCTCATCGTGGATCTCCAAAGACATCGATGGGAAAATGGAACCACTCTTACTCTCGCAGAGCTAAAAGACAATCCCCGGAAAAATAACCGAAACCCAGACGATGATAAGTTCCTTATTCCCAATTACCGAGTCTCCTTGAAACACAATGTGCGAACGGACCAATTAGGTCAATTTTCCTTTAGCACGTTTTACATGCGAAACGATTATGAATTTCCCTTCAACAATTCATTCGGCTTTTTTGAGGACACATGGGAAGAAGTCGGCTTCGCGGCGCGCAATGAACAGACTCAGCAGTGGTTTGGTCTTGCTCATCACCTCCAAATGGGAATGAATACTCAATAACATGTGGATCACCGATAAAAACTTTTCTTCTATTGGTGGGGAAAAGGGCACGCTCACGTTTGGCGAAGATAATCACTTCTTTCTTCTTGAAACCTACCTCCAGGATCGCCTGTCACTCACGGACAGCTTCGACGTCCTCCTTGGTCTCCAAGCGACCTACAAATGGCAGGAATTCGCTCAATTTTTTCCTGACATTAAAACTCGAACGGCCAACTCTACCGGTTTCAGTCCGAAAATTGGATTTACGTGGCAAGCCACCGACCTTGTGCAAATGTATGGAAACGTCAGCCGAAGTTTTGAAACCAAAACATTAAACAATATTACGGATTTGACGGGCACCAACAAGATTAAGGATCAAGAAGGCACCACAGTGGAGATTGGAACCAGAGGCGGCTCACCATTGTTCTCCTGGGAACTCAGCTATTATTACGCGTGGGTAAAAAATGAATTCCTCGTCATTGAAGATCCTCCGCAATCCACGAACTTTGTGACAGGAAACGCCGATGATTCCATCCACACCGGCATTGAGCTGGGGTTGGCCTCTACGATTCCTGTGGAAATTTTCCATGCCGGTGACTCCATCCGAATGCGAGGCATCTACACGTGGAGTAACTTTACCTTTGATGGCGATCGCGTGTTTGGCGACAACCGATTGCCGGGCGTCCCCGAACACCTTGGCCTTGTCGAAATCCTCTATCAGCACGGCTCCGGGTTCTATGGCGGACCCAATGTCAAAATCGCGTCCCCCAATATTGCGGATTTTGGGAACTCTCTTGAGGCACCGTCCTATACACTGGTGGGGTTGCGGGCTGGATACATTCCACGAAGCAAGCGTTATCGAATATTTTTCGAAGCCAATAACCTCACGAATAAGGCTTATGCGGAATCTATTAGCATTACGAACAATGCCGGAGGCATGGATAGCCGTTTATTTTTACCGGGACAAACGCTTTCAGTGTTCGGAGGCGTTGAGATTCGATACTGATCACTCTCTTAAACAATCACGAGAAATCGATAGGGTGGAACGGAACCGTGCGAAAAATTTTCCTCAATATTCATTTATCGTTAGCGCTAGGCGTCGGGATCATTTTTGCCGTACAAGGACTCTCCGGCAGCCTCATTATATTTTATGCCGAACTCGATCGCTTATTGAATCCGCATCTCCACACGGTGACACCAGCCCAAACACGTCAATCATTAGAAGATCTGATGGGCATTATTCGCGAGGCCCATCCCTCACGCACAGGCAGTTGGAAACTATTGCTGCCGACAGACCCTCAGGCTCCCCTTCGGGCAGATTATCCCAAACCGGTTGAAAAAGAAGGAGCCTTTTGGGCGCCGCTTATGTTGTCGATCAATCCATATTCCGGGGAAATCCTCGGCACACGGTTTTGGGGCGACACGCTCATGACGTGGATTTATGATGTGCACGCAGTCTTGCAAATGGACAAATTTGGATGGGACTTGGTTGGCTATATGGCCCTTGTTCTTCTCTTGTCACTTGGAACGGGACTTTACCTCTGGAGTTCAAGGAAATGGCGAACTCGCCCCTCCCGATGGTTCAAGGTTCATGGTTCCAAGTCACATGTCTTGTTTGACCTCCATCGTCTGATTGGACTGTGCGCTTCAATTCCTTTGATCATTTTGGCCATATCGGGGTTCTATTTCGTCCATCCCACGCTAGTCAAACCCATCGTCAATCAGGTTTTCCCAATCCGAGAATTGCCGAAAGATCTTCAATCGCACATTCTTCCACACCAAAAATTTATCACCTTAGACCAAGCCGTTGACATTGCGTTGAAGTATTTCCCCCAAGGGGAAGTTCGTAAAATTGTCACACCCAATGGGCAACAGGGAACGTATGAAGTCAATGTGTGGCAACCTGGGAATATGTCTCAGCGTCACCCACTTTCAGTCATTTGGGTGGATCAGTATTCAGGAAAACTTCTGGCCACGTTAGACAAGCAAGATAATAATGTAGGGGAAAACGTTCTTGATATCTTTTGGCCACTTCATCGAGAAATTCAAGAATTCCTTGGAATGCCTGGCCGAATTTTATATTTCTTCATTGGATTGGCTCCAACAGTTATGCTTGTTACCGGTCTAATTTTTTATCGAAAAAAACGTTCAACCGCAAAGAAACTTCAATCGCAGAAACCCAACGCACTGCTCCAGATCTCAGACTCACAATGACGTGCTCTCCGACCTAAATCACTCACCACCTCTTCACATCCATCATCAGTCCACACAAAACTGTAGTATCCATAGGCATTAATGAGCATAAATAAGTAGAACATGACCATCCTTCTCATTTAATTTGATGAAACGGTACAATGATCCAATATTCTAAATTACGTGCAAACAGGTCAGACGCAGAGATTTGTTTTTTGCACCTCTTAACAAGAAACCTCATACAGAAAGTTTATAAAGATGAAACACTTCTCCTCCTTATCTAAATACTCCATCGTGGCCGGCATGACGTTTTGTCTCTGGGCCAGCGTTCCGTTTGTGGCCAGTGCGGAAACCACGCATGAGGTTTCTCTTGGGCAACAGATATCCATCAACCATGGACATGCACAAGTTTCTGGACCAACCCTGCAGATTGATAACCAGGGAAGTCGGCACGTGGCCTGGCATGAAGCCGGCGAGGAGCAGAATAAACTTTTTTACGTCAAGATCGATCCCACAGCGACAACCGTTCCGGAAGCCGTACAGGTCAACGGCAAGGGACCATCCGTCGCCTCCATTCATCAGTCACCAGGATTGGCCTTGGGAACGAACGACGAAGTGTATCTGTCATGGTCTTCTCCTCAAACTCAAAAATCAAAAAACCCATTTGCGAGTACATTGCGTCTCAGTACGTCAAAAGATCAAGGGAGGTCCTTCGCCACGCCGATCACCGTCAATGATGATGAGACGCCAACAGGACATACCTTTGATAACCTGTGCGTCGACGCAAAAGGCACCGTGCATCTGGCTTGGATTGATGAGCGAACAGGGAAAAAACAACCGAAAACCTATGTCACGCGTTCACAAGATCAGGGCAAGAGCGTCGCCAAAAACCTGCAGTTAGAAGGTGAAACGTGCGTCTGCTGTCGAACCGCACTCGCCACGGCACCGGATGGAACGATTTACGTAACCTGGCGACAGATTCTAGATGGCAAATTTCGAGAAACCGTTGTCGCTCGATCCAAGGATGGAGGACAAACCTACTCCTCACCTGTCGTGGTCGGGAATGATCAATGGAACTTTCCTGCCTGCCCGCACCGACCAGCCTCTATTGCGGTTGATGGACAAGGCCGACTCTATGTCGCCTGGTATACCGAAGGACCTGACGATGTTCCCGGCGTGTACTTAGCCACATCCGACGACGAGGGGCAAACCTTTTCTCCACGTAAAAAGCTCAATGTTTCTCAAAGCACGTTCCCGGACAAACCGCAAATGGCGGTAGACCGGTTAGGACGCGTCTTGATGGTGTGGGAAGAACTTTCGCCCGTTCGACACGAAATATTCTTTTCATACTCACTGGATCGGGGGCAGACATTTAGCCAGCCGCAACGGTTGAACAAAGCCAAATCCCAGCACCCGGCCATAGCCGTCAATCAACAAGGACAAGGTGTGGTGTCTTGGGTCGAACATGCCTTTCCCAACAATGTCACCATGATCCAAGATCTTCATCTTCCTCAATCGTAAACGACAGCATGAGCATGAACGCACGATACACATGGGTGATCGCCTTGTTACTACTCACCATGCTGATTTTCAGCACAGGACTATCATGGGCCGCCAATCCCTTTGATCAGTTACGCATCTCCCGTGAACTGGCCGGCACTCCTATGCCGCCATTTGAGCTCAAGGCATTGGACGGGAAACTGCTTCATTCATCAACACTCAAAGGGCAAGTTGTGCTACTCAATTTCTGGGCGACCTGGTGCGGACCCTGTAAAGAGGAAATGCCCGCGCTCGCCAAGCTCAAACACCATTTCAGTAATAAAGACTTTCTTTTGTTGACGATCACCGCAGATCTCCAGCCTGAAGCTATCACGGCGTTTCTGAAAATTCTTAAAGTCGACTTCCCCGTCCTCCTCGACAGAACCAACGAAGTCTCGCATGCCTATATGGCCCGAGCCCTACCCCTGACCGTCCTCATTGATCAAGAGGGTAAACTTATTGGAAAAGCTATGGGCCCCCGTGAATGGGACAGCCCTGAAGCCATTGCCATGATCAAACACCTTCTCGAATAACCCTTACCCCATCCAGCCCTGAATTAATCTCAGCTGAAGTAGCAAGAACACGCCCTTAGAGTCATAGGGTTATAGCTAACCTACGACAGTTCCAAATTTTCACTGATTAATAAAAGATCCTCGCCGCAAGCAACGGGGTATTCAGAAGAAGAGCTATTCTTTTTGAGACACCACGGTTTCTCAAGCTCTTCCCTTTGTTTGGTGACTCCATAGTAAGCTACGGGGAATAGCTAGATTTATCAATTAAGATTTTTTGCAATAATTAAGACGAATTGAAGATTCAGCAAAGTATTGATCAGGCAAGTCTTGCATTTATAGTCACTCATGACTATAATATAGTCATGAAAAATGTTGGCATTGCGGATCTCAAAAGTCATCTCAGCGAACATCTTCGTCATGTTCGACGAGGGAAAAGCCTCACGATCTTAGATCGGGATACGCCAATCGCTCGAGTCGTGCCATTTCATGAACAAGGTGGCGTGCTCAATGTACGCTCACCTCTCCCCCACAGTCCTAAACTTCAGCAAATTTCGTTACCCCCCCCTCTTCGCCTACGCAAAGACATCGTCACCCTCCTTCTAGAAGAACGGCAGACTGAGAGGTGATCGCCTATCTTGACTCCTCGGTCTTGCTGCGAATCATCTTAGGGCAAAAAAATTCTCTTAAAGAGTGGAAAAACATTGAGCGAGGCGTTGGGTCAGCATTGCTGGAAGTCGAATGTTTGCGTACGTTGGATCGGTTACGACTTATTGAAGATTTAGACGACAACGCAATCGCTGCCCAAAGGGAAGCGGCATATCGACTCATTGAAGCTGTGGAAGTGGTCGACATCACACATTCTGTACTGGCACGAGCCGCTCAACCACTTCCAACTGTCCTTGGCACCCTCGATGCCATTCACTTGGCTACGGCCTTATTATGGCGAGAGCAGATCGATCAGAAATTGGTGATGGCCACACATGATCTCGCACTCGGCACAGCAGCTCGAGCCAATGGCCTCAAGGTTGTAGGTATATAAAAAGGCGTGAACGGGAGGCGATAATCATAAAACTACTAGCTTCTCTATACAAATGCGAATGGCTAACCATTAGCGGACCGACGAAGCGTTTGACCGGCCAAAATTTTCAGTCTATTCTTTATGTGTAAAATTTACTCATGGTGGAGATCATGTCAACATACTTAGCCCTTGAAGATGCCCTCTTGAACAAGGCCCTCCAGACCGGTGGCCTTCGTACTAGAAAAGAGACTGTCACAAAGGCATTGGAGGAGTTCATTCAACGTCACCAAAAGCAACGACGCCAACAGCGAAAAATATTCCTGGCTATGGGAACCATCGAATTCCGCGAAGGATGGAACTCTAAAACCGATCGGCAAGATTGCAAATATTGTCGTTGATACGTCAGTATGGTAACTCGTCCTTCAGAGGCCTCAAGTCGAAGAACATCTTCCCTTTGTTCAAACTTTTTGATTTCATACTCCGAGTAGCCAGATAACACCCTAAAGCTAGGGGTTACCACATCTCCTTCAAACAAATTCCGATATAATGTCTATTAATCATGTAGATCAGGGCAACTGACAAAGAGTTAGTAGAGCATTAAAAAAATGTCAGAGCTTCGAAGATTTTGTGGAATGGACTGGAAACCCTGTTGCGATGAGTAATTCTGATTACTTTGAAAGCGGGCAAATCGTGACTCGACATGACCACGCCTAATCTCTTGAAGGAAAGAGAAAAGACTTACTCAGCCTTTCGAGCCTTATAAACTGAAGCTACGTTTTTCTACTCGAAAGGCATCGAGCCAAAAAGGCTAATGAGGTTGATCACCGCCCAAGCCACGATCACGACAACTGCAATAACCCCAAGTTCGGCCATTGAGTCCATGGTCTCACCTCTCATTGACTTGCATGTTTTAGCCATGCTTCGTCCGGACAAATTTTGAACACTCATCGACGTGGGTTTTGAAGTTTTGAAAGTGCAAAAATCGTTCTCCACTCAGAACCCAACAGTGTTCTAATGGCAATCACGAGAAAGCATCGATAATTCAATGCGTTCGTTCACAACCATCGAATGGATGCTTTCCGCACGGAATCTGAAGTCGTTCGGATTCACACCACACGACCTGTGCGTATCCGATCAACCGGTCATCGAATTCAACGATTGATATAAAAAGATTGCCTTAATGACACAGGAGCTTGCATCCAAACTCCAAGAGTCACAACTCATTATGGAAACTCTTTCTGGATGATTGCGAGTTGGAAAAAATACGTGGGCAAGAAAAGATCGGGACTAAGATATTCCCCTTTTGGGATGCCATACCTTATAAAACTAAATCTGACCCCAATATCAATACAATATCAATATCTTGACAGAGCCTGCTAATGGGTGACCCCGGTGACCCCAATATATACGTACATCTTCTTGCATTAATGCGCATTCGTGTGTATCTTACTGGATAAAGAATGAACAGTAAGGAAATTATCAAAGCGCTCAAAAAAGACGGATGGGTTCAAGTTACCCAAAAAGGCAGTCACAGCCAATTTAGCCATTCCAGTAAAAAGGGCCGAGTGACTGTTCCTCACCCGAAAAGGGATATCCCGATTGGAACGCTGAAAAGCATTGAAAAACAGAGCGGCCTTGCTCTGAGATAAGCCACTCCACTCCAGGAAAGGAGGCAGAAAACAATGGACTATATTGCGATTATCCACAAAGACGACGGGAGTCACTACGGTGTAAGCTTTCCTGATTTCCCAGGCTGTATCACAGCAGGACGCACCGTCGATGACGCAAAGGATATGGCCACTGAAGCACTGGCCCTGCATGTAGAAGGATTGCAGGAAGACGGTGAAGATATTCCCAAGCCTTCGAGCCTCGAAGCCATCATGCAATCGCCAGAGTTTGCCGACGGCGTGGCGTTCTTAGTAAGCCTTCAACAGCCCGACAGAACAGTGCGCGTAAACCTGACAATGACTGAACGCGAATTACAGGTCATTGATGCAGCGGCGGCGGCGCAAGGAATGAAACGCTCCACCTATCTGGTCAAAGCTGGGCTTCAATCTGCTCACTAAGAATCCGCGCAATCATACGTCGAACGAATTAGCCATGATGACATGCCTGACACATGAAAATCCTGATGACAAGAGCATCATCGTCCACACATACATTCCCACTATGGGGATGAATCAATCGTCGTCGCAATTGAAGAGGGAGTAATTGGGGGTGGAACGTTGCCAAAGAACAAAACGAAACTTGAAGAAGCATGGAGAAAGATCCATCGAGATGAATGAATGGCAGATTGGAAATTAGTAGTAGAAGGACACCAGTTATTCAAAATTGACCCTCTCAGGTGAGGCACCTATGAACAGAGTCGTTACCGTAGCACCAAATGACAACTACATATTGCTTGTCACATTATCCAACGGAATGTCTGGAGAATTTGACGTTTCCCCATACTTAGAAAAAGGAATATTTCAGGAGTTAAAAAAACAAGCAGTATTTTGATCAGTTCGGCCAATTTTTGGTGGAATAGCGTGGCCTCATGAGCAAGATTTTACTTTAGACACGATTGAGTTAGAGATGAACGTGTTAAAAGAGACAACTGGATAACACATCCAATCTACTTGCAATTCATGCCTCGACAAATTACCCCACAAAACAACTAAACATTCTTCCTGCACTTTACTATCACGACTCCAAGCACGGCACAGTAGTTCGACTTGAGTCACGTACTTCTTCCGAAGTCGCTCACGTGTACGATCAGCTTTCTTCGCTTGTTCCAACAAATGTTCAAACGCCCACACATCCACCCAACACCGATACGGGCCTAATGTCACTTTACTGTCTTGGACAATGATCGTTTTCTCATCGCCAAGGGGGGCTCGGATGTTTGCTTCATGATATAAAAATAGATAAGGTTTGGAGCTATTAAATATCGGGGCGTGAGTTGCCTCACAACCTAGGTAGGGAAGCGAAGTAAAGACAGCCCCGAATTCTACGGTACAATCCAAACACATAAAATGCTATATCATGAAGAAAGCGTCTTGACCCCTCTTTTTCGATGGACAAACACCTGATGAGGTCTATAATCTCTCTCATCTTCAAAGGCCCGCCCCTGAAGATAAGAAGCAAGCGGCATAACATCAACCACCGAGTTGTAGCTTAACATTGCCGCAAACCTGTCCAACAAAGTGGGACCACCTCTTAGGTCTTAATGAAAGTTTAAAAACTATAGCATGATAAAACTAGATCTGATCTCTTGCACGAGTTTACGAACGTTGTATGATAGAGGCAGATGTTAGGAGATTCGATGCAGAATTCCAGAGACAGCATTTTTGGCTACATCAAAAACGCACGACAATTGACAGAGATAGTTTGTGGCGAGAGGTTATCCCAACTCGTTATCCGAGAGTACGAGAAAACATTTTCAAAAAACAGTCAGTTTAACTTTTAATTCTCAATGACACGATACGATTTATCAAAAACATATAAATTCCAAGGACTGTGGTGGATTGGTGGTACTTCAGCCAAATTTCCGGGTCAACTTATCCTTTCGCCCGATGAAATAAAATTACGTGTTTACGGAAACTCGAGTGACCTTGCCCCGCTAGACGATTACGATAGTGAAAAAAACAAACTTCCCATCTTTGGGAAGAGCGACAACGGCACCCTCTTTACTTTGTGGAGTGCTTCCAGTCTTGGACTTAGCCACAGTTCTCAACGTATTGCTTCAGTCGAACGAGAATGGCATGCAGTCGCCATCATATTGGCTAATTATTGTTTTATTGGAAAACACATTGACTCCCCAAATGATAAAGTTGATGCTGATTGCTACATTAACTTCCCTCATCTTGAAGCTTGGTTTGGCCAACCTTTTCATGAAACTAAGTCTATGGCCAATAATCAAAAGGGAGTGTTAATAAGTCTGGACATCAAAGATTTAGGCAACCTTATAAATGTTGAGCTACCTTCGATGAAGGTCAAACTAAAAAGTCATCATGCAGTTCAATTTAATGGAGGCGAAGAATTCAAACAATACAATTCCGATTGTACAGCATATCTTATCTTTCAGGCCGGGCATGATATTTCTCCAGACAACGTTATGAACTTTGCTTATAACGTAACAAACCTATGGTCTCTTTTCACAGGAGTTCATATCGCACCTCAAGAAGTCTTTTTCAGGAAAATTAATGAACAACTTAGAAATTGGGATGAAGTAAGAATTTACTCACCATTGAAAGAGTATGGTGCATTCGACAGAATTTATCACCACAGAGACATCCTCTTGAAGTACGAAATCCTTAAAAACTCTATCGGAAATATAGTGGATAAATGGTTATCTGAAGGTGATCAAATGTCGGCAGTCAAATCCTTATTTTTCAATGCTTATAGATCTCGCAGAAAACGTGTTTATACTGTTTCCCAGTTCTTAAACTACGTAACCATATTAGAAATTATTGGTAGAAGAGATGATAAACCTGAAAAGCATTTATCAAAAAACGATGCAAAAGCTCTGCGAGATAAACTTGAGAAAGTCATTAATGAATTTATGCCGGAAACAGACCAACGAGCTCGCATTGTGAAAAAACTTGATTATATTCATGTTCCTACGCTTAGAGAAAGCATAGAAAAAATTGCTGACGGTTTAATGCCACAGACAAAAAAACAATTCTCTTTGCTCGACACAGCAATGATTCAGAAACTCGTTCATTCAAGGAATTATTATACCCATTATGGTGATGTAAATCGGGGCAATGTAATTTCGTTAGATGATTTGCCTAGTGCAATTAATCAACTAACAATCATCACCTCTCTTCTCTTATTGAAAAAATTGGGGATAAATGAAGAATTAATAATGGACGGGTTTAAGAATCGTTGGGATTATAAATCCGCGTTGAGAAATTGAACTATTCCTCAGAACGCTGAGAAGGTAACGAAATGTTTGTAAGTTTGTGGAACTCTATGGAGGTCGCGTAGGAATTGAGAGCCTGCCGACCACAGCTTACAAGTCACTAGATGGATACACGATCACTGCCAACGCGTCATGATCGCTAAGCACATCTTTCAATGGAAGTGATTGTGGATTTTCGATTTTGAGTTTTCTGACGGCAATCAGATCAGGACCATGCTGACGAACCAGGGTTAACCCATTCGATGCGAGAAATTCTTTCAAAACTTTACCATCTTGCTTTTCATTTTCCGGTCGAAGATTCGAATCCATGCCGATAAGGAGTGAGGCGTCTTCAGGAACCAACCGCTGTAATGCCTCGGTGATTTGACGGAATTGCAGAACACGGGCATCGATGCTGTCTTGGCCCCTCCCAGAATCCATGTGGCTATTGAGCACCCAAAAGTTGGGGAACTTGACCAGCTGAAAGCCTTTTGAAAAGAAATTATCGGCTTTGTTGAGTTTCGTATTCCATCCCGCGAAAGCCTCATAGGGTTCGGCATACACAAGTTCCGGGTTCTCGTTCGCCAACATGAGCAGACCTGGCGTCAAACAAATTTCACAAAAGACGCGCAAGGGCCACCAATCCCCACCACCCCCTTCTTCGAAAGCCGGATGATCAGCCCAGACATGACCCGTGTAGCGAGCAATTTGCGCGGGCCGGACGAAGGCTTCTTGAAACAGTACCAGGTCATAGTGCTTGGCAAGGTCGCCAATACATGCCACTTCTTCCTCCGTATGCCCTCCTTTGGACACATTGGATTCTCCAAGCAGACGGTCATGAATGTTCCAAACCAACACATGCAGACCGTTTGTCGTTGTTGAATCGGAAAGCGCCGAGGCATCGATACCCGATTGCCAATCGGTTTGGCACGTTTCAGTGAGTCTCGGCTTCGTCTCAAATTTCCCTACACAGGCGTTGAGCATCAGTAATACAAGCAGAGCCAACACAAGCCGATCTGCTGGCCAAAGCAATCTTCGTGGTAGGTCGACAAGCAAGAGCATTTTCTAAATCCTATGTATCAGACCAATATTGAACGAGGTTCAACCTCTACAGGAATTTCCGTCTCTCTGCTCATTGCAGAAGCGCAAGAGAGGAAAAAGATCAATGTAATCAAGACAGCATTTTCGACAATTCCAGTTCACAGTTTATTCGCGTACGGATCCACGAAGTGAATGTCGTCGTAGCGGTCCTTATGCCTCAGCCATTCCATACCGTAACTGAATCCCGCTTCATCTCGGCCCTTTGGAACGATGTCAAGTAAATGATACGCGCCGATGAACATATCGAGACCGCGAGCGTATGACGAATAGGTGTGGAAAACACTCCCAGATTGATCCTTGAAAAACACGCTGACTCCTGGGCCTTCATTTACTGGGAAGCGCCCGGTCTCATAGTTGTAATAGACTTGTTGCTTCTCTATGTCCTCTGGCTTGAAGGAGGCCTGATAGTCCCAATTAAAGTCGCTCTCTAATGAAGACAGCCATTTAAAATGCCATACCATACGTTTCTTGAATGCTTCTAGCTTTGCGAGTGGAGCACGCGATACGGTGACCATGGTGACATCACGATGGTTCAAATGAGTAATTGACCGGTCATAATGATCGGCAAGAAATGAGCACGACTTACAGCCCTCATCCCAATCAGGATCAAACATAAAATGGTAGATGATGAGTTGGCTTCGGCCATCAAAAAGATCAGCCAAACTCTCTTTCCCGTTTGTGCCTTCGAACACATATTCCTTTTCAACTTTTTCCCAAGGAAGATCCCGACGTTGCTGACTCAGCTCGTCACGCAGTCGAGAAAATTGCTTCTCTTTGGCCAGCAGCTCCTTACGTGCGGCAACCCATTGTTCGTGCGAGACCACAGTATGATTAGTCATACTACTACCCTCCTTCGATAGCCCAAATACTCCCCCATGCAAAGTAAACCAGGGGAGCACGAAATATCACACATGCTTCCTTAGCTACAGTCACCCATCGTATAGAAAAACTCTTCTTTCGTGATTTTCCTGTTCTCGACGGTGTACAAACCCATTTCATCCATCGTCATACGCTGGCCCGTCTGCTTGGGCATCACATCGTATTGAAAATGCGTACACGGTAACAACTCATCAAACTGACTTCAACGTTTGCGCAACACCATGCTCGAGAACAATGCGCCGCGCTCAGCTGCGTTTCAATTCTCTCGAGCCTAGATGGGGTAAGAAGTCGTGCGTTCGCCGATGACAGCAAGTGCTAAACCACCACGCTCAAAGGTGAACGCGCACGTTCTACACTTCTAAGCAACTGTTGAGGCAAAAACACCGTCAATTTCTTTTTCTTCTACTTCTACATCCTAGAGCAAAGTGATACAATGAGGACCACATCTGGTCTTGCATGGCAGCTTTTCCTGAGAATTCCGGCAAGAGTAAAGAGGGTTGGATGGTCCTCATATTTCTCAATGCCTTTCAGATTCCATCATAAGGAGGTGTTTCAATGTCAGACTTAGCGGAAATCATGAAAAAAGAGATTAAAACAATTGATGCAGGCAAATCGCTGATCATGGCAGCTCGTCAAATGCGGGATGATCGCATTGGATCACTGCTGGTTAAAGCCAATGGGGAATATGTGGGCGTGATCACCGAAACGGATATTGTGCGGAAAGCCGCGGCCGAAGGCAAAGATCTCTCCAGTCTCACCGTCGAGGCCGTCATGACCAAACCCGTGGTGAGCATCGAATCCACCAAAACCGTTCGGGAGGCTAACGATTTAATGGGTGAATGCGGAATTCGTCATTTAGCCGTGAGCGAAGCTGGAAAAATTGTTGGAATTGTTTCCGTGCGTGATATTCTCCTGGCATTTAAAAGTTACGCTGAACCCACCTACTCTGAACCGAAAATTGCTCAAGATTAGGTTGGAAAAGTATTCTTATTCTTAGCCTGTTGTATCTTGAGATAAAATCTGACTATTCAAAATTCAGGGTTCATGCAACTCTGATCAAATTCAGAAAAAATGCGATGCTCTCATATGCTTGCGTATGAGAGCAAAGAACGACGGGCATGAATAAAGCTGAAAAGGGCTCAGGATAATAATACGGTTTTCCAACTCCGTTTCATACAATCAGGTCGCTAATTGCGGAATACGAAAGCTCGGATTTTTCCCTAGAAATCCCAATGTTTCAATAATTCTTTCTGGCCGCCCCCAATCACTCCAAAGAATGCCTTGCAACTCCATGATGGCGAGATGGGTGACAATGCGTTCCAGAAAGTTTTTTGAAAAATTCTGCTGGGGCATTTCCTGATAAATTTTCTCTAACGTCAACGCTTCTTGCGGAGTACCTATCGTTTTTTGTAACCGATGAAAGAGTCTCAGCATATCCGGACACCATTGTCCACCCAAGGCCCAAAGCCTCTGGCCATAAGCGGTGACGATCATGGTGTTCCAAATTCCTCCTTTTTGACTTAACGCTTGAACCGTTTGCTCATCTGGTTTTTCAACAAATTCTTCTACAGCATGAATTGGAACTCTAGGATTCCCGGCTAAC
>BQIU01000015.1 GCA_021603905.1 Nitrospirales bacterium
TCGTACCCCACATCAATGACATTGGCACCTCGGTCACGTCCGGCTTGACGGCTGCCAATATTGACGGCAGGCACACCCAAATAGGAACATTCCCGAATCCCCGCACTCGAATTCCCCACAAGACATTGACTGTGATAGATAGTCTGCACAAACACATCAGGCGGGAGATTTCTAAAAAAGTGGACATTCGGTAAATCGTGATGCTCTCGAAATACACGTATGCCTTGCGATGTTCCATCCGATCCGGCATCCACATTTGGCCAAAACCATAACGTCGGGAACCCGCTCGCGCTGACGGCATGCAGCGTTTCTTCAATATGTTGCCGAGCTTGTTGAAACTCTGTGGTAACCGGATGCTGTAAGACCACAATGTAGCCCTTCGTCACGTCGAATTCGTCACCCACACCACCATACGTCTTAAAAAACTGATCTACGCTCATTTGCGGACGAGCGATGGCACTTTTGGCTAGATCAATGGACGGGCATCCGGTCACGAAGACACGATCGGACCGCTCCCCCATGCGTATGACCCGCTTCCCTGCTCGTTCGGTCGAGACAAAATGGAGGTCAGCCAATTTGGTGACCGCATGTCGTACTTTCTCATCAATCGATCCGGTAATTTCGCCACCCTGGATATGCACCAAAGGGATATTCATATAGGCTGCACAAACCGCAGTGGCCATCGTTTCAAACCGATCGGCAATGGTCACGACGACATCAGGTTGTAAATCATCAAACACCGTCGCCATCTCTGCCAGGCCTAATCCCGTGGATTTGGCAGAGGTCACTGGGTTTTCACCTTCCACAATCATATAGACACGACGATTGATCGTGAACCCATCTTTCTCAATCACTGCATTCGTGCTCCCATAGCGGTCCAAGAGCGCAGAGGCGGCAACAACCAACTGCAATTCAAGGCCTGGATGATTTCGAATGGCTTCTAACGCCGATCGAATACGAGAATAACTCGGCCTTGCCGTGATTACGACACAGACTTTACGTTTGCTCATGACCGCGATTCCAGATCCTCAAGCAGAATACAGGCATCACGTTTCACCGCCCGACAAAGAGTTCGGCCCAGGATTGTCGACATTTGACTGGGAGGAACCCCCGTGCCTGGCTTTTTAATGGCCAAATGCTCGCTTGCCAAGATTGTTCCTTCTTTTAAATCATCATTAGCCACAATACTTTTCATGAAAATGTCTCGAAGAGAAGCAATGTCCGAGGGTAACGCCGATTTCTCGACTGGATTGGCCTTCATGCGTTCAATGACACGAATCCCGTCAACAAGCTGCCGCAGTTCCTCTGTCGTAATTGAAGCTGGAACATCCGGACCAAACATCTCACGACTGAGCGTGACATGCACTTCTAACACTTCAATTCCCGTCGTTGCTGCCGCTAACCCCGGGTAGATTGTTCCAGAATGATCCGATAAGCCGACGGAACACCCATACCGCTCTCGAAACATCGTCAACACATTCAACCCAATTTGCTCGGGAGGGCAAGGATAGAGTGACGTACATTGAAACACCGCTAAGGATTCCGTCCGTTCACGCACATGCTGAACCGCGAGATCGATTTCTTCAACCACGCTCATCCCTGTTGATAAAATAATTGGCAGATTCGTCGCAGCCATTGATTCCAACAAGGGGAAGTTCGTGATTTCACCAGAGGGGACTTTCCAGGCTTCCACACCGACGTCGGTCAGCAACTTAACGGCTTCAAGAGAAAAAGGAGAGCTGAGAAAACACAAGCCTCGCGCTTTCGCATGCTCCCGTAAGCTCACCCACTGCTCAGGAGTAAATTCCATACGACGCCAATAGTCGTATCGTGTTTTATCTTGAAGACTAAATGACTTTCGCCAGGGTTCAGCAGCGGTACTTTCGGCTGCAGCAATATGGGTTTGAAACTTGACTGCATCGGCCCCCGCATCGGCAATCGCATCAATAAATGCGTGCGCTAAGCCTAAGCTCCCATCATGAGATTGACCAACTTCTGCAACAATGGCACACGCAGAACCCGGGACGGGTTGTTGGAGCCAGGTAGGATTCATTGCTTGCTCATTCTTAGGATATAACGGATGACGATTAAATAACTATCATTGCAATGATGACTCGGACTTGGCAGCCTGTTCACGCTGCAACACCACATTGGCAAGATCAAGCTCAAACGGTTCATCAATATTGATAATGTGCCGATCAATCACCACTCCGACACAATCATCTTCGACGATATGTCCTTTTGTCAAAAGCGTCTCTCTCGTCACGGCATAACACAATCCATTCCGCGAATAATAGGAAGGAATCGTTTGCCGTCGTGAATGCTGGGCACCATCTTTCAGATAAAAATCGAGGGAACCCGACGGTGTTAATGTGAGTAACTTTTGAGGCGTAAAGTGACCCGGCACACGGCTCACCGTCGCAGCGGCATGATGTCCCCCGTCAACTAAGGCCTGCACCGTTCGCTCAACTTCTTCCGGCTGTCGTAAAGGCGTTGTGGGTTGCAAGAGGAGAGAAATCTCAAACCGGCATTGATAGTAGTCTTCGCTTTGACTCCACGCATGTTGCCACATACCTACTGAAGATGCTTGATCATCAGCAAATTCTGCCGGACGAAGAAAGGGGGCATCCAGACCATGGGCACGACCTTCTTCTGCCATTTCTTCATCATCGGTAGAGATGATAGCGTGGTCTATCCAGTGAAGCGCTTTAACGGTTTGAGCCGCATGAGCAATCAACGAATACTCGCCCACCTTACACAAATTTTTTCGGGGTATTCCCTTGCTGCCTCCGCGAGCGGGTACCACTGCCAAAATACGCTGTCCCTGCCAAGCCACAACATCTCCTGTGAAAAATCATATCGTTAAAGTAACACGAATCATATTCAGATGAATTATTCGATCGGTTATAACAACGTTACATGCTGCGAGTATCGAACGTTTATCGGAATAGCGATAGACGGATTGATCAGATTACACCGCGTTGACAATCCGGATGCCGCAGTCACGTAGACGTTTGGCGCAAGTTTTTAGCACAAACGACAGCATGTCAGTTCATGACAAAAACCTCACGCAACGACTTCTGAGCCTACGAGGTCTCTATCTGCAATTCACCCAGCTTTTCTTTGAGGGAGGCAAAAGTCTCACATATATACGTGAGCTGAGCAGTGGTATGGGCTGCACTCACACTACAACGCAATAAACTGAGGCCATTGGGTGTCGCGGGAGGGAGCATCAGATTGACATAGACACCCTGTTCAATGAGACCGTTCCAAAAGGCAATGGCATACTCCTTTGATGGAACAGTCGCCGCAACCACGGGAGAAACTTCAGGCCCAAGTGCGAAGCCAGCCTTTTGTAACCCCTCATACAGCACATGACTATTTTCCCACAGTCGTTCACGCAATTGGTGATTTTCTTCAAGGATTTTTAAGGCCATTCGTGTTGAGGCCACCACCGATGGGCAGAGGGATGCCGAAAAAATATAGGGACGGCTCATGTATCGTATATAATCGAGTTCCGGCCGTCGACTCACGCAAAACCCGCCCGTTGACCCCAAGCTTTTGCTAAACGTTCCCACAATAAAATCTACGTTGTCTTCAAGCTTAGCCTCTTCGGCCAGCCCACGACCATGCGGACCAAGGACCCCGAGTGAATGCGCTTCATCAACGACTAAACAGGCTTCATATTTTTCCTTGATCGCCACAATAGGGGCCAAGGGTGCCCGATCACCCAGCATACTATAAATACCCTCAAGGACAATTAGAGTTCTTGTTGCGCGCTCACCGAGTCTGACTAATCGTTTCTCAAGATCATTCACATCGTTATGTCGAAATCGAATGACTTCCGCACCGCCTAAACGGCACCCATCGTAAATACTTGCGTGACTATCCGCATCAAGCAGAATGACATCTTCAGGTCCTGCAAGGGTCGACAAAATCCCTAGGTTGGCTTGGTACCCGGTCGAGAAAACAATTGCGGTAGAACAGCCGTAAAATTCCGCAATTTCCTTCTCAAGAGCCACATGACCTTCAAAGGAACCATTCGCCATACGCGATCCAGTGGTCCCTGTCCCATGACGTTCTAAAGCCTCGCGTGCCGCGGCAATGCATTGCGGATCAAACGTCAATCCCAAATAATTATTGGTACCAGCCAAGATCGTGCGGCGATCGTTGATCATAGCTTCTGTTGGAGAGAGAACTTGTTGGACCACGAGTCGAAAGGGATCGACACCGTGGTCGACAATCGCCTGGTGGGCAGTCCGAACCGGGGTGAATTTATCGAATAGCGTCATGAGGATGGTACAACAAGTTTGGAAATTTGAACGGCAAGGTCGTCAATCGTTCTCACGTCTGGAACAATATTAAGTGGCACCGAAATATCAAACTCATCTTCAATCGTCGACAATAGTTCCATCACTTGCATCGAATCAAGGCCGAGATCAGCCACAAGTTGTGTGTCGGACTTCAAAGTTTTCCCTTCTTTGACAAAAGGAGATAGGACCTCATACAGCTTTTCGGTTATGTCATCATGGTTACCCATCAAATCCCCCTTCTCCCTATTGTACATACCAGGTCAGATCATCAAGAGAAAACGTTTGGAAGTCGAATTTAGGAAACACGTTCATCAGGATGCAATGAACGTCTCACCCCTTCCACTAACGATATTGACGGCTCCCACCCTAACAGCTTAGTCAGTTCTGTGTTATCACAAACCCAATGGGGATGTCTCAATTCTCGCACTTTACCATAGGTCAATATTGGATCATACCGAAAAATTCTTGCGAGGGCTTGATTGATCGATGCCGTCGCACTCAGCACGGCTTTTGGAACCACAAATCGGATCACCGATTTTCCACCCACCAGTTCAAAGACATCTGCCCAGGAATACCCACCTGCATGTCCATCATGAAGCTCTAACGCCAATCCGGCGTGAGGTCCGCGTTCCAACCACATTACAACTGCGGCAGTTAAATCATCAACATACAACAATGAAAACCTGGAGTGCCTCTCCCCTAACTGCACGCCAATCCCTCGTTCAATCCATTGAAATAAGGGAAGGGTTGCTCGGTCGTGCGGTCCATAGACCGCTGGAGGACGAAGAATAATCCAGTCCATTCTTCCTGCCATTTCTTGAAGGGCGACCTCTCCCTGCTGCTTACTCCACGCATAGGCTGAGAGAGTTGGTTCTCTCGCTGCCAGCGATGATAGTAGGACAAAACGCGGGGGTCGCTGTTGCGAAGCAGCGAGACGTGCAATTCGACCCACCCCCTCAACATTACTTTCTTGAAACTGCGCACGGTCAAGCCCTCGAACCCTCCCTGCACAGTGGACCACTGCGTCGACGCCATCGACAAGAGCGGACAACCGCTCTTCATCTTGTAACGTCCCTTCAATAAATTTTTTATGATGAAGTTCGTCTCGATGCCGATTGGCATAAGAAGGACGGATTAATGCACGAACCGCCCACCCGGCCTCTTCAAGACGCCGCCATAACACCTGACCAATAAATCCCGTAGCTCCTGTTAAGGCAACTATTCGGGACATGGTCAGGGCAATGACGTATGGCGAATAATGATTAGAGAGAAGCTAAACTCTCAGAAGGAGCAGCACATAAGGCAAGATCTGGCGACTCGTTCCAATTGCCTCGTTTTAAAAAATCTTCACGAGCGCGAGATCTGGACAACTTCCCAGAAGAGGTTCGAGGCAAGGTTCGAGGAGGAATCAACTCAACAAAACAGTCAATTCCTAATTCTTTGTAAATAATTGGCTTTAATTGCTCAATTAAGTGTTCTCGTTTTTCAGAGTCTGTTTCACGACATTGAATGACGACCACAGCAGATTCTTCTCCACTCGACGATTTGACAGAAAATGCCGACGCATCACCTGGTCGAACACCTGGAAGACATTCTGCGAGGTACTCTAAATCTTGAGGCCAAATATTTTTCCCATTAATAATGATCAAATCTTTCTCACGTCCAATGATGACGAGACTTTCACCAATGCGATACCCAATATCGCCAGTATTTAACCATCCATCAGAGGAGAGAACTTCTTGGGTAGTGACAGGATCACCAAAGTATCCAGTCATCAGCCCTGGCCCTTTAACATAAATCACCCCGGCACATCGCTCAGGAAGGATGTCACCGAACTCATCACGGATTTCAACGTCACAATCCGGAATTGGGTTCCCGCAGTTCACATAGCTGCTTTCTCGAACATTGGTCTTTGAGCTTGGCGTGTCATCATCCAAGGGGATCGCTTCTTTATATTCCGCTAAATGATCCCCATCGACATAATCCACAATCAGACCTTGATCAAGTGGAGCAAAACTCACAGCCAATGAACATTCGGCCATTCCATAACATGCCACAAATGCCTTTTTATTAAAGCCACTGGGCTCAAGCGCTTTCGCAAACTGCAACAGGGACTCAGCGCGAACCGTTTCGGCTCCCACACCGGCGATACGCCAATTTGACAGATCGAATTGATCACGGTCCCGTTCGGCCAATCGCCTCAGGCATAATTCAAATCCGAATGAAGGACTGAACGATATCGTGGCCTTACTCTGCGTCATGAGATTCAACCATTGCCGTGGTCGCATCGCAAAATCTCGCGTGCTGAGATAATCCACAGACAACTGAGAAGCCAGTGGACCCAACACAAACCCCACTAATCCCATATCGTGATAGAAGGGCAACCATGAAACGCATCGGTCACCAGATCGGACCTGAAGTCCATGTTGGATGATCCCTGACAAATTGCTCAACACAGCCTCTTGCGTGATTTCCACACCACGAGGCCAGCGAGTACTTCCGGAGGTAAACTGTATGTACGCGAGTTCTGATGATCCCAGAGGACGTAACTCTTGCGCAGCTTCTGGAAGGCTGGCAAATACATCTGCCCCACCTTGAATCTCCAGATCAAGGCCTTGCGAAGCCTCCTCAAGATACGGAACAATTTCTTCTGGAGCCACTGCAGCAGAAGCTCCGCAGGTCATCAACAAACGATTCAATTGTTTGACGTACGCATCATGTCCGCCAAGGTGCATGGACACTGGGAGGGGAACAGGCACAAACCCAGCCATTTGACAAGCAAAGAAAAACCGAAGGAAATCAGGGGTTGTATCTGCAACTATCGCCACTCGTGCTCCACGTGGCAATTGAAGAGACAACAAACGCCTGGCAAGGGCACCGGACTGCTGATAGAGATCTCGATAAGAAAGGGCGACTGAAAGTTTCCCTCGGCTTGTGAAGAAATTACATCCGGTCGTTCCTTGTGCTGCATACTCAAGTGCATGCGACAAGCTTTGAAAGTTTCCCGGTCGAAGAGGAATTCCACTTTGAGTTGGGGTCACAATACTTTCCATTAATCTAGCCCCCTCATCTGCCACTTTCGTGAAGTACGAGACAGTACATTTCTCTCAACATCCATTTCCAACATTCTCCATCTATCCCTACCTATAAAAATACCTAAGTATATAATCTCATAGCAATTTACTTGGCACATGAAGACACAACCGAACCTAGGCTTTACTAAGCAATACACATACCAAAACGATAACGTGAAATTGTCATATATTACAGCCATTTTCTTTATTATTTTCACTACCTTATTGAAAAACTGTTGCTTAACTGCAACTGAAATGAGTCCATTTAGACACACTGCAAGCAAAAAATTTAATGAGACTTGAGGTGTGAAAGAATCAATTGATTGAGTTCGCTACCCGTCGTATTTGCTTGCTTAAAGTTAGGGGGGCCAGGCCAGCCATGATCCAAAAATTCTTGCTCAGCAAAGAGCTTGTGCCCAGAATATCTTGGGATGACATGAAAGTGCACATCTGGATCGACCATCATCAACATGAGGTAATTAATCTTTTCGTAAGAAAACGCACGAGCCAAAACACCTTCAACGTACTTCGCAACCTCACGTAACTCTAGAAAGGACTCTGCACTAAGCTCAGAAAAGGCTGAAACGTTTTCTTTGCACACGATCACCAAAGAACCGAGGGTTATCTGTTGCGGACGCAACAACACAACCCACTGATTAAATATTTTCAATCGAGTCTCTGGATCCCCGAATTTTTGCAAGGTCGCATTCATTCTCTCATTCTCCCTATTTTTTTTGAGGTTCCATCCTACAGACTTTGGACAGCAAGATGAAATTACCATATGATGAGAAAGGAACATATGGTGAGAAAGGATCATATTGCAACAGATCAATTGAACCGATAGGCCTAAACGCCTGTTCACGAATAAAAACCAAGACAAGCAAAAGTGAAGCGCCTGTTTAACCGATAGGGATGTTGTATGAAAATGCGCTCAATCGTTTCAAGCTTCCACCAACAAAAACATCCTCCATCTTTTGCCGAGCCGATAAATACACCACTCGGAACAATCAAACGAGGTCCCAATCAGCGCCTGCTTGAGTTCACTTTCTCTGCTGCCTATAATTGCTACTCAAGATCAACATTCATCAGGGTAGGCCAAGCCATATAAGCCATGAATGCTTCAGGAAGTTTTTGGCGTGAACGCACGCATCACTTAGACAAGATGACCTTACGCGAACTCGTGATCGCGTACTTTCAATATCCAGCTGTCATCGCCTATATCATCTTACTTTTCCCAAGTTCCTACATGGCAATTGTTCCATGGCAAGAAAATATTGCAACTCATTGGTCACTCTTGCTTCTTGCAGCCATGACAGCTGTCCTCGTCTATCCGGCTGTCTGGTACCTCCTCCACCGATTTGTGTTGCATGGTCAGTATCTTTACCGATCACCACTGACAGCCGCCTTATGGAAACGAATTCACTTTGACCATCATCAAGATCCCAATAATCTTCGAGTCCTCTTCGGGGCCCTCTACACCACCCTTCCGACCGTCGCCATCGTCACCATGACTGTTGGCAACCTTATCGGAGGTTATCAAGGTGCGGCAGCCGCATTTGCAGCTGGACTCGCGACGACGTTGGTCTATGAATTTTGTCATTGCATTCAGCACTTACGCTACGTGCCGAAATCTCAATTTCTTCGAAGGATTAAACGACTGCATTTGCTCCATCATTTTCACAACGAAAACGGCAATTACGGTATCACCAACTATTTCTGGGATAAACTGTCCGGTACGTTTTATGGACAATCAAATGATGTCCCTTCAAGTTCTACGGTCTTTAACCTTGGGTATAGCGAACAGGAAAGTGATCGCTATCCCTGGGTCGCCAAACTTTCCGAGTCCAATCAGTAGTGCGTTCGTACAGTGACGCGCATCATCCTCAATAGACGCATTTCCATTCGACTTCCCTACACTCATTTGCTATATGAGCCATGAGGCCGAGACTTTCGCCTTAGACTATTCACACAAACAGTAGGAAATTCGATTGACTGACATTGCCGCTAAGACGTCGTCTCTAGCGGCCATGAGGACGGTTTCGCTCAAAACCAATACAGTGCCAGGAACGACTGACCTGCACCCCATATCATGTCCGACTATGTCCAAATGAATTCGCACACTCACAAGACTTTTCAACAGTTGATCACGACCAATGAAGGCAACGCACTTCGTATTGTTCCCGTAGAAGATTCTCGAACCGTAGAACAGTTTATTCGTGTCCCGTGGGCAATTTACACCCATGATGAAAACTGGGTCCCCCCGCTCTTACTGGAACGGAAGCAACACCTTTCAAAACGTAATCCCTATCTTTCGCATGCCACCGTTCAATTATGGATAGCGTACCGCAACGATCAACCCGTTGGGCGCATCAGCGCACAAATCGATAGATTCCACCAAGAACGCTATCGAGACCACACAGGGTTTTGGGGTATGCTGGAAGCACATGACGATCAAGAAGTTTTCCATGCACTGCTGAATACGGCTGAACAGTGGCTACAAGAAAAGGGCATGCGTCGAACCCTCGGCCCTTTCAACCTTTCCATTAACCAGGAATGCGGACTCCTTATTGACGGAATGAATTCACCACCAATGGTCATGATGGGACATGCCCTCCCCTATTACCCCCAGCACATTGAATCGTACGACTATCGAAAAGCCAAAGATCTCTTCGCCTATCGCGTTGATCTTGACTTCATCATTCCACCCATTATTCAAAAAGCGATTCGCAAAGCCGAATCGTCTATCACTTTTCGTCAACTGCGACGGAATGATTTCAAAAATGAACTTGAAACAATTCACCGCATATTCGAAGAAGCCTGGTCCGATAATTGGGGGTTTATTCCATTTTCCGACGAAGAATTTGCCGCGGTTGGCCAGGAATTACGACTATTAGTCGATGATAGTTTTATTCAAATCGCCGAAGTCGACGGAACACCGGAGGCCATGCTTGTCGCCTTCCCCAATGTGAATGAACTCATCCGAGATCTCAATGGACGCTTATTCCCAATAGGCTGGATGAAATTTCTCTGGCGTCTTAAGGTTTCACACCCTCAAACAGCGCGAGTCGTATTAATGGGTGTCAGAAAAAAATATCAAGGCACGCCACTAGGGGCAGTTCTCGCATTTGGCATGATCGACTCTGTTCGGCAGGCAGGACGAAAATGGGGAATCAAACACGTCGAATTGTCATGGATCCTGGAAGATAATATCGGCATGAAAAGTATGTTACAAGCGATCGGATGCGAGCAGTACAAGACGTATCGCGTTTATGAAAAACACTTGACAAAGAGGCAATAATCATCAAAGCCACACCACATCGTTCGACTTTTACGGCCATTGTGTTAGCTGGAAGCCGCGCCGCTCACGACCCCGTAGCTGAAGCTGCAGGAGTACCCTGCAAGGCGTTGACTCCGATCGGAAATACACCAATGGTATTTCGTGTACTTGAGACACTCAAGACAGCACAAACGATCTCACGTCGAATTCTTTGCGGCCCGGGTTCGTCCATCATTGACCAAGAGCCCCGGCTCCGTAGCTGTATTGACTCACAAGAAATCGAATGGATTGCACCGCAGTCGACTCCCAGTACCAGCGCCGCGTTTGCCATGCAATCCATTCCGCATGAGACACCAATCCTCATTACGACAGCCGATCATGCATTACTCACCCCTGAAATGGTCGACTATTTTTGCTCCAAGGCTCAGGCCAGCCAGAGTGATGTCATTGCCGGCCTTGTCCCCTCTGATATCGTCCAAGAGGCCTTCCCGCAATCCAAACGAACCGTGATGAAATTCAAAGATCAAGGCTATTGCGGCTGCAATCTGTTCGCCTTTCTCACCCCACAAGGTCGAACGATGGCTACATTCTGGCAGCAGATCGAACAAGAACGGAAAAAACCGCTTCGTCTTATCGGCACGCTCGGCTGGATGGCTGTCTTGCGATTTTTGACAGGGAACCTATCGTTGGCTCAAGGACTGGCAGGTATCTCAAAAAAACTGAATCTGAAGATTAATACGGTTTCGCTGCCATTCCCGCAAGCGGCTGTCGATGTGGATACAGTGGCTGACTGGGAACTTGTTCAGAAAATTGTGCAGGAACGGTCCGTCGGAACCTAGGGTTTTCCCGCATCATGTAAGCTTTCGACCAGTTTATGCGCATGATCAAGATCGGCTGAACTATCAATTTCTCCCCATTTCAGCCCGCGAATAGCACTGGTCCATACAGAGCCTGCTTGAGCCAACTCATCGATAATCGATAAATACCATTTTTTCAAAGACTCTGGTCGACGCAACGCCTGTTCAACGGCCTGACGAAAAACTGTTGGGCCTTCGTCACGGAACACCATCATGCCGATTGATTCCCCATGCGTCTCGCCAATGGGTATGGTTTTCCCCACCCTTGCCAGTTTCGTCCCATCAAGAATGACCTTCATATCATCGGCATCGTACGTTCCCTTGGAATCCGTCACGAGGGTCACCGGATGACGAGGTGAGGCCAGCAATTGCCGAGGCACGGCAGACTCGAACAACGTATCACCGTTTAACAAAATAAATTCATCGGTCATTTCTCCTCGAGCAACCCAGCAACTTCCTAAATTGTCAGCCACAGCATAAAAAGGATTGAAAATAGTACGAACCCAATTCTCATACCCTTGCTGCTGAAGAAGCTGCTCCACTTTGTCCGCACCATACCCCACTACAACAGACACTTGCTCAATGCCGCATTGACGCAGTTCCTGTAATTGCCATTCAAGAAGAGACTTTCCACCAATTTGGAGTAGACATTTTGGATTTTCAGCTGTGAGAGGCAATAACCGTCGACCTTGACCAGCACTCAGAATAATCGTTTTCATGATCACCTACATTAGAATGATTGTCCCAGCCCCTCTTCTACCATATTGCGTCTCATTTTTGAAATTCACCAAGAACTTCATCTTTTTTCTTGTCAATCCGGCCTGAGATTCAATACTCTTCCGTATCACATCGAAAAAATCCATCTCCACCAAGACAAAACAGGCTTTAGGCATAAAGCGATAGTGAGAAGAACGTTTCCTGGGGATTTTTCAAACAGGATTTCATCTCATTCGGATTTATACTCGTCGACAATGCCTCGATTCATGATACGGTAATCTAAACGTTGAGCCAGCATGATGTTATTAGAACGATATCTCGCCAGAGAAATTCTCAAGCCCTTCCTCGGCATTTGTGCAATCCTCATTACCATGTTTGTGAGCTTTAATTGGGTTCGCTTCTTAGGACGCGCTGTCGAAGCTCAACTGCCGTCCAGCATGATCTTCACCCTCATCATTTTCAAGGTAATTATTGCATTGGAAGTGCTACTCCCTGTTGCCCTCCTGTTATCCATCGTCCTTGGACTCGGACGTCTTCATATGGAATTAGAAATGACTGCTCTTTCTGCCTGTGGGGTGAGTCCCTTGAAACCTTTCAAGGTGGTGTTCTTGTTTGCCCTCGCACTCTCACTACTGGTCAGCTGTTTATCGCTGTTTATTCGCCCATGGGCCTATCAACAAAGTTACGACCTCCAAGCCAAAGCCGACACTGGATTTCGCGTGTCAGATCTTGAAGCCGGCCGATTTTATGAACGAAAAAAAAATGATGGCTCATTCGTTCTATTCATGAAAGACATTGACGTGAAAGACGGAAGAATGAAACAGGTGTTTGTGCAGACTGAAAAAGGGGACAATATTCGCATCCTGTCTGCGAAAGAAGGTTATGAACGCCGCGATCCTATCACCAATCAAATGTTACCCGTTCTCGTCGATGGATACGAATATAAATTGTCACGCCATGAAGGTATTAATCGCATTACGGCCTTTAAAGAACTCACCATTTTTCCAAGTGATAACCAATCGGTCTACTATACGCGAAAGGCATCACCAAACACTCAATTGGCCAAATCATCCAACCCCAAAGAGTTTGCTGAATTTCAATGGCGGCTCTCAACTGGTCTCTCGACTTTGCTCTTAGCTTTGCTCGGCATTCCGTTAAGTCGTGCCACTCCGCGCCAAGGGAAATATGCCAAACTTTTTGTTGCAGTCATCGCCTTTGCGATCTATTACAACCTTGGTGCCATTGCCATGACTTGGGTAGAGCAGGGCATCGTGGATCCAATCTTCCCTGGTATTTGGTGGGTCAATGGAATCCTGCTCATAGTGCTCCTCATCTATTACTGGCCACCCACGTTGATTCGCCAAGGACGAACGTCATAAGGTCACCATTCCACGGATATCTCCCGGACCAATAAGATTCCCATTGCTCCCGGGACCACTGACATGAAAATTCTTGATCGATATATCGCGAATTCCGTCATGACTAGCTATGGGCTCGTCCTGGCATTATTTGTCACGATCTTTAGCTTTTTTATCTTCGTCGAAGAACTCGACCAAGTCGGGACCGGACGCTATACACTTTTTCATGCCATCACTCATGTCCTCTTGACGATTCCCGGTCGCATTATCGATCTGGCTCCCATCACGGCCCTACTCGGCAGCATCATCGGCCTCGGAACATTGGCGAATCACCGAGAGCTGATCGCGATGCAAACCGTCGGAATTTCCACTCCACGCATTGCTTGGTCCGTGCTGCGAGTCGGCATACTGTTTATGCTCATGGTTGTCGTGTTCGAGGAATACATTCATCCACCACTCGCTCATTATGCCCATAACCAAAGGACATTGGCCTTAGCTGAATCCCAAACATTATTGAGTGAAGATGGATTCTGGTTCCACGAAGCATCGAGATTCATAAAAGTCGGAGGACTTCGATACGGAAAAATTCCCGAAGACATTGATGTCTATCAATTCGACGAACACGGTGAGCTGCAAGTCTTTACTCACGCTCGCACAGCCGAGATCGTGAATCCCAAGCAATGGATTCTCAGGGACGTCGAGCAGAAAGCCATTGACCACAGAGGCGTGACGTCTCAACACCTTGAAGAACTGACCTGGGATTCGTTTCTGAGTGCGCAGCAAGTCGGGATATTTTCGACTCCTCCGGAAATGTTTTCTCTCACACAGCTCTATGCCTATTTAGAATACCTGCATGAGACAGGTGCGAACTCAAACCGCCTTGAGCTTGTTTTTTGGCAAAAAATTGCCATGCCCTTCATAGCAGGCGCCATGGTTCTTCTCGCCATACCATTTGTCTTTGGCCCACTTCGGTCGGCCACGGCAGGGAAACGCATTCTGATAGGAGCAGGAATTGCTATTGCCTTTTATTTCCTCAATCAAATTCTTGGACATGCGGGATTGCTGTTTGGCCTCAACCCTCTCCTCATCACCTTTGGGCCGATCGGCATCCTCATCGGCATAGCCATCTGGCTATGGAAACAGCACATCTAGGCAATCAATTTAATAAAACGCTACGATACGGCGAGGTGTTGCTCGTGATCAAGATGAAAACGTTGCGTCTCAGCAGAATACGCATAGACCTGGACTTGAATATCCCACGCTCCTGACCGTTCTTTGACTGAATACAGATGATAGTGCGCTCGGCGATCCGGTGTCGCCCCGACTGCCGAGGCCGAAGGCACTCCCAAAACGGGAATTGGCTGTGTGGGCGTCGAAATCGACGTCATGATTGAACGGTGCGCATGACCATGAAGCACTAATTCAGCTCCGCATTGAGCAAGAATCGCTTCAAGAGTAGAAGCATTCGTCAAAGATTTTCGCCACTTGACAATCCCAGACAACGGAGGATGATGAATCAACACGACTCGACAGAGGTTTTGGCGGCCTAATTGACGCAACACCTCTTCCAGTTTCGACAACTGTGCCGCGTCGAGAGTGCCAGTTGCTAAAAACGGCAACGTCGGCTGCGCACTCGACAACCCGATGAAGGCCACACGTCCTCGAATACGGACCGTGGGAAACACGCCCTCAGCACTGGAGAGTGACTCTGCTTCGTTCGCCTGATCAGAAAGCAGATAGGGGGCCCAATGGGCAAATGTTTTCTCCCATGCTGTGGCTACATAGGTTTCATGATTCCCAGGAATCACGGTGACGTGTGTCGCCGGCCCAAGGTCATGAAGCCAATCTTTGGCTTCTTCAAATTCAGCCGGTAGTCCCAAATGCGTGAGATCTCCTGTAATGACAATGTGATTGGGATTTTTGATACGCACATCATCAACGAGCCTTGCTAAAATCTCTCCTTGATGTTCCGTTCGTCGGTGCGAACGCCAAGAGAGATATCCCAACACTCGTTTACTGAACAAATCCCCTATTTCAACATCTTCGAGCGTCGTCAAATGAGGATCTGATAAATGGGCAAAAGTAAAGTCACTCATCGTATATTTTGACCTTTATGCATATTCGTTCAAACTCGTGGACAATTGATTCTTTACCCCAGGTATCGCATTAGTATACGATCTCGCGTTCGATATTCCTATAACCACCCTCAACCCCAGATCGTCTCTTGGGTACAAAATAAAGAGAAACAAGGGATTTTAGTAAATTCTCTAGATTTTCCATGCCAGGGTACCTCTACATAGTCAACGAGTCTCCGGTCTCTCTTTGGGGATTAACTTCTCATGAGCGATTGAAGCGAATGGTTCAACGCGCGGGCAATCTCTCGTTTCTCGAAAATCTCCAGACACTCCCGGCTAATTCTTCCGTCCTCATTCTACGTGGGGACTTCCTCTATGATGATCGGATTATTAAACGTCTCGCCAAAGAGGAGCAGACCATCCTGCAAGTCTCCATCAAACAGACGCTTATTCCGGTAGCCGCTGTCGTCCCGACTCAGTTTGCTCGACAAGCGGAAATGCTCCTGATGGAACAGACATCAGCAAGAGAGATCCCTGATGTCCAAACGGTTGAACTGCAAGACTGGGCTTCAGGCTTTCAGGAGCAGCTACGCAAGTTTGATCCTCCCTATGTTCTTCCAATTACTAGCGACAGACAACAAGACTTTGAAGAACATTTGTATTCCGGTTCCTATAAAGGGGTCACCGACCTGATCACCAAATGGGCCTGGCCGATTCCGGCTAAATGGGCAGCACGGTTGTGCGTGAAAGCTGGGATTGCCCCTAATGCCGTCACGACACTCAGCTTGCTTCTCACCATTATTGCGGGAATATGTTTTATCAAGGGACAATTTGGAATTGGCCTCCTAGCCGGATGGCTTATGACCTTTCTCGATACGGTTGACGGAAAACTAGCACGAGTGACGGTCACCTCCAGTAAATTGGGACATGTCTTAGATCACGGCCTCGATATTATTCATCCTCCGCTTTGGTATATCGCCTGGGGCCTGGGTTTGGCCGCCTTTACTCCTCCTACAGCCTGGCTGACACTTCATACAATTTTTGGCATCATTCTCCTCGGCTACATTGTCGGCCGATTATGCGAAGGATTATTCCAACTCTGTCTAGGCCAATTTGGCTTATTTTGCTGGCGTCCCCTTGATTCCTTCAATCGTTTAATTACAGCTCGTCGAAATCCCAACCTTATCTTACTCACAGGCTCACTGTGTATAGGTCGCCCTGACTTGGGGTTACTCGCCGTCACCGCATGGACCGTCCTCTCAACCGTCATCTTACTCCTTCGACTGGGATTCGCCTTCAGTGTCCGTATGATATCTGGCAGTCCATTGCGCCCATGGCTAGCAGAAATTGGGACCATCGTGGACAGGAAATCATTAGCGGCGAAAACATTCACTCGACCTCCACTCACCACAACCATTCAATCAACAGATTGACTCTGGTACTATCACACAAGAAGCCTAAGCCGAACGTTTTCCTTAAAAATGAGGACAGCATTGCTAGCACCCGCACGAACATATCGCCTTGGAATTGTCTCTAACCCCCTCAGTGGACGTAATAAAAAAAGTTCTGTTGATCTAAAGAACATCCTGGAAGCCCATCCGACGATTCTTCAATATGAAGCACGGACAGGACACGAGATCCAAACCGCCGTCATAGAGCTTGCCCGAGAACAGGTTGATATCATCGTGATCAATGGTGGCGACGGAACGGTACAAGGCGTTCTCACAACACTGTTTCATCAGCAACCGTTCGAAACACCCCCCTTGTTAGCCATCCTTCCTTCCGGCACGTCGAATATGAATGCAGGCGATGTTGGGCTCCGCGGCAATCGAACGGCAGCACTCCAAAAACTGTTATTATGGGCAGAAGGACAAGGCAATGCTCCGACGATTCTCACACGACAGGTATTACGCGTTCAGCGAGTCCCCAATGAAGATCCCATCTACGGAATGTTTTTTGGCGCAGGAGCCATCTACCAAGGCGCACAAGTTGGCTGGAAAACGAAGCAGTCAGTCGGACGGCTGGGCGAAGTTGGCGCAAGTCTCATCATCAGCCGGTTTTTTCTTTCACTGCTGTTTGGTCGACAAACCCGTATCAACCCTATTCCCTTGACCATATCCCGCGATGCGCATCCTCCCATTCAAGGCGAGTTCCTCACTATTCTCGTCACAACCCTAGAACGACTCTTCCTTGGATTACGGCCGTATTGGGGAAACGAAACCCACCCGTTACACTACACAGCAGTTCGAAACAAACCCACATACCTCAAAAGAACGCTCCCCTCACTGCTGTTTGGACGTTCGCATCAATATGGAACACCAGAACATGGATACAGCAGTCATAATGCGCAAACACTGGAACTTCATATGCAAGATGGATTTACCATTGACGGTGAGGACTACAAACCTGACCCTGAACTGGGCCCCGTGCGCCTAACCACTGGCGGTCTGGCCTCCTTTATCCGTTTTTAATCATATCGATTGTGACTATTTCACCTGAACTACAACAGCTCGTCCATGGCCAAGATGCGGAGAATGTTCCTGATTCGATCCATGCACTGAGTGAAGCACTCCTGAAGCGGCATACTGACGCGATTCAAGCCATCCTGTTTTACGGTTCTTGCTTACGATCAGACTCAGACATCGAGGGTATTGTAGACTTATATCTTATCGTCGATACTTATAGTCTAATATATGACACGACGTTCTTAGCGATTGCGAATAAACTCCTTCCGCCCAATGTATTTTACATTGAAGTTCCATTTCAAGATCGTACCGTACGAGCAAAATACGCCATCCTTTCTTTACCAGATTTTCAACGCAGCACATCCATGAAATGGTTTCATTCCTATTTCTGGGCACGCTTCGCACAACCCACAAAAGTGCTTTATACCGCGACGCCTCAGGTCGAACAAAAAATTTACTCCACGCTAGCCCAAGCCATCATGACGTTTCTCACAAGGACTCTCCCGCAAACGCCGCAGTCTTTTGATGCACTCACGCTCTGGGAAACAGGCTTGTCACTTACTTATCGAGCTGAGCTTCGAACAGAGAAACCAGGACGAATCAAGCAAATCGTTGAAGCGAATCGAGACTATTATCAGCAGACCGCTGACGCGGCTCTTCCTCAACTGTCGCCCCCTGCCATCATCGACCGATCAGTCCAGCCTCCTTGTTTTCAGGCACCCTGTTCATCAGCAGTCCGTCAGCTCAATAGCGTCACCTGGCTGCTTCGTCGAGGACAAGGAAAGGTCTTATCCATCTTACGGCTGATCAAAGGACTCTTTACGTTTCAAGGGGGTGTCGACTATATCCTGTGGAAAATAGAACGCCATTCCGGTGTCAGCATTGAACTCACGCCTCAGCAACGAAAGCATCCGCTCCTAGCCAGTCCTGTTGTTTTTTGGAAGCTATATCGAAAAGGAGCATTTCGTTAGTGCCCCCTCGTCCTTGACATACAAAACAGTGTAGCGATCCTCGATAAACTAAAGTACTCCCTGATGATTCCTTATGAAAATATTTTTCTCATCGTGCATCACAAGCCAACCTTATACTCGACCAAGGTCTTTACCGATGTCATGATATTCGTTACTATGAGGGCTCGCGATACAATATCCCTCAAGCCGACAAATACGTAACACATCTCAATACTTCAACCGTTCATCTTAATGCTTTTCACGTAAGAAACAATCCGTCATGTCGCTGTATGCCCATATCATCGGTGAATCGCCTCTTGAGTTATGGGGACTCACCTCTCGTAAGCGATTAACCCGAATGCTGGAACGCATAGAGATTAAGCAGGTGATTGATGATTGCGCCTTGCTGCCTTCAGATTCCACCCTTCTACTGATTCATAGTGATTACCTCTATGATGTGCGGGTATTGAATCACCTCATGGAGCAGAAAAACGTCCTTTTTCAATTCATGGTAGAAGGGAAAGAGGTCCCCATTGCAGCACATGTTCAGGCCAGGTTCGCCATACAGACATTGCATGCCCTTGAACAAGGCATACGGCCTGAGTCAGTGCCCCTTCAATCGATTTCCTTAAATTCCTTAACAAACACATTTAGTAAAAAACTCCGAAAAGTTGCTCCCGCCTACGTGTTTCCCATCACCAACGATAATCAAGACGCACTCGAAGAACATCTCTATTCCGGATCATATAAAGGCATTACCGACCTTATTACGAAATGGGCCTGGCCAATCCCTGCTAAATGGGCCACACGAATCTGTGCAACCCATGGCATCAAACCGAACTACGTGACGTTTCTTGGACTCATCCTAACAATCATTGCCGGTGTCTGTTTTGCCAAACAGCAGTACCTCATTGGCCTTCTAGCCGGTTGGTGTATGACCTTTCTTGACACGGTCGATGGAAAATTAGCTCGTGTGACCGTCACCTCTAGTCGATTCGGCGACATCTTCGATCATGGAATAGATCTCATTCATCCACCCCTCTGGTACCTCGCCTGGGGCATCGGCTTATCCACTTTTCAGACCGCTGCCTGGTGGCCATGGTCACTATCAACCACGCTTTGGGCTATTTTCATTGGGTATGTATTAGGAAGAATTATCGAAGGGTCGTTTCATCAATTGGTCGGCCGATTCGGCATATACTGCTGGAAGCCGATGGATTCGTATTTTCGATTGATCACCGCGAGACGCAATCCCAATCTGATTGTACTGACTGCAAGCGTCATCATTGGGCGGCCAGATTGGGGCTTGATGGGTGTCGCCTTTTGGACAGTCGCATCAACCGCCATTCTCCTCATTCGATTTTTAATGGCTTTAGGAACAAAGAAAAGCTGTGGGGAAATTAATCCATGGCTAGCCGACATTGGCACCAGCATCGATCGCGAGTCACTTACCGCCAGGCTCTTCACCCGCCCTCCGTTTACAAAAGCTATTCAATCGAAAGACTGACTCTAGCATCGTCTATAGCTCCAACAAGGAACAGTTGCCCCTCTCAAAGACAAAAAGAGCGCTCACCTTCTGAGAAGATGAGCGCTTTGTAAATAACTCAATGAATAGAGATTCTTGCTACTGGAATCTACACATCATAGTACATCAGGAACTCGTACGGATGTGGTCGAACTCTGACTTTATCCACTTCGTTCTCACGTTTGTACGCGATCCAAGCTTCAATAATGTCTTCGCTAAATACACCACCCTTAAGCAAGAATTGATGGTCGTCCTCCAGATTATTCAAGGCCTCTTCTAAGCTGACTGGAAGCGTAGGAATGTTGCTCGCTTCTTCAGGCTCCAAATCATAAAGATTCTTATCCATCGCTTCACCTGGATGAATTTTATTTTGAATCCCATCAAGCCCGGCCATCAGCATCGCACTAAAAGCGAGATACATATTGCATGAGGGGTCAGGGAATCGCACTTCAATTCGCTTGGCTTTAGGGCTTGGCGAGTACATAGGAATCCGGATTCCCGCCGAACGATTACGACTCGAATAGGCCAACAACGTTGGCGCTTCAAATCCTGGGGTCAATCGCTTATACGAATTAGTGGACGGATTCGTAAAGGCCGCAAGCGCTTTGGCATGTTTGAGAATCCCGCCGATATAGTACAAACATTGCTGCGACACACCCGCATAATCTTTTCCGGCAAATGATGGCTTTCCGCCCTTCCAAAGGCTTTGATGCGTATGCATACCCGTTCCGTTATCACCAAACATGGGCTTGGGCATAAAAGTCGCCGTCTTTCCGTGACGACGTGCAACATTCTTGACGATATATTTGTACATCATCATTTTGTCAGCCATGCTCAGGAGCGTATCGAACCGAAGATCAATCTCTGCCTGTCCGCCCGTCGCAACTTCATGATGGTGTTTTTCGACGTGAATGCCAACTTTCTCCATTTCACGCACCATTTCGGAACGAATATCTTGCTGAGAATCAGTTGGAGCGACGGGGAAATACCCTTCCTTATGACGAGGACGAGACCCAAGGTTATTGCCCTCATCTCCGGAGTTCCATATCCCTTCTTCTGAATCAATAAAATAAAATCCGGAATAGGCATTCTGATCGTAACTGACATGATCAAAGATAAAAAATTCCGCTTCCGGTCCCCAGTAGGAAGTATCAGCAATCTTGGTGCTCTTGAGATATTTCTCGGCATTTTGCGCAATGAAGCGTGGATCCCGCTCATAACCTTGTCGGGTGATGGGATCTTCCACATTCCCTACCATCGAGAGCGTTGGAATCTCTGTAAATGGGTCCATCCGTGCGGTATCGGGATCTGGCACCAGCAACATATCGCTATTTTGAATCGCTCGCCATCCACGGATGGACGATCCATCAAATCCTGATCCGTCTTTAAAGAGATCCAGCGTCAGCTCAGAGGTCGGGACAGAGAAGTGCTGCCATGTCCCTAAAAAATCCACGAACTTTAAATCAACCATTTCTACTTTGTTCTTTTTGGCATAATCCAAGACTTCACGCGGAGTCATGTAATACCTCCTTCAGGAGAATTGTTCATAAAAACTTGCTTGATCAAACAAATACAATCAGGCCTACCGTTAACACGAAGGTTCTCTGTCACCCGCACGCAACTCGTGGAACAAGCTAAAAAGAAAGGGAGTGAGTGAGAACATCATAAACCTTCAGGCGCAGATCTTATTACGAATACGCTCGCTCACTATGTTGACTGAGATCCAACCCAATTTCTTCGTCCTGCGACGATACACGCAGTCCTATCGTGATATCAATCACTTTTAAGATCAGATACGTCCCGACCAGGGCAAAAACCAATGTCACAACGGCCAAGAGAATTTGCGTGACAAATTGACTGGCATTGCCAAAAAATAGCCCCTGAGCGCCGATCGACGCAAAAAGTCCAGTTGCTAAGATCCCGGTAAACCCGCCAACCCCATGAATACCGACCACATCAAGAGAGTCATCGTATCCCAGCCTGACTTTCCATACCACGGCCACGTAACAAATTGTTCCGGCAAATAATCCAATTAACAGCGCAGACAGCGGACCGAGAAAACCTGCACCTGGAGTAATGGTGGCTAATCCGGCAATAATTCCACTCGCCACGCCCAGCACCGTAGGCTTTCCTCGATGGACCCACTCCGCAATCATCCAACCGATTCCCCCCGCTGCGGCGGCCGTATGGGTCGAGACAAAGGCCGCGGCGGCAACCTCATTGGCCCCCAATGCGCTCCCGGCATTAAATCCAAACCACCCAAACCACAAAAGACCAGTTCCCAACACCGTCATAGGCAAATTATGAGGAGGCATGGGCTCTGTTCCAAAGCCTCTGCGTGGGCCCAACATGACCGCACAGACCAAGGCCGCAATCCCTGAACTAATATGGACGACCGCACCACCAGCAAAATCCAAGGCGCCCATCTGGCCCAGCCATCCACCACCCCACACCCAATGGGCTAACGGTGAATAAATACACAAAGACCACAACACTGCAAACCAGAGTAATGCGGTAAACTTCATTCGTTCGGCCACACTTCCTGTGATTAATGCGACTGTGATGGCCGCAAACATTAATTGAAACATCATGAATACTTGATGAGGAATGGTCGGAGCATAATCAGGACTCGGTGTCAGCCCCACGTTCTGCAATCCAATCCAATCAAGCCCTCCGATCAGACCGCCAACATCAGGGCCAAATGCAAGGCTGTATCCACAGAGAATCCAAAGAAGACTCACCATGCAAAGAATAATGGCCGTATGCATAATGGTGCCTAGGACGTTCCGGCTTCGGACTAACCCACCATAAAATAAGGCAAGCCCGGGAAGCATCATACAAAGAACAAACGCAGAAGAGACTAAAATCCACGCAGTATCCCCTGTGTCGATCGTCAAACCCACCGCCTCTTCAGCCCATGACACCGTCGGCTGTCCACACAACATCCAGAGCATGAGGAGAAGTCCAATCACACCGAATCGCCAACCATTCACAGTATTACCCCACAATCAAAAATTCTCTCGCAGGCTCGTATTTGAACCATTACACGGCCGACTCATCGGCTTCTCCAGTTCGAATACGCATCACCTGACTCAAATCAGACACAAAAATTTTTCCATCACCAATACTGCCGGTCTTGGCTGCTCGGCCAATCGTTTCAATGACCTGCTGCACCATCGAATCAGTTACGGCAATTTCCAACTTGATTTTTGGAACAAATTCGATTTGATATTCGGTTCCTCGATAAGTTTCTTTATGACCTTTCTGTCGTCCAAATCCCTTGACTTCCACCACGGTCATTCCCTGAACGCCTATCTCGATCAGCGCATCTTTGACTTCATCTAATTTAAACGGTTTGATAACGGCTTCAATGAGCTTCATGGGTTGCATCCTCTCGCTTGGTGAATAATTGGTAAATCACATCACCCTCATCGGGAGGCCTATACTGACGGTCTCACAGGCAAGATGCAAGTGAAATTATGCATAGGCCCGTTCACTATGTTGACTCAGATCCAACCCAAGAATCTCATCCTCTTTTGACACTCGCAATCCGATTGTCAAATCAATGGTTTTCAAAATGAGGAACGTTCCCACAAAGGCAAACACCCACGTGGCCGTGACACCAACAGCTTGGATAACCATTTGTGCCGGATTTCCAAAAACCAGCCCAGTACCACCTCCCACACTCGCAAACAACCCTGTCGCTAGGGCTCCCCACGTTCCACCAATTCCATGAATACCGAGAACATCAAGTGCATCATCATAGCCCAATTTATTTTTCACAAATACACCAAGGTAACAAACGATTCCTCCGCCCAATCCAATTAGAATCGCGAACACGGGCGTCACATATCCGGCGGCTGGCGTAATCGCCACGAGCCCAGCCACCGCTCCGCTTGCTGCACCCAACAAAGTCGGTTTGCCGCGGTATCCCCATTCGACGGTTAACCATGCCAAAGCCCCCGAAGCCGTCGCCACATGCGTCGCGACAAACGCACCCGCGGCAAGCCCATCCGCAGCTAATGCACTCCCGGCATTAAATCCAAACCATCCCACCCATAACAGACTCGCCCCCACAACAGTGAGCGGAAGATTGTGTGGCGCCATATTCTCACTGCCATATCCATGCCGTTTCCCAAGCACCAGCGCACAGGCAAGTGCCGCGACACCAGAACTGATGTGCACCACCGTGCCACCAGCAAAATCCAACTCTCCAAGCCCGGCCAACCATCCACCGCCCCACACCCAATGCGCAAGAGGCGCATAGATAAATGTCACCCAGAGTATGGAAAAAACCACAAACGCACTAAATTTCATCCGTTCAGCAATCGCTCCGCTAATGAGTGCGACCGTGATGCCCGCAAACATCAGCTGAAAGACCATAAAGGCCAAATGTGGGATTGTTGAACCCTCCAGAGGGTCAGGGCCAACCCCGTCCAATCCAAACCATTGCAAATTGCCAATAATCCCTCCAACGTCTGGCGCAAACGCTAAACTATATCCCCAGAGCACCCACACCACACTGACGAGACACACCGCAATAAAGCTATGCATCATCGTGCTGAGAATATTCTTACTTCGCACCATCCCGCCATAAAACAAGGCAAGTCCGGGAATCGTCATTGCCAACACCAGAGCTGAAGACACCAATACCCACGCGGTATCTCCAGCGCTAATCGTTGATACTTCCTCGGCATAAGCTGAAGGCACTGATATTCCTAAAAGTCCTACAATACTTACTATCGATACACTGATCTTATATGCCAGACGATTGAACATAACGGCTCCTTTATCCTCTCCGACGAATTAGAAGAGGTACGCCACCTCAGCGGCTAAGGTCTCCTGATGATTGGCAGACCGGTTACCGAATTGGAATGTGTTCCGATTCGATTTATCGTAACGAAATTCTAGGCGAGTCAATAATGAAGGAACCGGTTTATACTGGAGAGTCAACGTACCTTCCCAGAGAGTTTGCGATGCCGGCGCGACGTCTCCGAAACAGGTATTGGCTCTCCCAGCCCTAACGACAGACCCACCACAGCCCAAGAATCCATCCGCATCTTCAAACAATTCACCACGGACACGGACACCCCATTGATCCGTAAAGTCATGAATGACATATCCGGCGACACCATTCCAGCGTGCATTGACACCAGGGGTCGCATTGGCTTGATTGGCGTAATAGGCTTCCACGACAAACTCCGTCTGGTCTGTCGCCTGAATATCAATGATCCCACCGACCAGAACGCGATCAGCATTCTTCGCACCTATGTCACCTTCTGGTCCCCAAAACCCAAAAATTGAAACACCGAGCCAATCTACCGGCGTCAGACCGAGTAAGGCTTCGACGGATTTACTTCTATTGGGATCTTCCTGGGCTCCCGTAAATGAATTAATGCCGCCGATTGAAAACGTCACGCTCTCCGAAAAGACATAGGTCCCTCGAATACCGGTTGTGGTAAATGGTTCGCCCAGCCCAAAAAGCCAGGAGCGCGAAAAATTCGGATTAAACGGACTTTCAATGACTTCGTATCCGATCAAGGTATTCATACGACCAATGCGAAGATCAAGTCCATTTCCGACAGGCGCCACGTATTGGGCATAGGCCTCTTGGAAATCGACTTCGTCTTCGCCGGTATTCCCGCCGGTAAATTTCGCATCTTCACCAAAATTCAACTTAATGCGAAACCCTGCGCGATCAACCATAGCGCCATCAACCTTTCCTTCTTTTTCAAACACGATTTGGGCCATATTCGGTCGAAACGAATTCGCATCGCCATCAAAAATCCTCAGCGCATTGGCTTGGGAATTCGGGTTGTTAAAATTATGTGTATACGAAGCTGACACATAGCCGTACAATGAAAGATCAAATTTCTTGGCCAGGGATTCTTCATCTGTTGATTCTTCAATTTTTTCTAAACGTTTCAAGATGTCCGACGTGTCATCTTCTGCCACACTCAGACTCGTCATACCAATATAGATAATAAAACTCGATACAAACAGAAACAGAAACAGAACTCGTTTAGTCCGAAACTTAATATTCAAATACGATATCTCTTGCATGCTATCTCCTTGACGAAAAGGGTTGAAGGACTCGTGCAAGCCGTTCTCACTGTCCATGCTCGTGTAACAGGCATGTCCCAATTGTTCATGAGATCGCACGATGACCTTACTCATACTCGGCAGAAATCCTTAAAAACTTAAGGTAAAATAAACAAACACACCGAAACTTGACAGAACGAAAACGGCAAAAAAAAAGCCCTCATCCCCTTCTTCGGGGTGAGGACTCCTTCGTCCAGAGCGTATTCAGTTTTTTAAATCAGCACGTTTGGTGACAACGCTGTCTCCGCACGTTAGCTAAATTTGTATCACCTGAATTCCAAACTGTCAAGATCAAAATTAAAAAGCCGATGCACCTAGCCACATTGGCTCATTTTACGATACACCTGTTTATTCTAAAATTTACCTGCACGTCGAATGACCAAAAATTTTTATTACGAGACCATGCATGTCACAATAGAGAAGATCATTTCGATACCACCGAATCAATGGAGGAACCACTAATGTCCGATTTGAACTATGAGTATATTTCGACTTGGCTGCTTCATAATATGACCGCGTTGATCGAAGCCGGCGCCAGAATTGTGTTCATTCTGGTTATGGCATTCCTTGTTATCCGCTCGATCAAATTTGGCCTGACCCGACTTGAAGGGACCATCATCAAACGTCGAGAACAAGAAGAAACCTATCCAGGCGCAGCCTCCAAACGGATCAAAACACTGACAGGTCTCATGGAGACCATTAGTCTCGCAGTCATTTGGGTCATTGCAGTCATCATGTCACTTGATCAAATCGGACTGGATGTCACGCCCATTTTAGCCGGTGCCGGAATTATTGGATTGGCCGTTGGGTTTGGCGCACAAAACCTTGTCCGAGACATTTTCAGCGGATTCTTTATGATCCTGGAAAATCAAGTCCGAGTTGGAGATGTCGCCATCGTCAATGGCACAGGAGGACTGGTTGAACGAATTACCTTTCGAACCATCATCCTTCGTGACATGGCAGGAGTCGTCCACGTCTTCCCAAACGGAACCGTCACGACCCTGGCCAATATGACCAAAGAATGGTCCGCGTATCTGATGGAGATCGGTGTCGCCTACAAAGAAGATACTGATCGAGTCGTTCAGGTGATGAAAGATGTTGATGAAGAATTACGACGCGACCCTGAATTTGGCTCACAAATTCTCGAACCCATAGAAGTCTTTGGCGTCGATCAATTTAAAGAATCAGAAGTCGTCATTAAAGCACGAATTAAAACTCGCCCCATAAAACAATGGAGCGTCGGACGAGAATATCGTCGTCGACTCAAAAAGGCATTTGACGCACAAGGCATTGAAATTCCCTTCCCCCATCGCACACTCTACATGGGTGAAGCCAGCTTGCCGTTTACGATAAAAACAGATCCGGTGAAACTCTCAGCATGAAAACAGCGTTTACCAGCACACGGGGTGGATCATGGCCATTCGGTGTGCACGCATTGAGCTTCGCAATCGCGTGAGGAAATCATTGCGCCTTGACACCATACAACTCACGAACAAATAATAGGGACGCATCACGTTCATGACATGATTATCCGTGTGTAACCCGACATGCTATGCCAGACCACTCATCCCCACATTCACAGGAACAGCCAGACGAGGCCGTGACACCTAAAACAGACGAAGGCATGGCTCCTCCAACTCTCGAAGGAGGCAAGACGCTTTTCGTCGATGCCAACGATCCGCAATGCTACCCCAGACCCAGTGCCGCGCTAAAAGATGCAGGGCCTGAAGATCAAGTCTTTGTCAAACCCGGGATCTATGAAGATCGCGTGTTTGTCGCCGACCGCAATATTCGCCTCATTGGAGCCGGACGCGACAAGGTACAAATTTTCAGCCGGCGCAGTAGTCCCTTGTATTTACAACGCGTCACGAGCGGACGAGTGGAAGGCCTGACTTTTCGATATGTCGGAAGTGATCAACATTCCGCCATGAACATCCTTGATTCCGTGTGTACGATAACTAAATGCCGGATACTTGAGGGAATTCTATCTGGCGTCGTCATGTATGGACCGGAATGCCGGCCGACATTTTCAGAAAATGAAGTCTGCTATAACCGGGAATCCGGAATTTTTTCATTCGCTGGCGCTCGTCCTTACATCAGTCAAAACACGTGTTTCGGTAATCATCACTTCGGAATCGCCGTTCGTGATGACGGCACTTCTCCGGACATTGTCCGAAACATCTCCCGCGACAATATGCTCAGCGGCATCCTCTTGTTTCATTCAGCTAAAGCCTTGCTGCTGAACAACCACTGTCACGGCAATCAGCATTGGGGCATCGTCATGACACCTGACTGCCAGTCGTCACCCGCACAAGAAAAGCTACTCGAAGCGAATACCTTAGGCGAAAATCCACGCGGCTCGCTCATTATCACGCATGAACCACTAGCCGAAATTGGCCGATAAGTATCAAATTTCTTTGATGTGTATGAGGCCTTTCCTTTACATGGAAGTGTGTAATGCGACTTTGGATAGGGCGTGATGTCTGCCTAAGTGAGGAAGAGTTTGAGAATCAAAGCATGAACATCTGACAGAGCAAATCGGAACGAAACTGTTACGACAATGTTTTCGGTTTAGCCAGTTTCCAAAACCCAATGGCTAAGAGCAGCCATCCCACAATAAAAAAGAGTCCGCCCAGAGGGGTAATGGCTCCCAACCAACGCATACCGGTTAGCGACAGCACATACAAACTTCCGGAAAACACAAAAATACCGGTCAAAAACGACCATATAGCCCAGCGAAACAGTGGAAGCTGATACACGGCCAATGCTCCGCCTGACACCATGAGCCCGAACGCATGATACATCTGATACCGAACGCCCGTATGAAACACCTCCAACATGTGCTCAGACAAGATGGCACGAAGACCATGCGCACCAAAAGCACCCAATGCCACTCCGAGCAATGCCATGATGGCCCCAACTGACATCATACGAAATCCCATTTATACCTCCAGGTATATCCCAGAACGACTCAGCTTAAGGCGAGCTGGTTGGCGGGATATGTCGACCCCATTGAATATGTTGCCAGCCCCGTTCATGTGCCCAAAATAATCCAATTTTCACTAACGAATCGCTAAAACCCGCAAACAAGGCCATCGCGGCCTCACCTGAAATAAACCACACGACGATAGTGGTCACGAGCGTGGCAATGACTCGCCAACTCAGGCCTTTGACTACACTACGTAGATGCGTTTCCATAGTATCGACTCCCGTCTATTTGGACGACGATGGTTTTTTCTTTTTTGGACCAGTTTTCGTGCGAGAATTGGTGACTTTTTTCCGAGAGAGATTTGCCTTACTCACGAAATCCTCAAGGGTATAATGATCAAGAATCGCCGCAATGGCATTTCGTACTTCTAACATGATGCCTTGAATCGCACAGGCGGATTTCTCTGCATACGGACAATCTTCACATTTTTGATACGCCGTTTGGCTCACGCAGCCGATCGGCGCAAGCGGGCCATCCAAGGTTCGAATAATATGACCTAACGTCACGTCCCCCGGATCTTTCAATAAACGAAACCCGCCATCCACCCCTCGCCGACTACTTAAAATCCCGGCATTCTTCAGAGTCAAAAGAATCCCCTCCAGAAATCCCAGGGGAATTCGTTGCTCCTTTGCCAACGTCGCTCGTTGCACCGGCACCACCTGATCGTAATTCGCCGTCAGTTCAATCAGCGCCCGCAACGCATACTCACTTTTTTTGGAAAATCGCATAATCTTCTTATAGCCGATTAAATAACTTTCAATACTTGCAGTCGATAACTACGCGATGGTTGTCAGGGTGGTTCAACTGACGTTTATCATAATACGTTATAATGTTAACTAATTATATTAAGAATAGCAAAAGACACAAAATTTGTTTGTTGATTTGCACTATAGTTTTTTAACTTTTCATTAAGACCTATTTATCTGGAAAGTGCTATGGCCGACTCAGTTATACCGAAACGATAAAGCACCACCGTGTGCAAGTGCCATCCAATACGTGAAAAGGCAACGTCAAGCATTGTCAGTCAAGTCAAGCGGGTATAACCTTCCGATGTTTGGCGTTTGACACCAGCACAACCGAATTGAGATTCGCCATAGTGGTATGTTCTTGTTTGAAACGTATGTAGGTTTGCTATAGTGTCAGAAGAGCTTTTGCTCAAGAACATTACTCATTCACATTCTCTCATGCATCGCATGCATTTCTTATCGTCCTAGGTTTTTGCTCTCTGCCGGGGGTTCGTCCCGGCGGCCGAGGCCCTTTTGTTTCGGCAAAAGGACCCAAAACCATGAACGCCCAGGCCAGACTCATCGGATGAGATGAACCCCGGTTGGTGGGGCGGGCTAACTCTCTGCGCTCAAACAAGCCCGCCCAGTATGAAAGGCGTTCCCTCAACGGACTGGCCTGCAGGCGTCAGATCATAAGTACTGAGAAAAAGCTAAAAACTATAAAATAATCGCTAAATGGGCCAGATCATTCCATCCGCACAAGCTATTGTTATAGAATCCCTTCCTATACTCTCTCTGTTTTGCAAGTGACATCTATTTCATGCCAAGTTAGAATGACAAGAGCACAAGTTCCAACATTCCTGCAATCAGAAATGACAGCCAATGTCTCACTCCATGCACGACAAGCCAAACGTCATTCATCGTGATCCAGACATCTTAGGTGGAACCCCCTGTATTTATTGGTACACGGGTTCCTGTCCAAGCATTACCGGATTACCTAGAAGGTGGTCATGCACTCCATGAATTCCTTGATGACTTTCCATCAGTGAGTCAAGAGCAAGCCATTCCAGTCTTAGAACAAGCCAAACGGGCATTGATTGAAAATACGAGTCCTGCTTAATGCTTACTCTTAGGGATAAAGCAATTTCTCCTCAAACCATTACCTGCATGGCAAAGGGTATGTTTTTCGCAAAATATTCGAGACTGACCCTATTATATATTTAAAATCTCCGTATTGTTTTTTTCATTGACCGTCAGAATTTTCATACATTCATGCCATAATTTATACGTTTCAGCAAGTTCTTTGTCTCATATTTAGATGAAAAAGTCTATAGTGAGAACACTCCACGTCAATGCATCAGTGCGTCAGACATTCAGGGTCAGGCATACTTATTGATATAAACAGAATCAAGAAAAGAAGGCATTCAACCTCTATCAAAGTTCGCCTACGAACGCATAGCATAGAGGTCATTTTCACAACAGCTCAATCACGATACCCGCTCTCATGTTGCACTACTCGATTCCGTGCGAAAGCATTATATGGAATACGCTCTACCCACAGAGGCACGTTATGGCTGTCCTCACCCTTCGATTGGATGATCACTTAGCACGGAATCTCAAGCAAATCTCGAAAAAGCTATTTCGTAACAAAAGCATTTGTTTATTGACCTTGGGGATGGCGATCGTCTTTCCGGACAGCTTGAAAACAACCGCCTGAGCTCCGCGATGAGTTACATTCTGTTGTTCTTTCAACGTGTCAAAAGCTCCTACGTGGTTAGCGATCGCTGAAGTCTCGGTGAAAAAGACCATCCGGGTCGTATGTTCGGCGAAGTGACTGGAGGCGTTGCCAGTTCGCAGGCGCGAATGACCTTTCAATGCGCGATGGTTCCGTTATAATATCTGATTCACCTATGTAATGCCCCACTGCAAACGCGTGCAATGCCGCTATCGTCTCACGATGCCAGGCAGTGTTTGTGTCATCACCCTCAGGCTGCTCCCAGATCGCATAGCACAGGAGTAATGTCTCGGCCATCATCGAGAATGCAGCCTCGGGCTGAACGACAGTACAATCTTCTGCTCCGGTAGAAAACACACACACCGCCAGAGACTCCGGTGAGGGTGCTTTCAGAAAATACTCCCGTAACGTCGACAGCGGCTGCGAAGGTGGTGAGTTGGACCAGACCGTATCGGCAAGACAACGGTGGCGCTCCGGCCACAACATTCCGCCCATCTCGAGTAAAGTTTTCAGTGAGGTAGGCTGGAGTACTTCCTTTCCTAAGCATTGAGATAAAACTGGGCAGTTCTCCAAAAGACTAAGCGTCGCGGCAGCTTCACCTCGCGTATCGAGGAATGCTGTGGCACTCAAGATACACATAAAACCGTTGCTGGATCGACACTGCTCGCCCAAAGCAGAAGGCGCTGGTGAACAAAAAATCGTCAGCTCCACCGATCGCGGCAACTGTCTGGCAATATTTCCTGTCCACGCACCAACTTCATCAATACATTGTAACGGAAAATAGTATTTGCTAGTAGTTATCGCGCGCGGTACAGGATAAAGCTTGACTAGGTATTGAGTCACAACTCCAAAGAATCTAGGCCCCGCCCCACGAATCGCCCAGAGCAAATCGGCGTAATGCTTCTCATTTGCAACAACGAGGCGACCATCAGCCGTCACGACATGAGCGGCTTCGATACTGAAGCAGGCCGGCCCCCACTCATTGGAGTTCCAACCCAAACCGCCATTTAACAAAAATCCACTCAGAGGAACGTTCGGGCAGTGCCCAATTGGAAAAGCCAGACCATGTGCGGCCAACTGCTGATTGAGTGCCTGTCCAGTGACCGCCGGCTGAATCGTTGCCGTGCGCGTATGGAGATTAATCGCAACCTGTGTAAGGCGCCCAAGATCAATCAATAGACTCCCATCACACAGTGGGAGCCCAATCCAACTATGTCCTCCACCACGCACCGCAATTTTCATATTGTTGGCACGGGCGTACTGGACGGCTTCGACAACATCATTCTCACTCGCGACTTGCACGACCAATTGCGGGTAGCGCGTTGGCGTCAGCTGATTCCAAATAAGGTTGCGCCTGAGTTGTTCGTATCTGGGGTCGGTCGAAGTTGTCACCTTCCCCTCGATGCGACTCTGCAAAGTTTCTATATTCATCTTGGCATTATACGTTCGGGAATTCTTGAAATGTTCATATGATTGGACAAGTTCCGATAGAGCTTAAGTCTTAGGTATAGCCGTTACAAATACCTTCCGACAGTTTGAGACACTACAAGAAATTAATAGCTTCGTTATCATTAATCAAGCATTCCGACTTCACAGATTTCCTTCATCTCTTTCAGCCATACTTCATTGTTTTGATCACCAAAGCTCGATTAACCCAGGGTTTATAAGAGTATCGCTCAAATTAATTTCAATCTAAAGTGAAAAGAAACCTGTGAGCGATTTCGTAAGATTTCTGAATAAGGAAATCCCGAACACTTTAAGAGGTGATGGGCAGGAAGCTCACAACTCTATCGGATATGAGGCCGGCAGGCCAAGCAATCGCCAAAAGGAATAATCACATAAATACGTGTTTAGGAGGCAGAGATGGTCATTACGGATATTATGAAGCCGGTGGATGAGGTTGTATATGGAGGATTTCCTTTAGATCAAACAATCCGAATAATGGAACGACTTAAGGTGGAAAGTCTGCCAGTGATCGATCATAATCGATTTATTGGAATCCTCACGAAACACGATATCGAGTTAAGATGTAAAACCAAAGAATGGGATCCAACAAGATTGCTTGTACGAAATGTCATAACGAGAAGAGAGATTACGTGTTCTGATAGCCACAGCCTTCAGGAAGTCTTCCAACTCTTGGAACACATGAATGAGACATGTCTGATGGTTCTTAATCGACAGGGGCAACCCCTTGGATTAGTTTACAAGGAGGATATTTACTCAGGTTTGCTTCAAGAGTCATGTCATTCTTCATAATCTTTAATATTTAAAAGAGAACGAAATTCTGATCGACCATTCTATTTTCAATTACATAAGAGTTAGAAGACAAGTTTCCTTATTTCTTGTTCTGCGCTCTCGTGCGAGCCGCCTTTTTAGCAGAAGCTGATTTCGCTGAGGCCGATCTTGAGGCAGCGGCTTTTCCACCTTTGCGCCCTCCTTTTTTAGCCGGCTCCGTATTGAGAGATTTTCCTCGACCAGAACCACCCTTCTTCTTTCCTCCACCTGTCATTTTATTCACCGTAGCCCACGCTCGCCGTTCGGCTTCTTGTTCAGGCACCCCTCGCTCTTCATACCCTTCTTCAATTTTTTCCGCTTGACGTTTCTGCTTATCGGTATATTTGGATTTATCACCTCTGGGCATGACATCCCTCCTAGTATTAAATGATAAATAGGTCTCTTAGCATGACGTGTAATAGCTATGAAAACATGAGAGATTAATTATCATAGGACAATAATATGGTCCAACTCCTGATAACTCTGCTTGTATGAATTCCATCGCAGATTTTAGGCAGCCTAACGGGTGGTGGATGATTGTCCTGTGGGAGCAAGAATTTCTCCTGTATAATAACGGGCATCTGATGACGCCAAGAAAACAAAGCTTGGGGCAATTTCCGCCGGTTGAGCTGGTCGTTTCCAAAAAGAATTGGAGCCGAAGGCATCCACTGCCTCTTTTTTTCTTGTTGAAGGAATTAATGGTGTCCATACTGGACCCGGCGCCACGCAATTCACTCGAATACCTTGCTCGACCACAATTTGAGCAAGTGACAAAGTAAAATTATGAATAGCGGCTTTTGTGGCTGCATAATCAACTAAGTGTTCATTCCCTTTCAGCGCCACCACAGACCCGGTATTGAGAATCACATCTCCTTCCTTCATGTGCGGGAGCGCTGCTTGCACCATCCATACATAAGCATAAAAATTGGTTCGGAAGGTTCGATCGAGTTGCTCGGGTGTAATATCAAGAAAATGACTTTGTTCATTATGGAATGCCGCATTATTAACAAGGATATTGAGTGAACCAAACTCCCGGACTGCTTGTTCGACCGCCTGCCGACAGTGATCGGGCTGTTGGAGGTCTCCAGACATTAACAAAGCGCGACGTCCAGCTTGTTCAATCCATTTTTGTGTTTCTCTGGCATCTTCCTCTTCGTTGTAATAGGAAATAGCAACATCTGCTCCTTCTCTCGCAAAGGCAATAGCAATAGCTCGTCCAATTCCGCTATCACCGCCGGTGATCAGCGCCTTTCGATCTTGAAGTTTTCCAGCCCCTCGATAGGTATCTTCCCCATGATCCGCCTGTGGTCGCATAGCCGATTCCCGGCCCGGCCATTCTTGTTGCTGTGGAGGCACTCCATCAGCGGTTCGGTCTTCTACGAACGGATTGGGATTAACTTGTAAGCCGCTTGAATGGTTTTTTAAATCACCTGGTGATTTTCCCATAGCCTTCTTTCCCCCTCCCTTCTCTATTCTTTTTTAGCGTCTCTCTTGTTCATGTTTTCAATCTCGATAAGCTCATACATGCTCCGTTTCTGATAAGCCTTTGTAGCGTACTCCGTATAGGCACTCGCCGATAACTGGCTAAAACCCTTGAAGTATACAGAGCGACAGAGATGATGATTTCACGCATCTTTGACCTGTGAAGTGGCTTTAAAAACAAACAATCCATGGCTCAGAACTCAATGGATGAGCACAAAAGACTGTCCATGGTTTCTATATCAACACACAGCGAGAAGTGAAGACTAAAGAAGCGTGGGTGAGTTGCCAGTCATCAGTAAGCAGGAAGGTTACTGGCGAAATGTTTTAAAATTTCTCGAAGACAGACAAAAAGACAGTTGATGTTTTCTTTGCTGACCAATTTTCACTGCGGGATCTTAACAACAGAAATAGGGATCCAGCCTTTAAGATGATGACTTCGAAGAAGATGAGGGTGGCGTGGGCGAAAAAGTATAATGAGATTCAATGGTCGATTTGATTTGCGCCAGGCTTTCAACAGCTCCCACGTCTTCAGCTGATTCAATTTTTTCGGCTTCCGCGGCAAGTTCATCGTCTTTAATACAATCCCTAAACCATGTGGAATAATCGTGCTGTTTCAGATGATAGTTCCACGTGTCGTGATCGATGCCTTCCGCTATTTGTAGAAAAAGCACAAGATTCTGGGCTCGTAGCTGTAGCTTGTTATCAGGCCCTTGAAAATAAAAGCTGTGTTCAGGGCTCAATTCCCCTTCTGCGTATTTTCGGCGATGACGTCGGCGCTCCCCTCGGTTCGACATGATCTCAAAATGTAAGGGCTCTAATCCATCATCACGATTCCAGTATAGAGCCTCACCCGGCGGAAGCGCGTCCGACCTGGTTGCCGGACAAGACTCTCCGACTAATTTAGTAAACGCCATTAACATTTCCGTCGGCGTCTTCCCAATAAAGACCACGGTATGCATCATCGAGAGTGCCTGCTGAGCCACTTGCTCCGGATGCACGGTAATCAGCAGCAATGAATATGGCAAAGGATTGAATAGTGTGGATGGGAGATCCCAATCCGCGGGCATTAAATGGTGAGCTTCATCCAGTACGATCCAATGAGGACGGCCCGTACGTGCACGATAGTCCTGAAGATCAGTATATATCTTATGAAAAAAATGGGGACGATCCTGAATCGGTAGACCGACAAGATTGATCACCACATTTGTTTCAGGATTCTCCAAAACCTGTATGACCTCTTTCACATTTGGTGTGTGCTCCATGTCTCCCAATATGACGGCTTGCTCCAACGATTCATAGTCGCCTTCTGGATCGATAATACAACATTGATAATGTTTATCTCCAAGACGTTCAATGATCCCTGTAGCAAGTGTGGATTTTCCACTTCCAGAGGTTCCAGCAATGAGCAGGTTGAGCCCATGTGGAGTAATCTGGATGTTCTCTCCCTGAGACGTACCTAGCAACACGTGATGCCGAGACAGTTGAGAATCGAGAGATAGTAAATCATCGTCCATGAGGCGTCTAATCAGTTCAGCAACGCCTTCTCCGCGCTTTCCCTCGGTCACAAAATCCGCTCGCTCTTTAATTGCAGGAAGGGCATTGCCCACAGCACTTGCGCATTCAACCATTGCTAAAAAGGCGAGGTCATTCTCCGCATCTCCGATTCCCACGATATTATGAGGAGATAGACCTGAGAATCTCAGCGCTTCTAGAAGTCCGGTTGCCTTATTACATCCGGCAGGCAACATCATGACGGCTTCTTTATTAAAAATAAGCTGTAAGTCTAATCCGAGATCACGGATAATCTCTAATACCGCAATTTCGTGTGGACGCACCGTGGACACAATGGTATGTCCAACCGAAATAGGGATCTGTCGGAAACGAAGCTGGGAAATAAACTCCTCGGATGGCGGATTCGCCAGTGTAATCGTTTCAGTCGATGCTGGTTTGTAGAGAAGAAGACCGTTTTCGGCGACTATCCATTCAAACAGGTGAGCATGAGGAAACACATGTAGCAAATCTTCTAATTCTCGACCCGTTACCAGAAATAATTTGCGGTGTGTTGCTAACAACCGTTCCAAAGCCCGTACTGTCTCTTCATAAACCTTACCATGATGAGCTAATGTCTCATCATAATCCGTAGCAAGCGCTAAAAATCGCATGCAACTCTCTTCTTCACTGGTTATAAAGGAATGTAGTACCGATAGCGTGCATGATAGCCGTCGCCCCTCAGCAAATCAGGAGACAACGCCCAATGAACATCTATGCGTGCAATTGGGGACGGTATGAGATGTATACCCAAAATATGGCTACTCTTTCATTCCATCGTCTGCGCGATCCCAAAACCGTAACTGACGGCAGATTTCTATAAATTTCGAGGCTGCTTTTGGCCCATCAATTTCGATAAATCCGCCGTCTTGATCCCCTTCATTAATCCCGGCCTTTCGCAAGAGAGGAGTCACCGCCTCGACATAGCCGATAAATTTCATATGCGCAAAGGCATCCGCGACAAAATCTCGCGCAGCTGCTTCTTTCATCAAAGACTTGGCTCCTTCCTCAGAAGGTAATAATGCGACGGCGTCATACAGAACGGATGGACCTCCATCAATTTTTTCATCCGCTTCTATCCACGTGCCGTCACTGGCTTTGACACCGCCGACCCCAGGAGCAACAATAGCCATGATTGCCCCTTCGGCCTTCACAGCAGCTTTCAGTGCTTTAAACACTGCCATATCAACCCCGTCAGTGATGAGAACGCCTAACTTACGACCTTTGAATGTTTCCAGACAATTGAGAAGAATACTAAGAGCTGGTGACGGTTCAAGATCGTCCCGTGTCGGTTTGGCCGCGTCAGCCGCTTCAGGCATCTTCTTGACTCGCAAGCCTTTCGCCACCTGTTCGGCCAACTCCTCATGGATATTCAGCAAATGAGAAACCATGCGAGTCCGAATTTTCAACCGCTCTACTTTGCTTAATTCAAAAATCAATGCCGCTGCGATATGACGTTGCTCGACGTCGGTCTGGCTGAGATAAAACTGACGGGCTTGACTATAGTGATCGGCGAAGGTCTCGGAGCGGACACGCAGTTTAGCGCCTTCTTCCACCGCAGGATACGAGTTAAATCCTTTCTCCGGCGATTCACGCGGTCCCCCAGCCTCACCTTCCCAAGAGTTCGGTTCATAGTTGGCTCGTCCTTGAGGATTATGCATAGCCATATGCCCGTCTTGTTGAAAATGACTGAAAGGACATTTGGGCGCGTTAATAGGGATATGGGTGAAATTCGGGCTGCCGAGCCGTTTGAGTTGAGTATCGAGATAGGAAAAGTTTCGTCCTTGAAGAAGCGGATCATTAGAAAAATCAATACCTGGCACTATGTTCTGTGTACAAAAAGCCACCTGTTCGGTCTCGGCAAAGAAATTGTCCACACAGCGATCAAGCACAAGCCGACCAACGCGTTGGACCGGCACAAGTTCCTCTGGAATAATTTTAGTGGCATCCAATACATCAAAATCGAATTGCTCGGCAAAATTATCGTCAAAGAGCTGCAAGCCTAGCTCCCATTCAGGGCTATCACCTTGTTGAATGGCATCCCATAGATCGCGTCGGTGGAAGTCCGGATCCGCGCCGTTAATCTTCATCGCTTCATTCCAGACGACAGATTGCAAACCCTGCTTGGGCTTCCAGTGAAATTTCACAAACGTGGACTTTCCCTCGCCATTGATCAAGCGGAACGTATGCACGCCAAAACCTTCCATAAACCGAAATGAACGAGGAATCGCTCGATCCGACATGATCCACATGATCATATTCATGCTCTCGGGGGTCAAAGAAATAAAATCCCAGAAATTATCATGTGCAGTTTGGGCCTGAGGAAATCCTCGATCCGGTTCAGCCTTGGCGGCATGGACAAGATCGGGAAATTTCATAGCATCCTGAATAAAAAAAACGGGGATATTGTTTCCGACAATGTCCCAATTTCCTTCTTTGGTGTACAGCTTGACGGCAAATCCCCGCACGTCCCGTGCCAAATCGAAGGATCCTTTATTGCCCGCGACAGTCGAAAATCGGACAAACGCGGGAGTCTTGTCGCCTGCACGCTGAAAAAGATCGGCTTGAGTGATATCCGCGAGCGATTTGTAATTTTCGAAATATCCATGTGCCCCAAAGCCTCGAGCATGAACGACTCGTTCGGGAATTCGTTCATGATCAAAATGAAAGATCTTTTCACGAAAGTGAAAATCTTCTAAAAGGGTCGGACCACGCGTTCCAATTTTCAGAGAGTTTTGATCATCCGAGACGGGAGTGCCCTGTTGGGTCGTTAATACGGGAGTCTTTTTGCCTGAGATCTGATGGGTTTCACCTCCCTCGCCGATGGGCACGGTCTGGTCTGAGAACTTTGCTGTGGAACGGTCCGTGGAATTGGATTGGGCGCGCTGTTTTTTTGCCATGTTTATTTCCTCATAATGATTAACAAGTATTAATTTCTGTTTAAATAAATTTTCAAAATGAAATCTGAGGCAACATATTCATCACAGTTAGTATACGCGATTTAAAAGGAACTCACACACTGGCAATAACCCTGGCGAGAATCACCGAAACTCATCATGTGAACAGGAAGGTATCGTGAAGGAAAAGGACTTCCGTCCTTTACTGACGAGAATAACCCGAGCTTTTAAGGCAGAAGGACGACTTTGATGCAGTCATTCTGATTATAGCGAAAGGCTTTGTACGCCTCGGGAGCTTCATCAAGACTGTAGCGGTGTGAGATGATGAAGGAAGGATCAATCTCCTCTTTTTCAATGCGCTTGAGTAGGGGGTTCAGATAATTATGGACATGTGTCTGCCCGCATCGAATCGTCACCCCCTTCCCAAAGATCGCCCCAATAGGAAATTTATCGGCAAAACCGCCATAAACTCCGGGTATAGAGATTATGCCATTTTTGCGTACAGCCCGTGCCGCTTGGCGGATGACGTGAATGCGGTCTGTCGCAAGCATACTGGCAACTTTAATCCGGTCATATAACGCGTCAAGAGTGGTTCCATGCGTTTCGAGACCTACTGCATCAATGCACGAATCTGGACCACGACCGCCAGTGGATTCCATAAGACGGTCGTAGACTTCCTCTTCATCAAAATTGATCGTCTCAACCCGTTCATCGTTTAGATGTTGCTCATTACCCTTCTGGCGAGAGAGGTCAAGCCGTCGCACATGATGATCAATGGCAAACACTTTCGCCGCTCCTAGCAGCAGCGCGCTACGAATGGCAAACTGTCCCACCGGACCACAGCCCCAGACGGCGACTGTATCACCTTCCTTGATCTGACAATTGTCGGCGGCTTGATAGCCTGTCGGAAAAATATCTGATAAGAAGAGTACGTCTTCGTCCTTCAATCCGGCCGGAACCTTGAGGGGACCCGTATCGGCAAAGGGTATACGAACATACTCGGCTTGTCCGCCAGCATATCCCCCAAGCATATGAGAGTAGCCAAACAGCCCAGCGGGAGAATGTCCATATGCCTTTTCAGCCATCCATGCGTTGGGATTAGAATTATCACAACACGACCACATCTTCCCCTGGCAAAAGAAACATCGTCCACATGCAATGTTAAATGGGACAACGACCCGATCTCCTTTGCTCAGATTTTTTATACTAGAGCCGACTTCAACAACCTCTCCCATAAATTCATGGCCAAGAATGTCCCCAGACTTCATGGTCGGGATATATCCGTCGTATAAGTGGAGATCTGACCCACAAATAGCCGTGAGTGACACACGAACGATGGCATCGCGGGGATTAAGAATTTCAGGATCGGCTACATTTTCAACCCGGACATCATGTATTCCATTCCAACAAACTGCTCGCATAATATGAATTCCTTCTTCGCTTCATAGACTTATGAATATTGAAACTGAGCATATGAATCTTAGCTTCACTTCTCATTTTTCCCGTTAAACGCGATCTGACGTTTCAACTGGATAGGTTATGCCTAATTCATCGCTTACGCCTCGAGCCTGTTCTGCAATACGAGAGAATGTGCTCGCAGACGTGGTCTCATGATTCCGAGTAATTTCCCCCGTCTCAATCAATTGACGAAAACGACGAAGATCCTCCCCTACTTGTCGTGCGGGATCTTGAGGAAGAATCTTTGCTGCCGCTGCGCCGAATATCCCCCCAGGCGGAGACCATCGACAATTTAACTGAAGAATTGTCCCTCGATTACCAGGTGCTGGACGTAATGAAAAGGTCCCTTCATGTTCAAGATTGGACTCCGACTCTATCGTACGCCATTTAATCATTTCATTCTCGTGTTCTTCGACAATCTCGGCTTCCCAATAAAAATCTTTGTCCATTGGACCACGTGCCTGCCAACGCGAATGTCGTCTATCGAGCTCTTCGACCTTAATAATATTCTGCATGAACAGCGGCAAATTCTTAAAATCTCGCCAACATGCATAAATCTCTGCTGGGGAGCTATTGATAATGATTGAATCGCTAAAATGCACAGTTCTATTTAAAGGGTGTCTAATTGTGAAACCATGAGTCTCATCAATTCCCATTGCTTCATAGAGACGGCTGTGACTGGAAAGACCATGAATAAGTAACCCGCTGCCGACAAGAAACGAGACAGCTCCACTTTTCCGTCCTTGGGTGAGCCCAGATAGCATAAGGCCTCCTCCAATACAGACAGAAAGCAATTGTTCAATTGCTCCGACATTATTTTTCATCACGCTCCCCCTCTTCCAACCTCGGATCTTGTTATGGAAATTAATCTTTTCAATAAGTTTGTGATCCTGGGTTCAAGTTATCATCCTATCTCACTCACACAGCTTTCGGAACTAGCAGTATTCCTTATTCAGATCTATTGATACAAGATCATTTCATTGACGAAACACGATTAACCCCTCATTCCCACGCAGGTGAATGGATGCTTGCATATGTTCATCTTCTCTGTCCAAAAACGTCGAAAGACGCACACTGGCATGAAACGATGCGTCATGATCTAAGCATTGCGGCTCATTGCTAAAATTTAACAAAATAAGACAGTCTTCTCTCTCGTGCATGCGCCGATAGACGAGAAGAGGTCCTTGAATTGTGACCAGTTCGAGTTGACCAAGAATGGTCTCTCGTTGAAAGGTAAACAGTTTGCGATAAAGATTGAGCAGGGATCGTGGATTCGCACTTTGTACCGCGACATTCGCGGTGTGGAAGTCCTCAGCGATTGGCAACCACGGTTCATGCACGGAGAACCCGGCATGTTGTTCAGTGTTCCATTGCATCGGCGTTCGCTCCGGATCACGATTGCGTCCAACCCGACGCCCCTGAGGATCAATAGCCTGATCGGCCGGAATTGGCACACCTCGCATACCAATTTCTTCGCCAAAGTAATGAACTGGCGTTCCGGGTAGCGTGAACAAAAGCATGGCTGCGACACGCATTTGATCGCCGGGACATCGCATGGCCAGCCTCAAGCAATCGTGAGTGCTGAGAAGCCACGACGGCCATCCGTTGGATGGCACATGATGAAGATAGGTTTTCAGGGAACTTCCTATTTCTTCAGCATTCCATGGAGTCCAGGAAAATTGCATATTAAGTGGAAGATGTAATTCAGGGGCCTCTCCACCATAATACGCCATGACTTTCTCAACTGATAAATAAAGTTCACCCGCCAGCAGTCTATCATCGCCGAACTCCTCAGCAACTCGTCGCATCGTAGCAATGATCTCATGGACCCCTTGCTGATCACGTGTGTAGTACGGCAATAATTGAGTGTCCGGCCCTTGTCCCTCCTGATACTCTGGATTGGATGGATTATTTCGAAACTGTTCATCTTTAAGCAATAAATCCAAAGCATCGATACGAAATCCATCCACTCCCCTGTTCAGCCAAAATCTCATAGTGTCAAACATCGCCGCTTGCACATCGGAATTCCGCCAATTCAAGTCCGGTTGTTTTTCATGAAAGGTATGTAGATAATATTGGTCGGTATTCGGATCCCATTGCCATACACTTCCACCAAAGACGCTAATCCAATTATTCGGAGGAGAACCGTCTGCGTTTGCATCGTGCCAAAGATACCAATCGCGTTTAGCACTTTCGCGATTCGAACGAGAATCAATAAACCAAGGGTGTTCATCCGATGTATGATTAGGCACCCAGTCCAATATGAGCTTCATATCACGTCGATGCACGTCGGCCAATAACTTATCAAAATCATTCAGAGATCCATATTGCGGTGCGATATGACAGTAATCCATCACATCGTACCCCAAATCGGCAAACGGTGACGGATAAATCGGAGATAACCAAATAGCCCGGGCGCCCAGCCATTGAAGATAGTCCAGACGCTCACTCAATCCAGATAAATCACCAATTCCGTCCCCATTGCTGTCGAGAAATGATGGAACTAAGACTTGATAAATGACACCCTCTTGCCACCAATGAAGAGCACCGGGCATGGTCAGGATCTCCGACTTTGTACTGACTATCTGGAATGCATTTCACTATTACATGTGATTCTCTCATCATGTATCACCATCCAACGCTGAGAAGTTTCACCGTTCATAAATGAACACACTATCATAGGGGAAAACTTTCATCTCTCTACTAATTTCTCGCACCTATGACAAATTTATATCTTGAAAATGTCGATCCAGTTATGATTTTAAAGAAGGGACTTGAATAGCGCTAAGTGTGAGATACAATGACCCACAGAGGTTACGAATGAAAGTGATAACTCGAAAAATTACACTGCAATCGAACAACGATTCGCCCCAACAATTCGCAACTCGTGAATGGCTAGTGACGAATGGGTTGGGGGGATATGCATCGGGTACGATAGCGGGGGTCGTAACGCGTCGGTATCATGGTCTCTTAATTTCCGGTTTGCCATCACCAATAGGAAGACAATTGATGTTTTCGCATTTGTCAGAACGCGTGCGATTAGCTGATAGGACCTTAGCCAAACTCAGCGATGAACAACCCCAAACCCACGACTCCTATCATGACGGCATACAATATCTGAGTGAGTTTCGTCTGGACATGGGATTGCCAGTCTGGCGCTATACCATCGACGGCACGATCATCGAAAAATGCATTATGATGCCCCATCACCACAATACCGTCATCATCATGTATCGATTACTCGAGGGCAAACCCGTACGGCTAAAGTTAATGCCATCGATTCACAACCGGTCGCATGATGCGCCGGTAAACACTCCTCTACCGGGTACTTTTCGGTTAAGTGAAATCAATTCACGGTATGAATTATCCGTATCACCAGATCTTCCCACACTTCGAATGCTCGTGAATGGATCGAATCAGGCCTTTACGGTCCTCCGTCAAACCATCCCTGAAATCATGTACCCCATTGAAGAATACCGTGGATATGAACAAGTAGGGACGATGTGGAGCCCCGGTTATTTTCGTGTGGATTTATCGACATCTCAGTCCGTGTCGTTAGTAGCCTCTACCGAACCCTGGGACGACATCACGGCGCTGCAGATAGATGAGTCATTGGACATCGAACATGAACGCCGAAAGCGACAGCTGAGCATTGCACGTTCATCTGTTCGTACCGGAATCGCAGGCGAACTGGCGTTGGCAGCGGATCAATTTCTTATCAAGCCGGTTGGCCGTACTGAAGATGCAGCACGTATCCGTGCTGAAGGCCATGACATATGCACGGTCATTGCTGGCTATCATTGGTTTACTGACTGGGGTCGCGATACCATGATCAGTTTGGAAGGCCTGACCTTGACGACAGGTCGGTATGCCGATGCTGCGAATATCCTACGACTGTTTGCGCATTATATATGGGATGGCCTATTGCCGAACTTATTCCCGGAAGGTGGTAAAAAAGGGCTGTATCATACGGCCGACGCAACGCTGTGGTTTTTTCATGCCATAGACCGTTACGTGGAAATCACACACGACCTCTCGATGCTGAATGATCTGTTACCGCATCTTGTCAAAATCGCCGAACATCACCTTCGTGGGACTCATTTCGGGATTGGTGTTGATCCACAGGACCAATTATTAAGACAAGGAAAAGAAGGCTTTCAACTTACCTGGATGGATGCCAAAGTCGACGATTGGGTCGTGACGCCCAGACGAGGGAAGGCTGTCGAGATTAATGCGCTGTGGTACAACGCCTTGTGCTTACTGGCCGAATGGGTTCGGCAAATTCAAGGGTCCACCCATGCCGAGCCGTGGGAGACTCAGGCCAAACGAACACGAGCATCATTCAATTCCCGCTTTTGGTCCTCACGCAATGGTTATTTATTTGATGTGGTTGATGGAGAAGAGGGTGACGATCTGGCATGTCGGCCAAATCAATTATTTGCCATGTCGTTAAAATATCCAGTTCTTGACCAGGAATATTGGAAAGCCGTTCTCCAAACTGTTCAACAGCGCCTGTTGACACCGATTGGGTTGCGATCACTTTCAGCCGAACATCCTCACTATCACGAAAAATATTATGGTGACATCTATGCACGAGATGCGTCGTACCATCAAGGGACCGTGTGGGCCTGGCTTATCGGACCTTTTATTGACGCTTGGCTGAAAGTTTATCCTGATGATCTAGCGGGGGCGCGACAATTCCTTTCCGGATTCGAAGACCATCTTAACCAAGCGTGCATTGGGAGTATCAGTGAAATTTTCGATGCAGAATCGCCGTTCATCCCTCGCGGATGTGTTGCACAAGCCTGGAGTGTCGCCGAGGTTCTTCGTACCTGGGAAAAGACTGAACCGTCTGACCAGAACAATCCGGTTTCTAAATGATTGGCATCACAATAGCTTTGAGGTCCCACGAAATATCTGAAATTGGACATTTTCCTCTCTACACTTCCAATTTATCTAGATTTCTGCCAGACCTCTTTTTGCTATTCTTTTATATCTGTGACAGGCAGACCACGCTTGCCACCACATCTTTTCTTTTACTTTTATAAGATGGAGACTCGGTTGAAGCATCTCGTCGTGTCAATATTGTTGTTATGGTATGTCGTCTTTTTCTTTTTTATGGGAATGAATCCGGTTGATTCTCAAAATTGGATCTTCGCGAATATTCTTCCCATTCTTTTTATTGGCTTTTTGACCATCACCTATCACGCTCTTCCTTTCTCGAGTACGTCGTATCTGTTAGTCTCGTTTTTTTTGACCTTGCACACCATCGGAGCTCATTATACGTACGCTCAAACTCCGGTTGGAGAATGGATCGAAGACTTTCTCCATTTACCTCGGAATAATTTTGACCGTATTGTGCATTTCTGTTTCGGATTGCTCCTGGCTTATCCGTTCAATGAGCTGTTTGGAAAAATCAAAGGAATACCGTCCTGGCTTCGCACATATCTCGTCTTCATGACTTTAATCGGATTAGCCGGAATATGGGAAATTTTAGAATCCTGGTTTGCGCGAATCGTCCACCCCGATTTAGGACAAGCTTTTCTCGGAGCGCAGGGCGATATCTGGGATGCACAAAAAGATATGGCCGCAACCATGTATGGTGCCTTGCTCTGCTTATCATTCATGATTCTGATACGAAAGGTTCCAAAACCTTTATCGTGCTTTCGCACGGAGAGGCTTGTATAAGCAACCTATGCCCCTCACCACTGCAACGACTGCCACTAATCAAAGAGCCTTTCGAAATCATTACCTCCTTCATGGATTAATGACGTGGTTTGTCCTGATTTGGGGATTGCTCGCGATTGATCCGGTTGACCGCCATGATTGGGCTCTTGAAAACATTTTGGTCTGTGGCTTGATCATTTTCCTCATAGCGACATATCGGTGGTTTCCCTTATCCGATCTTTCCTATATTTTTATTGTCGTGTTTTTGACCCTTCATGCAATCGGAGCACATTACACTTATGCCAAGGTTCCTCTTGGTTTCTGGATCCAAGAGGTGTGGGAATTAGAACGTAATCCTTTCGATCGCATTGCTCACTTTTCATTTGGATTAATCTTGGCGTATCCGCTTCGTGAATTATTTCTACGTCGAGTTAAGGTCAAAGGATTTTGGGCCTACTATTTACCCATCAGTGGAATCTTAGCCCTTAGTGGACTTTTTGAGATTGGTGAATCTTGGATTGTTCGATTAGTCAATCCCGAATTGGGAGAAGCCTATCTGGGTACTCAGGGAGATGAATGGGATGCACAGAAAGATATGACGGTCGCTGTTGTCGGTGCCCTACTAACGATGACCGCAACGTTTATACTTTCGTTGTTCTTCACACAGAAATCTCGCACGTTTTCATCGTAAAAACTTATTTTGTGACACGTATTACACAAAGACGCTCCTTCCATACTGTGCGTCCTCCCGCCTGGATGACGTTCAGTCATGCCTTCGTTCACGCTTCTCGATAAAAATCTAGACAACACCACTCAACCTCACACTGAATGCTCAGATGATCTCAGCCGTCACTCCACGACCTTAGGTCACTAGACAAATAATTAAAACAAATTTAAAAATTATTCATTGTTTTTAAAAATACTGACCTGAAACAATTAAGCAGAAAAGACAACACGGTATTCATGAGGACACGGGAAAGCGAGTGAGACATCGATTAGGCCTCGTGACTCTTGATCAAGAATCGCAAGTGTTTTGTATTCACGCACCAGGAACTGCATCGTAGGTGTGAGTTACATGCTGTCGATGAGTTTATAACTAATGAAGATCAAAAGCTGAAAGGAGAGCATGATGAAAAACCAACCATTTCTCACTGACATCAAGACGTTACGAAAACGTGCACGAGAACATATTGAAAAAGGTGCGGTGACACCAGGCTATACGGCAGATCGTGATACCGTTATCAAGCTACTTAATGAAGCGCTCGCTACTGAAATCGTCTGTGTACTTCGGTATAAACGGCATTATTATATGGCCTCAGGTATCAATGCTCAAAGCGTCGCCGCAGAGTTTCTTCAACATGCCACTGAAGAACAAGGTCATGTCGATCAACTGGCACAGAGGATTGTCCAACTCGGAGGTGAGCCCAATCTCTCTCCCGATGGGTTACTAACCCGCAGCCATTCTGAATATGTCGAAGGCTCATCCTTGCTCGATATGATCAAAGAGGATTTGATCGCTGAGCGAATTGCCATCGATAGTTACCGGGAAGTCATCAATTACCTTGGCACTCAGGATTCGACGTCTCGCCGAATGCTGGAAGAAATTCTGGCCGTCGAAGAAGAGCACGCCGATGACCTCGTCTCGCTTCTGGAAGATATGGATTCATAAAGAATGCTTGAATGCAGAGATCGTGCGTTATTCAACCGTTACGACGACAACCATTGCCACAATTCATGATGACATATCGCTGTTTCTTCATACTTGGAGTACTTGGGATGTTGCTCGGGAGCATACACGTCCATGCCGAAACACCGGCTCCAAGTATTTATTGGGGTGGGCTTGCCTATCCTGATCAAAAATCGGCTTTGCTTACTGGTATCACGTTACTTCGCTTTACAGAGTTTGATGGCGATGATCGTCGCTATCCTTCTACGGTTGAGGAAACGATTGGACTCAATCTACTTTCTGCCTCTTGGACGGAACGGATTGGATCTTGGGGATTTAATCTCACCGGAGGTGCCGGGCCGACTCATAATCAACCGACGGAATTTCTGCAAAATGATTTCGTTCACAATTATGTGTTTGACTATGCGTCAGTTCCCGTCGGAGCCACTCGTGAGGCTGCCGACTTCATGCTCGGCGGTTCAATCACTCGATGGTTTAGTCTCTTTGAATCACGTGAAAACACATTTTGGGGAATCGGGGTCACATCTGGAACGCTCTATCATGAACCCTATGTTAGAGCTGGATTTCGACGCATCCCTTTTCCCAGCTCCACCTTCCTACGCTTATCGGCTCTGGGTCGCTATGGCCAACTCTATAATAGTTCGGCCTTTCCTTCGATTGCGCCTCAATCTTATCTCGGGCAAGCGTCCCTAAGCCTTGGCGATTACCGGGAGACGCCCGCACCACCATGGGAACTAGAATTTGGGATCACAATTCATTCCGGACTCTTCGTCACACGAACGGGAAATTCGCTTGAAGAAATACTCGGAACCGTAGCATTGAGTTTTCCGTACGGTCGAGTCGAAATGTGGAACGATTTAGTGAACTCCAAAGATCGAGGACCGTCATTTGGAGGAACGCTAATGATGGATGTCCTACCGTTCATTCGAGGCACGTAAAGGATGTGAATATCGTCACAATGGCAGGTAAGGTCTTGAAATCTTTCCAGACCTTCAACGTTGAATCCTCACTAGACCATCTGACATCTTCCTAGGAAATGTCCAGGTCCAAGCAATTAGTCAAATTATCTAACGTTAAACTCTTAGGATAAGAATAAAAATCCGCAGAATTCATGGACAGCATATTAAAGGAAGGACTAACAGCAATCGTCATGCGAACCGCTACCTGATCACACGACCCCTCTCATAGATTCTTTACGTTTTGTTGTCGCGATAAACGTCACAAATGCCTCAATATAAGCTTGGAGTTTTTTCCGCATCGAATCTTCGATAAAATGACCATGCTCATCAAAGGCCTGGTGCGCGCGTGACACCAAAAATGGTGTTTCATCCGTCCACAACGACAACCCTAACGCGCGGATGGTTGGGAGCCAACCGGCCTGCGCCAATACCGTTCCAAAGCTTCCCATACTCGCGCCCATCATGGCCAGGGGCTTACGAGCAAAAACTATGTCTATTTTTTCTGATGGGCGCGATAACCAGTCGATTGCGTTTTTCATCACACCTGGAACTCCATTATTGTATTCCGGTGAGGCGAGAATTAAACCATCAGCCTGTTCCAGCCTATCTTGCAACATCGTCACAGAACTTGGAGGACCTGTATTAGCTTCGATATCTCCGTTATAGAGAGGGATGTCAGCGATCGATGCCACTTCAATCGTGGCTGATTGACAAACGCTCACGGCTTCATGAATGAGCATCGTATTGAACGACGCTTTTCTGAGACTTCCAGAGATAGCTACAATGTTCATGGTTATCGTCCTTTCTTTTGCAAGGCTTTCTGCCCATACCTCTCACCCCACTCATGCATAGCCATTAACACGCCTTCAAGCGATTGGCCAAGAGTCGACAACCAATATTCCACGCGCGGAGGAATTTCTCGATAGTCTTTGCGCGTGACCAAACCCCAATTCGTCAAGCCGTCACTGACTTTAAAGCTGGACTCAAGGGGTCCAGGGCCGCCTGACTCGTCACAAAAGATGTGTAGGTCTGAAAATAATCTATTCATAACCTACATCATGCTCTCACACGCTTTCTTCTGACTGATTTTTCGTAGTCTCAACCGGATGGACTCTCGGCACGGATGAGGTTTGGCTTCTTAATTGGTGGACGACGCATGTGTTGTTTGAGATTCGGTCGACGCTTCCGTTCGATTTTTTTGAGTGTCATTGGCTTTCCTTTTTTGGCTGATTGATACAGAGCTTCAATGATCCGTACATCATGGAGCCCTTCATCACCTGCAGGTTCAGGGATTGTATCATGGAGAATCGCATCTGAAAATTTTAGGAGTTGAGGCGCAAATTGATCACGCGTAGCAAACGTTTTTGACTGTTTTTTCCCATGTATCGTCAGATGATAGGTAATGGGTGCCACATATTCATAGGCAGAAGTCAGTTGAAGTTGGCCCTTTGTTCCCACCACACGAAACTCCGACACATCAGTTGCGCCAAAACTACAAATAAAACTGGCCAATCGATTGTTGGAAAATCGTAAAATGACCGCACTCATTTCTTCCACTTCTTGAAATTTACCTGTTCCCTTGCCCATCGTGCTTGCAAAGACTTCGACCGGTTCCGCCCGAAACAGGTTTCGGGCTGCATTTAAACAATAAATACCGATGTCCCATAATGTTCCTCCACCGGTTTCCTGTCGTAACCGAATGTTCTTTTTGTTTTGAATGGGGAGACTAAACGCTGATTGAAAATAACGCGGCTCCCCAATTTTTCCAGAGTGAATCAGTTGCATGGCCTTGAGATTCGCCTCTTCGTAGTGAAGTCTGTAGGCCACCATGAGTTTAATCCGATGGTGATCGGCTGTCCGGATCATCCTTTCACATTCTGTGACGGACAGGGCCATCGGTTTTTCGCAAAGAACATGAACGCCAAGTTTGGCAGCACGAATGGCATATTCACAATGCAAGTGATTGGGGAGAGCGATATACACGGCATCGATCGCCTCATTTTTAAGACATTTTTCATAAGCATCATAAGAATACGTTCCTTCTACATGATATTTTTTACCTAATTCGCGTAATTTTTTTGAATCGTCCGATATCAGACCTGCCAATTCTGAATTCTTCTTGGCATGAACAAACGCTGGGAGGACAGCGATTTGAGCAATATACCCCAATCCAACAACCGCGTATCTAATTTTACGTGATGACCGAGGGCGTTTTTTAGCGATAGCCATACATGAATCCTTTCACATCATAATGATAAGACATGTGCAACTATCTAACAGATTTATTTTTTATCTGAACCTGGAAAGAACCCTTGATGAATGACCACAACGACGCAAAAATGAGTTTGAATATGGAAAGAGAAGGGAATACCCACATCAAGGGCTAGTATGCGTGTCACACCCCAGAAGACACGGATCGCCATTACTCATCATTCATAGTTCTGAGAAGTGCATCAACCTGCGCACGGGAGGGATAGGAAGGTTGAGATCCGTAGCCGGTGACAGCATGGGCTGACGCCGCGACAGCGAAACGCGTGGATTCGAACAGTGTGCGATTTTCCAAAAGTGCCACACTCAATGCGGCGGCAAAAGCATCTCCAGCACCAGTGGTATCAATAGTCTCCACAAGAGGGGGCGAAATGAAATATTGTTCGTTGGCTGACATCACGGCGCACCCACCCGACCCAAGTTTCACGAAAACCGCTTGCCCCCCTAATGAGACAAGACATTGAGCCGCCTCCATAGCTTGTTCTCGATTTTCTATGGTAGTGTCCGTTAAATGCTGCGCTTCAGACTGATTGGGTGTGAGAAAACAGCCTAATTCCAGCAATTCCTTATCGAGTCTCTGTGCTGGTGAAGGATCGAGTATCACCAGCATTCCGCGCTTGTTAGCCTCACTCACAGCATGTTTCACGAGAGGAACCGGTATTTCTAAATTGGTTGTGAGGATAGAGCCGGAAGGAGCATCTGTCAGGATATGACTCACGGCATCATAATCTTCTTTTCTCCATACTTCATTGGCATTCGCTGACAGAAGGATACCTTTCCGCCCGTCTTTGGGAACCACAATGAGTGAAACCCCGGTTGACTGCTTATCTATCTGAGAAACCGTGCATAAATTGACACCAATTTGTTGTAGAGGTTTCATCGCGATTTCCTGCAGTGAATCAGATCCGACATGAGCAACTAATTGCGCTTCTGCCCCCAAATTTCTCGCTAACCAGGCCACATTAGCCGATTTCCCCCCTCCTATCATCAGGAAATCCTGTCCCATGAGAGTTTCACCGGGTTCCGGCCATCGATCAGCTCTTAATTGAAAGTCTACATTAATGCTTCCCAAGGCAATAATTTGAGAAGTCATACGGTATATTCCTGTGTGCTGGCTTCATGGATGGTATACGTTCTATTTCGCACATGGATTTTCAAAGGGAAGTGAGGGCCAGCTGATATGTCGACATGAAGGGTTTTTTGAGAGATCAATACACAAATCTGATGGCCTCGATAATACATAGACGTCGCCACCTCATGTAATGATTCCGGTAAGCGTGGATTAATTATTAACATGTCATACTCCATATCTATTCCGCTATAGCAACGTTGAATCAAATCAACCGTTCCCGCCATGGCCCCAAGATGAATGCCCTGGCTGGTTGACCCGCCCTGAATTTCATGGACATCATTTCCTAAGGCTTCGACTAAACATTGCCACGACCCCTTCCTATTGGATCGCGCAAGAATCCATCCAAATACGATGCGACTGAGCGTGGACCCGTGAGTGGTTCGTGGTTGGTAATACTCAATATTTTTTTGTATCAGGTGAGGAGTGAAGAGATAGCCTAACTCAGAAAATATCGCTTCAAGTTCTTGCAACGGCAGGAGATAACACATCATCAATACGTCCGGTTGTTTTGAGACTTTGTAACGATTCACCGTATCTCCTTCAGCTTCAAGGATTCGATCCATTCGACGAATGTCTCCATAACGGGTTCGATACTTGGGCCAATCCAACTCTTGAAGCTTTTCATATCCAGCAAATTGACTGATAATTTCCTTGTCCAAAAACGGCACATACATACGTCGAGCAATATCGGCCCAACGATCGAGAGTGTTTGGCTTGATCGATAATTCGTCCATTAATTGTTCTCGAGCATAATTGGGCAATTTCTGTATGAGGCGTGCGGCACAACGAAGCGTCCACACAGCCATAATATTAGTATAGGCATTATCGTCGAGACCGGGAGACGCGACATCTGGATAGCCGGTATGAAATTCATCAGGTCCCATGACGCCACGAATATGGTATCGACCGTCTTCTTCACTTTTTACGGCCATACTGGACCACAGTTGGGCAATTTCAAGAATTAGTTTTCCGCCGCAAGATTGTAAAAAATGGAAATCTCCAGTCGCTTGATAATATTTCCAGGCTTGATACACAATTGTTGCGTTGAGATGATATTGCAAGTACGTATAATCTTTGGTCCATTGCTGAGCGCGCGGATTCCATTGAAGACGAGGGGTTTGCTCTGATCCGTCACTCGCACTTCTCCAAGGGTAGAGCACACCGTCATATCCAAGCTGATCCGCACGGTTTCGAGCAATTAATTGTCGTCGCGTCCTATAGAGTAACAACGCGCGGGATACGTCTGGAATACGAAGAGTTAAAAAAGGGAAAGCAAAAACTTCATCCCAAAAGATATGCCCGTGATACATTTCGCCGGTCAGTCCACGAGCAGGTATCCCAGCATCACAATCCACAAGATGAGGCGATGCCGTTTGTAAGAGATGAAAAAGATGAAGACGTAACATTAATTGATCTTCCGGTCGACTGCGAATGCGAATATCGCCAATGTTCCACAATCGCCTCCACGCTTTCTCATGAGAATCCTGCAATAGCTCGCACGTCTTTGTAGAGGCCAAGGCTTGCTGCACGGCTTCAAGTGGTTCCGAAACGGCATGATCTCGTGAATGGCACATCGCAATAATTTTCTCAAATTTGACCGGCGAACGTGAGGAGACATCAATGAAAAATTCTTTCGCGACCATATTGAGGTTTTGTATGATGCCTTGATTGATAATCGGAGCCCCTGAACATTCTGCTCGAAAACTTTGAGCCGCTCGAATATGAGATTGTAAAGTCTCCGCGACCACGTAAGGGCCATACTCCTGAAAAAATCCTGATTTCACAATGTGAACATGTTTTCCATGCATCTCTTTATCGCGCTCCACATTCTTATTGATGATGCCAGTATCGATCCCTGCCCTGACTTGTAATTGCCCAGACCAGTTATGTGGAAAGATTTCCCACTTTACTGCCGCAAGATGTCGGAAACGCATGTGGAGAAAACGGGTGCTATGAAGCGTCGTCTCGCGCCCGGCAGGTTCAATAAAATGAATACGCCTGCTGAGGAGCCCTCGGTGAAGATCAAGTTCTTGGCAAAACTCCTGGACATGAACCTTTTCCAAGTCAAACCACGAGCCGGATTCCATTTTGAAGGACAGGAAAAGGCTATTGGGCCAATTCACCAGAGTTTCATGATTCACGATTTCGCCGGCAATGGTTTTCTCCAAACGGTTGTATACGCCAGACAAATAGGTACCAGGGTAATGACAGCCATGTTGGGTGGATTCTTCCGCCGCTCCCCGCATACTCCAATATCCATTTGTGAGAGTGCAAAGCGCCTCTCTGACCTGTTGAATTTCAGGGTCCCAACGATTAAATTGTAATTTCCATTCGTTCATAGAGTGTATATCAGGTGATGACAGAGATTTCTGAGAGTCAGCAATTCGCCCTCTCTACTCATGGACTTAAATCAGGTAAGGAAAACACGTCCCCCTATTTCATGCTCTCTGTATTGGCCTCAACCCGTCCTATGACATCGGGATAACATCGAGACTCGAAACACGTGGCCGATTAGATGAGTTGAGATTAACCGCAGACATTAAAAAAAAACATGCCGGATTCCATAATAACATTATGTGCCAATTCGCCTTTGGCATTTTCTTCACGTCATAATCGGAGATAATGTAGAAGCTTGGTCTCATTTTACGACGCTGACTACCCTAAAAAACCCTTGAATACGTTGTTTTTCTACTAGGGTTTTATCCAGTTATTTCCCATTGATAAATAGAGTATATATTTTTAGAAGAAATGATGATGCGAGAAATGCCTCCTGCAAATTTCGAAAAGGAGTTCCCTATGCAGATTCCACGCACAACAACACGAGTTGCCGAACATACCGATCCGCAAATCAATGAAGATATCCTTAACCGAACAAAACATAATATCGTTTTATATGCTTCTGCCGGACGTTCGTCCCTCGATCGTCGCTTGATGGAGCTTGATGAAGAATGGGATATAGAACGAGTGCTCGAAGCTAATGCGGCATCGTTTTCGCTTGTGGGATTGGTATTAGGGACGTTCGCTCATCGCCGATGGTTTCTTCTTCCTGCTGCTGTTTGTAGCTTTCTCCTGCAGCACTCCATTCAAGGCTGGTGTCCGCCCGTTCCACTGTTTCGACGATTGGGGGTACGAACATCAGCTGAGATTCAACAAGAACGTCATGCATTGAAGGCACTGAGAGGTGATTATCACGATATTCAAGGTTTACCAGACCAAACAGATCATGCACATGCGCCGAAGGCATCCGCCGCATTTGAAGCTGCAGGGAACCATTCTTCGAACATGTAAAAATAAAATAGATACGTTGAAGTGATTGACAAGTAACAGGCTATAAGTCAGACGCCAATTCTTCAAACTTCCGCGGACGACTATATCGAAGAACTCACAGCATTCGTTGAAAAGGCACCTTTGATAAGAGAGTCCCAAGCAATAAGCTCAGCTCAATGAGAGGAAGAATCCATCACCACATCATACATCACCTTACTCAGCTCTACGAGTGTGTAAGGTTTGCTGACGACTCCCTGGAAACCATGAATTTGATAATTGGCCATGACCGGATCATGAGAGTAGCCGCTTGAAACGATGGCTTTCACGTCTGGATCAATCTGTTGCAATCGTCTCAACGTCTCTTTCCCACCAATGCTCCCCGGAATCGTCAAATCCAATATGACTACCGAAAAACGCTCTCCGCATCGCACCGCATGTTTATAGAGGGTGATGGCCTCGTAGCCGTCCTTGGCTAACTCGTAATGATACCCACAGTGAGTCAAAAGTTCTCCTGCGACCATTCGAACATGTTCATCATCATCCATCACCAACACTTTCCCACGGCCTTGCATTGGCTGAACAGCTGCCGCATTACTGGAAACGTGCGCGTGGGGGACCGCTGGAAAGAATAACGTAAACTCCGTACCAAAGCCGAGTTTGCTATCGACGGCAATCAACCCTTCATGCTTTTTCATAATCGAGTACGCTGAGGCCAACCCGAGACCATGCCCGTCAGTCTTCGTTGTATAATACGGATCAAAAATTCGCAACAAATGCTCATCAGGAATTCCAGGACCTTCGTCACGCAGAGACACCCTGAGATATGGACCTGGGGGCAATGGAATACTCCGGCCTAACTTTTTTGTGGGGAGAAGCATATTTTCAGCACGAATGATAATGGTGCCCCCATGAGACATCGCCTCCACCGCATTGATCACGAGATTATGGATGACTTGACTAATCTGTCCTGGATCCACATCCGTTGGCCAAAGATTTGGTTGAAACACATACTCACAGGCCACGGCTGACCCAGATAGTGAAAAACTTGAGCTTTCCTTAATCATCGTATCCATTGATATCAGTTGCTTAATGGGTTCCCCCCCTTTTGCAAACGTGAGAAGTTGCTGTGTCAAATCCTTTGCGCGTAATGTGGCTTGTTCAGCCTTGGTTAAGAATTCTGACCGTAACTCACTGGAAGTCGTGGTCTCCTTAGCGAGCACAATATTCCCCAAGACACTCGTCAAGAAATTATTAAAATCGTGAGCGATTCCACCTGCCAACGTACCGACTGCTTCGATTTTCTGAGAACGCAGAAGTTGCGTTTCAAGAGTTTGTTTTTCTTCATTCATTTTTCTTCGTTCAGTGACATCGCGAGTCATCCCCACCATGCCAATAGGCTGTCCCTGTTCATTACGCAAAACACTTCCCCTCACTTCCGCCCATACTGTCGATCCGTCTTTGCAGTAATGCTCCAACTCCAACAGACGCGATCTAAAACGGTCAGCATAACGAGACGGTTCAAGATTTAACTCTTCTTCAAGAACCGCTCTGGCTTTTTGAACAGAATCGGGCGTCAGCGTTTCTTCCAAGGAAAGAGCCATCGCTTCTTCAGGAGTATAGCCTCGGAACGACATGATTGAAGGACTGATGTAGGTAAAGTGACTTCCATCTGATGCCATCACCCAAATGACATCCGTCACATTGGTAGCCAAAAGCCGATAGCGGGATTCTGATGTTTGCAATTCGGCGGTTCGAGCCTCCACAATCGATTCAAGATGATCTCGAGCCCTAGTGACTTGATCGAGAAGCTGAACATTCTCATGCTGCAACGTGATGCCCTTCGTGACCAGGAGATGATTCCGACGAGCAACCACCCCCATCATACTCATAAACAATAAGGACAATATTCCCATGGCCACATGCAGATCATCTCCCTGTTGAAAAAACTTGAACGTAAATGGCATCGCCGTAGGGACACTAAAGGCCCAAAAAGCTTTTGGTAGCGCCGAATGCATCGCCGTCGATCCAGCAACCATTCCTCCCAGCACGAAGATTAACCCGAATTCATGCGGTAGCGAGTCGGGAGGATACAAAAAGAACCCTGCTGCTCCCCAGACAATGCCTGTGGTCAGATTGCCTACGATAAACCAATCACACCAACGATGAGTGTCTTCTATCAACACAGTCGCGCGTCGATAGCGAAAAACAAGCCATCCCCTGATGAGATTAATCAGCGTCAGGCTCGTCACCCACGCAATTAGCAGAACATGACCGATCACATTCCATAGAATGAACACAAGAATTAGAGCATTGAGACATGATGCCATAATCCCAATAGGCGCAAGTGCATACAGCTGAGCGACCTGTTCACGAAAGAGTTGCGTCTTCAGTGGAAGGTGAGAGGAAGAAGGAGAGGAAGACGACATACGATCTGCAGTCGGTACCATGATCAAATTTTAGCTCGAGGTGATTCTGTATAGGATACGGGGTTTAGAATCTTTTTTCCATGCTTAATATCATTACTCCTTCAAAATATTTGTTAAGTGATGTCATAACCAAAGAAACAGACTTCCGTGTAGAACATTCTTCTTCAGCCATTCACGATTCATCTTTTTGTCATGTTAATCTATTTTTCTTTTTCACGGAATGCTAAGGTAGGAAAATATACGATCGCGTCGTCGTGAGAGATATCCATTCGAATTCATTTGGGAGAAAGACTATGGCCGAACAATCTCGTGATCCGCAGCATATTCAAATCACCGAAGCTCTGATTCACGTTTATTTAATCCTGACTCAGTACCTTGACCATGTTGTGGATGAACGAAAAAGCCCTGAACTGTCGAATCAGGAAATTGAGACGCAACTGGAAGAGGCTCGCAGCAAGCTACAAGCTTTTCTAGCAGCCAATCCTGTTGTGCAAGCCAAAGTGGGAGAGGAGAGTGATCGAATCTTGTCAGAAGCGACTCAGGTCAGAAAAGAGGGACAGAGTACCAAGAATGTTGACATGCTGACATCTGAACGAAACCTCCTTCAAACGAAAATTGTGACACTAACTGATCTGATTGCGGTCTTTCGCGCACTCTAAACACGGCAGGCTCTGCATTCGACCGTACACGGCGCATTACATGATCCAGGATTTATTCTGGAAGAACATGATGTTTGTTGAGCTGCATTTTTCTCATACGTGCCAATAAGGTTGTGGGTTTCATCCCCAACAATTCAGCTGCTCCACCAGCACCATACACTTTCCACCGTGTCTGCTTTAAGGCTGCGAGCGTATTCTGACGAATGACCTCTTGCACCTCTTCTTCAGATAAGACCACCGGAGACTTTAGATCTTCACCCACGTTCTCCGAAAGACGCCGCTTGGTTTTACTGGGCAACTCAAAGTAGAGCTCTCCAGAATTGGCCGTGATTAATGCGCGTTCGATAATATTTTGCAGCTCTCGAATATTCCCAGGCCAATCATACCCCCGCAAAAGACTGACATGTTTTTTGGTTAAGCGGGGGCGTATACAATGGAACTTCTTTGCTCCAATTGTGAGAAAATGATCTGTTAATAGTGGAATGTCTTCCTTACGGTCACGAAGCGGTGATATTTCCAGTGGAAATACATTCAAACGATAATACAGGTCTTGTCGAAAGCGGCCCAGTTCAACCTCTCGCTTGAGATCACGATTCGTTGCAGCCATGACCCGCACATTCACCTTGCGCGTGTATTCATCCCCGACCCGTTCATATTGCTGTTCCTGCAACACCCGCAAAAATTTACTTTGCAAATCCAGGGGAATTTCTCCTACTTCATCAAGAAATAAGGTTCCGCCATCTGCCGCCTCAAATCGACCAGCTCGATCTTTGACGGCTCCCGTAAAGGCGCCCTTCACATGACCGAAAAATTCACTTTCGTAGAGTTCCTTGGGAATTGACGCACAATTGACTCGAATGAGCGGACGCTCATGCCGGTGACTTCGTTTGTGTATTTCTCGAGCCACCAACTCTTTTCCAGTCCCAGACTCGCCAAGAATTAACACGGTCGCTTCGGTTGGAGCCACCAGATCAATCTGGCGAATCACATTTTCAAGCGCCGGACTTTGCCCCACAAGATCACCGAACGCGCAGGCTTCAATAACTTCTTCTTGTAAATACCAATTTTCCGCCTCGAGCCGAGTTTTCGTTTTTAATAACTCTTCGGCTTGCTTGCGTGCACTAATGTCTACTACAGACCCTTCGTACCATTGAGGAAGACCTTGAGCATCCTTAATGGCTCGAGCATTTTCGGAAATCCAGATAATCGTGCCGTCTTTTCGGTAAACCTGCGACTCGAATTCAGTCACGACATCGACTTCTTCCACGAGCTGACAAAACTGGCTTCGTCGCTCCGGCTCCACATAGAGTTGCACGCCAATTTCCTGGACCGTTTCGATGAGTGTTGATGACGAATCGTAGCCTAATAAATGACTCAGGGCCGGATTGGCATTGAGAAACATGCCGTTCAGGGTTGTTTGATAAATACCTTCAACGGCCTGATTAAATATGGCGCGATATTTTTCTTCTGATTGCCGAAGAGCTCCTTCCGCAGCTTTCCGTTGAGAAATGTCTCGAATGATTCCGCTAAAAAATTGTTGCTGATGCTCCATCCACGCAGACAGCGTCAGTTCCAAAGGAAACTCTTCCCCTGTTTTTCTAAGACCATGAAGCTCAAACGTCTTTCCAATGAGGTGCGCCTCACCTGTCCCACAAAATCGAGCCATCCCCCGCAGATGGGCAAGACGATAACGCTCAGGCATCAATAATGTCAGCGACTTCCCTACGACTTCGTCACTCTGGTAGCCAAAAATTGCTTGAGCTCCGCTATTCCAAAATAAAATGTTTCCGCCTTGATCCCCGATAATGATGGCGTCATTGGATGACTGAGCCACCGCTCGAAACCTCCTTTCGGCATCATAGATGTGTTGTTCTGCGTTCATGGGTATGAGGCTTTCACAATATGTATCTTCAAGAAAAATCTTGTTGATGGTCCATCAACACCCTCAATGCCAACCGATAGCAAGAGGTGCAACAGATGATAGGGTAAACAAATTATTGCGTTTTCACAACATTATTTTGCTATTCATTAAAATAATGATTAATCATGAAATGGTTAAAGTTAAAAAAATCAAATAATATCAATATCTTAAGAAAATGACATGATTGGCATATTTGATGCTATATCTGTTGGCAAAATCAAGAGATTATTTGAATACACTCATTACTCATTAGCGCATTTATTAATCGAGGAGGAAGAATATGAATCGGACTCAGCTCACTTCAAAGCGCATACCTAGTCTGGCAGCTCTAGCCGTGACAGGTGCTTTGCTCTGCACATTTGGACAGGCAGAAGCCAAAACCGTCAATGTCGAAATGACCGCGGTGGAAACAGAAGTCGTGATTGACGGCAAAGGCACCAAAACCAAGGCTTGGACCTTCAATGGACAATTCCCAGGTCCTGTGGTTCGTGTCACCGAAGGCGATACCGTTCACTTCACGCTCATCAATTTACCAACTAATAGTCGGCCACATTCCATGGACTTTCATTCGGCCGAAACCAATTTCCTGGATAATTATTCAGAAGTGAATCCTGGAGAAACCAAGGAGTTTGACTGGGTCGCCAAACGCCCGGGAGTCTTTGCATATCACTGCGGAGCCTTTCCGATGATTCAGCACATTGCCCGTGGCATGTTCGGAGCAGTGATCGTGGACCCGAAAGATGCCTCTGCCATGCCAAAAGCTGACAGAGAATACGTCTTGGTTCAATCTGAGTTATTTTTAAAAGACCCGGATGATGTGCAAGGCATGTTTGACGAAAAATACGATCATGTGGTCTTTAATGGCGGCGTGTTCAAGTACGACCCCGTCCACGCGACACAAGGGGGTGATTTCTTACAAGCCAAACCAGGTGAACGCGTGCGGTTCTATTTCGTCAATATCGGACCAAACCGATTTTCCGCCCTACATCCGATTGCAGAAATTTGGGATGACGTCTGGCCAACAGGAACACCAGCCAATCGAATGCAAAGCGTCCAAACTCAAGTTGTCGGTCCAGCCGATGGGGCGATCCTCGATATGATTGTCGATGAAGAAAACATCATTCCAATTGTCACGCATTCGCTCACCGACGCCCTTCGAGGCGCCATCGCTTTACTCGAAGTAAAGAAGGATGCAGAGCAATTACCACTCATGCCATTCGTGGCACCATCGGTGGCCAAGTCCCCCTCCGACGCCACACAGGAATCCCACCACTAAAAAACGGGCGACGGTGTCACATCTCACGGAAGGTCAAGACCCTTGGCCTTCCGTGAAGAGACTAACGCAAATTACTCCCCACTGCCTCCTCTCTTCATCACATCACCTGAGACTCAACCAACCGTTCAAAATCACCATCTCGACATTTCGACAGCCTCTTCTAGAAAGCGGCCCGATATGTATATTCACTCCTTGCGCTTCACATCGCACGTCCCCATACTGACATTGCACACACGGAGTCATCGGTCACCCCTAAAGATCCCCTCGTTTCTGAGCACACAACCACACAAAAGCAAAAGCTCCACAACGATTGAAACCTGAGAACACTACGGCCAAGGGCGGCTAAAAGCATTCGAGGCATGACGTTTCACGCCAAAAATTCCATACAATGAAGTCATCTGCGTTCTTGCGGATGCAGGAATTAGGATCTCCGCTTACATCTTTTATTACGGTAGAGACGATTGAGGAAAATATTGAGGCAAACGGAATTTGAAAGAGGCAAAGAAGATACGTTAACGAATCCAATTAAATTCCAGTTTAAGAGAAGGGGAGACCTAGGCGACAGTTGCGATATACTTCACCAGAATTGAAGTGATTGCCAACAGTGAGACCTGCTTGTTACTGGAGAGTTTGACTCCTTGACAACGCTTGCTCCATACACCTGTGCCATCCTGATGTTGAAAGCTGTACTGTTTCTAGGTGGCGGCTTTTAGAAATAATTACCGATTTAGTGAGATGAAATTCTCACTGATCCATCTAGTCAAAGTGATCTTTTCTCAGCACAAAAGCATCGATGACAAAAACGCTTCCAGAATGACGCTCCAGAAACGGCTTAAGCCCCGACAGTATGAGCTCGACCTTTCCCTCCGGCACCACGGTCAACACCATTTGCAGACTGCTTGTGTCATTAAACATCAAATGTCCTTCGTGGAACCCGCTATGTCCTTTTCCCGAAAGGTTGCTGAAAATCGTATAGCCACTGGCTTTGATTTGATCGAGCACGTCCGTCACGAAGTTAATGTGC
>BQIU01000016.1 GCA_021603905.1 Nitrospirales bacterium
AATCACCACCTATTCTCCACTCCGCCAATGGGGTGTCGGGAAAGGCCATCGACTCGCCGTGATGGGACTGGGAGGCCTTGGACACATGGCGGTGAAACTGGGGCGAGCCCTCGGCGCAGACGTGACCGTCTTCAGTCGTTCTGAAAACAAGCAGAAAGTAGCCGAACGTCTTGGCGCCATAGACTATGTGAGCACGTCCCAAGACGGAGTCTTCGCACGTTATGCGCGGAAGTTTGATTTTATGATTGATACCATCTCTGCACCTCATGATCTCAATGCGTATCTCGACTTGCTCAAAACCGATGGCACCCTGATTGTTGTCGGAGTTCCTGATCAACCTTTAGCCATCGACCCCTTCTCACTTATTCTTCGCCGACGTCGAGTCGTCGGGTCACTCATTGGCGGCATTCGAGAAACTCAAGACATGCTGGACTTCTGTGGAGAACATGACATTACTTCGGATATTGAAGTCATTTCCATACAAGACATTAACCACGCGTACGAACGAGTCGTGCGCGGCGATGTCCAGTTTCGCTTCGTCATCGATATGAGTACATTAGATCAATAATTCCTCATGTGAAATACACCATGATGGGTAAACAGCTGTATGCGATAGAGATCTTGTCAATGTTTTCTGGAAGAACAACACGCATTACAGAGCGTCATCTGTCCAGGAGTAAACGTAGTCCCGGCTCAGGGGTCTGCACTCACCAAACTACTCTTGCCTAACCTTTCACAAAACGCTATCATTTACTCCACTTCATCTCGATCCATCTATCCTGTTTCATGACCGGAGGCAAGGAGGCCCACCATGAGGAAGAGAAACCAAAGGCCAACCATCTTACTATCGATCATGGGCTGTCTCAGCCTGCTGTGTGTTATGGGTACAGTTACGCCGGTTCAGGCGACATCCTTTACGGCGTTCATGAACAGTTCTCAAGAAATTGCCCCTGCTGGATTGACCAATTCTCCATTGACGGGCTTAGCGCAACTCCAGCTCAGACAAATCAGTGGAACTTATGCATTGTCGTTTATGATCACGGTGGACAGCGGATTCGATTTTCAGGGATTTGGAACCCCGAATCCAATGGGAGGAGAACTCGTCTCAGCGCTTCACTTTCACAACCAAGATCGAGGATCCAACGGACCTGTCGTCTTTGGAATTTTCGGCCCAAGTTCAGATCTTGATGGCGACACGATGACTCAGGTTAATACAAACGGCACCACGACGGTGACGGGAGAATGGGATCAAACCGAAGGGAACGGCGGAGCGACGCTGACAGATTTTCTTCCTTCGCTTTTGAATGCTCAGCCAGGACAAGACGTTCCGCTCTATCTCAATCTTCATACTGCCAATGACCCATCTGGAGTCATTCGAGGACAACTCGCTGCCGTTCCTGAACCGGGAACACTCTTGTTATTCGGTAGCGGCTTACTTGGTCTTTTGGGATATCATCGATATCAACGAAAAGGCGTCCAATAAGATTTGATCTTACCTGATTGACTCGCGAGACCGTCATGAAGGAGGAAGTAAGGGGCCGGCCCACTGCCCTTTGACTCGCTGCACGTCGACGAGATTATTTGGAGGGCCTAAGTCCGCCATTAACTTTGTATCGATCCGGCCATGGGAGACATGTAGTAACTGAGGGTTACTGACTCCTGGTGGCTTAAACCAATACCAGCCAGGACAGTCCGGAATCCGGTCACTCCAATTGGGAAGAATATGCCGCAGATCACGTTCAAGCCGAGCTTGGACCTGCGCGGGATCATGATTGCCTAAGAATGTCTTGAGCCCATCATAGACCGCTTCAACATGCGCTCGTATGCTCATAACAGACTTCTCGAATTTACCTGCCTGCAAATATCTAAGGACAACGGATATTCATTCCACGTTACGATGAACAGTCGCAGGAGAAAGGCCAGGAACACAGACCGTGATATATTCTGCTCCTTCAGCTTCAGGGGTACTATAGCGAATCCACGGCCCAGCTTCACAGATCACGGCCTGGCCTGGACGAACGTCCAACACACCATGCTTGGACGCAACTCGTACCATCCCTTTTAGGACAACCTTTGTTTCCGTGAACTCTGGCTGCTCGCCAACTTAAGTCCATCCTGCTGGACATACAATTTTTGCCAGACTCATTGCGTCAGAGCTCGTGGCCACGCGTCCAGCATATTCTTCAATCAATTTTGGATTCTGGCCGACTGGCGGAATCAGACAAGGTTGTTCAAAGAGTTTCGGCATAATGATGAGCTTATTCTTCAGGAAAGTGAAGATCTTCAGGATGTAATGACGACATGGTTACATCTTCAAACTCGTCTCCAGAAACTGGTTCAGACTGAAAACTGCCTCCACTCCTACGGTGGAGCGTAAACGTGATAATGGAAACCTGATTGCCCGGTTGATCAACGGAAAACTGAGCGCTTTTTGTGTAACTGTACTCTTTCGGACTACTCCCATAACGCACCAAGACATGGTAGTCTCCTGCCTCAACTCGTACAGTGCGCTTTTGACCTCTGAGGAGACTCACCACCACCTTCGTTGGACCAAACAACTTTACGATCGCATTTTGACCTGAATGGTTTTCAAACGTAATTTTATTCTGAGGCGATTGAGCCGAGAACACTATCCACGATTGACCAAGCATTCCAAACAGGACAAGACACAGAACAAATATTCGACCGTGCCGTGATGTAGCAACCTGTCCATTCATCGTATTTCGCATCATGGTTCGAGACTTCACCTTTCCCTCTATCACTTCGATAAAGTTTTTATCAATACATTAAGAAATCTATCAATTCGATAGTCAGCAGTAAACAAGCATTACGGCGTATCGGAAGCAGAGGTTTGATATTGAAAATTAAAATCTTGTTGTTGTCCACTCTTGAACGTCAGATTTTGTTCAAGATACCCCAATGATGGGTGCCACGCACTCACGGTATACGTACCCGCTGGAATGTCCGTAATCGTAAAACGTCCGGTCTCATTTGTTGTTGCAAAATAGGGATTGAGTGGAACAAGAATCCACGTTTGCATAAATCGATGTTGATCGCATTCGACTTTGACGACACCGCTATTCCTGGTTGTCAACTTCGTCGTTTTTTCTTCACCTGTTTCTAAATTGGGAAAGTCAAACAATGGAATGCGTCCTTTGTTTAACATTTCCCATCCACGTAGTGGATGGAGCACCGAATCATTCATCAAGACACGAAGATAGTCACCATCCATACCCGCCATCACCAGTTGATCGAACTGACAACGATTCACTGTCAGCTTGGGGAACTCTGTTGTTGGAGCCTTTCCCCGATCCAGATCTTGAATAAACACTACCACATCAGCAATTTCATGGGCCGATGAAACCCTGGCACGCGGAAGAATGACATTGCCTTCATTGTCAGCAATGGGTTGACAATGCTCTGGATAGGCACCCATCGTCACCTGAAAACGAAAGGGAGGCGGAGCAGGTCCGGATAGTGTAACCATGCCACTCAGCGTCGCTCCATCGTTTACCGTGACTTCTTCATACGCTAAAACAAACCCATTTCCCTGTATGATAACTGCGACCAACAAAACAAATACAAAATGATAAATTAACTTTGACGCATTCAATTCATGACTCCTCGTGTAATAAGTCAAAACATCAAAATATCTCACCGAATTTCTGAGACTTCAACACTTCGTACTTTACATGATTTTCGCCCGTCGTGAATACACAAAACTGTACAGACCAAGATTAAGAAGAACGACGGATAAACCAAGATACCATTGAATCGATAGGGTCAACCCATCTGGATAGATCACCGGAACAAGGTAGTGCTCAATAAACCCGCCTGAAAATCCGGCCTCTCCACCGGAGTGTCTGAGCCAATTCTCAAGCGGAGTGAGAGGACATATCCATCCTCCAAATTCGAGAGCTGCAACCCATAACACAGCGGGGAGATGTACCCACAATACCCAATTCCACCTCAGGATCAACAACCCACCCACGAGCACAAACAGAATAAAGCAAAGGTGGAAGACAAGGACAAGGTCTGCAAGACTCTGAAACAGCATGATTCAGGTTTTCACACAAGTGCGTTGAGTCATGAAAACGATTAAAAACAGAGAAAACGTAAAAATTTGAACACGGACCACTCAGAAAAGTCAGGTCGTTGTCCGAAAACTATGTAAAGCAGCCTCCCGGGCGTGATCACATACGATTATAACCATCACCATAATTGCCTAACAAACACCAACCAAATATATCATACAGAAATGACGCAATCGCTTTCAGACAATCTCGACACACAGACCATACATGCACCGAACCTCGGCACCATTCTCTTAGTCGAGCATCTGCCAAACAACGTAGAAATATTACAGGAATGTTTCTCCGCTTTTGGATTTGAATTGATTGTCGCGCATGATGGCGACACCACGCTGCAACAATGTGAGCACATGCGTCCTGATGTCATTTTATTAGATCTCATGATCCCCGGCATGAGTGGATTCGAAGTCTGTCGACAATTAAAAGAACAAGACTCAACGAAAGACATTCCGGTTATTTTCATGAAAGCTCAAGATGATCCTGTGAGCCCGGCAAAAGGATTTTCTGTAGGAGCGGTAGATTATGTCACGAAGCCACTACAACTAGAGGAAATCTTAGCCAGGGTGACTGCACAATTGAAAATTCGCAAGTTACAAACACAGCTCGAAGAAACCATTGAAACGCTTCAACAGGAAATCCATGAACGGCAACGTGCTGAGGAGACTGCCAGACTCGCGATGGAACACACGCAGGAAGCCAACGAACATATGAAACGAGACTTGGCCGCCGCCGCACGGGTTCAGCAAGCCTTACTACCAGATGCCGCACCAAACATCCCAGGCGCAGCCTTTGCCTGGACCTATCGTCCCTGCGCAGAGCTGGGAGGCGATTCCTTAAATGTGTTTTCTCTGAATGACCACCAGGTCGGCATGTATGTATTAGATGTCACTGGGCATGGCGTTCCCGCCTCTCTTCTGTCTGTGACACTCAGCCGGGTGCTCATTCCCCGCAGTGATCCTTCATGTCTCTTTGTTCGGTCCGACACAAGGACTGGCCTCTCAACATTAACCTCTCCGGCAGAAGTCGCCACTCGACTGAACCTCATGTTTCCGATGCGTCCGGGAGGACATCAATACTTTACTCTCCTCTATGGCATCCTGAACACTCAGGACGGGACATTTCGCTACGTCTGTGCTGGTCACCCGCCGCCCATTGTACATGCAAAAGGTCAGTATCCAATCGTTTGTGAAGCTCGTAGCCTGCCTATTGGGCTGTTCGAAGACGAACACTATGAAGACTCCATCATTCAACTTGAACATGACTCACGACTCTATCTGTACTCTGACGGGGTCCTGGAAGCCATGAATACACAACGAGAGATATTTGGGGAATCACGGTTAACATCAACGATCCAACGCGCACAACATATCGATCTTCAATCAAGCGTTGAGTTCATCGCAACAGCCGCATCAAATTGGACTCAGCACGGACAGATTCACGACGACCTTTCAATCCTGGCCGTGGAATGTCTTGGACAATCAATGCCTATGAACGGAAATGAAACATGAAAGATCGACGTATCATCATGAGTCATTTCGACACGCAAAAGTCTCATCATCAATTACTCGCGTATCGATTTTCAGCGCAAGCCAAAAAATTGAAAGACACACGAGTCAAAGTGAGAGCGATACTCATGGAACATGGATACGATCCAGGCATGATCGAGCAGGTCGTCATCGCCATCGATGAAGCCTGTCAAAACATTATTCGACATGCCTATGGCCGGGAAACCGAGGAAGCCATTGTTTTGCAAATAAAACAGAATCATCAGACGCTGGCCATTACATTACGAGACTATGCACCACACGTGAACGTTCCTTACATGGAACTCCGTGACTTGGAGGAAGTTCGTCCAGGAGGGCTTGGGGGGCACTTTATGCATCAAACAATGGACGAGATCTCTGTGGAACCAGCACCTGAGGGAAACGGCAATATTCTTCGAATGTTCAAACAAATTTCATAATCTGTGATCGTTAAAAAAGGAAGACCTCTATGGAACATACGGTACGCAGCGAACAGGGCAGTCACATTGTGGCATTGAGTGGAGAAATCGATCTTGAGAGTTCACCTATGGCACGAACCGTACTCTTGGAGGTCGTTGAGCAGGCATCAAAAGTTTTCGTGGATTTGACGTCCGTTACGTATATGGACAGCTCAGGCATTGCCAGCCTGGTTGAAGCGTATCAACAGGCCAAAAAATCCCAGATCGGATTTGTCCTCGTGTCAGCAAGCCCGGCAGTCTTACGAGTCCTACACATGGCACGACTCGATAAAGTCTTTACGATTCACGAAAACCTGGAACTTGCGCAACATGCCGACCTCTGAGCTTCTATCGCATCACGTGATCCGAAAGGTCGAAGCCCTCGGTCGTCACACCATACGGTTAGTAGATTCAATAGGATTCGGGACATCGCTCCTCTATCAAGCAGGCTACTGGCTCCTGCTTGGACATCGACGCCAGCAACCGGTTCACCTCACGCCGCTTGTTGTGCAAATGATGGAAATCGGAATTCGAGCGATCCCAATCATTGCCCTGGTCTCTCTCACGATCGGCTTGATGCTGGCCATTCAAGGCATCAATGCACTCAAAGGTTTTGGAGCAGAACAACAAGTCACCTTTGGTGTTGCACTTTCCGTTGTCAGAGAATTTGCGCCTCTGATGACAGGAATTTTAGTGGCTGGACGATCCGGAGCGGCATTAGCAGCACGTCTGAGTACAATGACAATCCATAACGAAGTGGATGCCTTACGAGTCATGGGTATCAATCCGATTCGTTTTTTAGTCGTACCCAATTTACTCGCTATGTTGATCATGCTTCCGTCTCTGACGTGGCTCTCAGATCTCATCGCACTTGGCGGAGCAGGACTATACATCACCACTGATCTCGGAATGTCCTTCGGCCGATATCTTCAACAAACCATGTACATCGTCAGCACAGCCGATGTGTTACATGGTCTCGGCAAAAGCGTGGTATTTGGTGCACTCATCACCATTGTGGGTGTCGTCAATGGATCCTCGGTGACGGGAGGGGCAGAAGGCGTTGGAAGGGTCACGACGAATGCTGTTGTTCATGCCATCTTAGCCATTATTCTAGCGGATTTAATCATTGTCTTCCTGATGACGAGATAGAGTGAACCATGACAACCGAGAACAGAGACAACACACCGGTCATTGAGGTCAAAGACGTCGTGACGCATTACGGCTCTCGTAAAATACTCAATCGCGTGAATGTTAACATTCAGCCTGGGGAGATCATGGTCATCATGGGAGGAAGCGGTTCAGGCAAAAGCACTTTACTGAGACATCTCATTGGGTTAGAGCGAATCAGCGCAGGATACATTCGGCTTCTCGGTCAGGACATCAGTCAAATGAGTGATTATGAACTGACGCGGTTTTACCGAAGATTGGGTGTGGCCTTTCAGGGTGGCGCACTCTTTAGTTCAATGACGGTAGGGGAAAATATCATGCTTCCGCTTCGTGAACATACCACCCTTGACGAGAAGACAATGGGCATTATGGTACGCATGAAACTGGAAGTCGTCAATCTCGCAGGCTTCGAAGATCTCATGCCTTCAGAATTGTCTGGTGGCATGCTCAAACGAGCGGCATTCGCCCGGGCCGTCATCATGGACCCGACTTTGCTGTTTTGCGATGAACCGTCAGCCGGCCTGGACCCTGTGGTCGCTTCATCATTAGATGAACTGATCCTGCAACTTCGTGACGCCCTCAACATGACCATTGTCGTAGTCACACATGAACTGGAGAGTGCCTTTCGCATTGCTGACAGGATCACGATTTTAGATAAAGGAGAGGTCCTCACCATTGGGTCAGTCGACGAAGTGCGGGAGTCCGGAAACAAACGAATACAAGATTTATTCAATCGACGTTTCGAAGAAACGACCCTTGATCCTGACGAATACTTGGCACGGCTCACAGGAGAACCTATCGAAGAAAATTAATGACAGCCTATGCGTGATTCTCGAAAACATTATCTCGTCGTCGGGACGTTTCTTGTAGTCTTACTCGGAACATTAATTGTGTGGCTTGGCATGTTGTCAGGTCTATCCCAGGCCACCCATCAGTACTACCTGGAATTTGATAATGTTATGGGCCTAACCGAAGGCGCACAGATTCTTTATGAGGGCTATCCCGTTGGAGAGATTGAAACGATTCGATTTACACGCGGACCAACGGCTGCCGGCTATCGATTGGGAATCAGCATTCGCGAGGATTGGAACATTCCCAAGGATAGCTTGGCCATCATCACTCAGGCTGGATTTCTATCCGCCGTTGTCATCGATATTCATGAAGGGCATTCACCACAGATGCTGAGACCCGGCGAGCAAATCCCCAGTCAAGGGGCCACGAATATTCTCATCACTATGGCATCGGTTGCCAATCAACTTGGTGAGCTGGCCGATACGAGTCTCAAACCGTTGTTGGATAATCTCACTGACGGAACCAGCTCACTCGATACGCTTGCTCAGGATGCACCGATTATTCTTGGAAACCTCAAAACCTTTACCACACATCTCAATGACACCACAGAGCAGCTGCACACACTGATCGAACAAAGCGGAGGTCATGTCGATACCATCTTGAATGATGTCAAAACCGCATCGGGTAATGTGTCAGACCTCACCACAGACTTTCGTCGGACATCAAAGCGTCTCGATCGACTGGTTTTTTCCTTAAATGGATTATTGAAGAAAAACCAGAAAGACATTGATCACTCCATCAACGACCTTCATCACACATTGGAAGTCGTCGCGAGTCATGTGCAAGAAATCAGCTATAACTTAGAAGCCACAACACGAAATATGAATGAATTGACGTCCGAGCTGAGACAAAACCCCGGTGTCATTATTCGCGGCAAGAAGATTCGAGACGATCACGATGGTGGGAACTACTAATCCGTTCATTGACGAGTGGATGAGTTGGCTATGACTTTGAGACAGACAATAATGAAATTCATCTCGGCCTTCATTGTTAGCGTGACATTTCTGTTAGGTGGATGTCTGGGAGGCCCCGCTCCGCAAGACCATTTTTATCGACTGGAACTTCCACCACCTAAATCATCGTTTTCCTCACCACTGTTACATGGTACGATCCAAATCACACGGCCCTGGGCCGATGCCCTCACCAGTGAGCGTCACCTCCTGTATCGTACGATGACTGGAACAGCGCAAGTCCATCGTCATGCCTACCACCGATGGATCGACTCCCCTACACTGATCGTCCAGCAACAAATCACACAGTACCTCCGACACTCAGGAATCGCCACACACGTGGTCACGCCCGAACTACGAATCAAAGCGGACTATCGGTTCTCATGCCGCATTACAAGACTCGAACGAATTCTTGACGAGTCTCCCAGAGTAATTATGGAGCTTGAACTCGGCTTGACTCGTCTACGAGAACGGGAAGCCGTCTTCTTGCAAACCTACCGTGTCGAACAACCGGCAAACGGCCCTAACATCTCTGCGGCAATTGAAGCGTACAATCATGCGCTCACAAAGATTCTCGATCTATTCTTGGAAGATACCTCAACCTTGCCGGAAACCATACGGCTGACGCACCGCCCCTAAAGTTCGATTTTTTTTGAAACCATTTCACGAGGTAGAGGGATTCGAAATGCACCACTCTCGTCTCTTAGAGAGCAACTCACAAGCTGACGATCATGTTGGACTTCAACGATGACAGCACAAACTTGAAACACTCCGCTAAAATATTAAGCAACCAATTCAAGGCATGAAACTCGAACAAGCCATCACCACGCGCATCCTTCTGAAAGAACGCACGACTCTCACTGGAATGTCCTTCAGTGAAAATCCGTCTATAGCTGTAGGACTACTGTTTATCACGATAAGCCTACCTGCGCTTACGGAAGCAATGGGATGGATAGAGAACTTCCTATTTTCAATGTATGTCCCCTTATGGATTGTTGGTGTGGGTGGAACCATATGCTTAAGCGGCGGCCTATGGCTCACCGTCCATGGGGTTCGTGACCGTCGACGTATTTGGAATATGAATCATGGTAAACGACAGTTACCTATGACCCCTTGGTTATGGGACTATCCTTGGCAGGCATGGGGAGCCACCGATAGTTACCTGAAGAGTGCACTTCGGAGTCTCATTGGACTGCTTCTGTTCAGTGTTTTGGCTTCACCTTTTAATTGGATGGCATTTTTCTGGGAAGGGCGTTCATTCTTTTTGCAGGGAACCGTCGGTCTGCTTAACCTCGTCATCATTGTGAGTATTGGTGGACGATTCATGACGAAACTCAGGCAATACCTGACATTTGGCAACAGCCAACTGGAATTTCAGGATTTCCCTTTTTTCCTGGGAAATCCAATGTCACTGTCCCTCAGAAATGTTCCCACGAACATTTCAACTCTTCACCTGACGCTTCGATGTATCGAGGAATCTGCCCAAAGTGAGGGAACGGAAGCTGACTCACCGTCAGTTATCGCCTGCTACCAGGTTTACCATGATACCCAAATTTTAAAAAGAGAAAATGTTCAACCCGGAGATAACCTGGACCTCTTCTGGATGCTCCCAGATGACGAGACCCTTTCATCGACTCCCAGCGAACGACCAGCGACCTATTGGGAACTTGAAGTAACTGCAGCCGGCCAACACCTGACCTACCAGAGCCGGTTTCTCTTACCTATTTACGCTCAACATTTACGTTAACGTTTCATTAAAAAATTTTAATTCATACCGCAGAAATTGACGGTTCGCCTCCGATCCTTGCAAATGACCCGCCAGAGTGGTATCGATAATATAAGTGGCAAGACATTCAGAAACTGATCCGATACGAAACCAGACAGAGACGATGATGAAGAAAACTAAACAAGATCCGCATGTAAGCCAAAAAGCCACAACATCCGAACACAGACACACATTGCAACCCACACAATATCTTACCCCTCATCAGCAAAAATCAGTAGGCTTTATCTGCTATTGGCTTCCCCTATTCCTCTATGCAGGAGCGATCGTTCTGGTATCATCACTCTCCACACCGAAAGTTCATTTTGAAGCAATGGCCCAGGCTTACCTCTCAATTTCAGGCAGATTCTTCTTACAGCTAAACGATAAAATTGTCCACCTCATTGAATACGCCATATTGGGCTTACTCACATATCGAGCCATTCGATTCTCTTGGGGCAGTCAACTAGGCGCATTTTCAGCATTTATCACCATAATCGCCGTTGGACTGTTTGGGTGCACCGATGAATTTCATCAATGGTTTATCCCGTTACGGAAAGTGGAAATCTTAGATCTCATGGCGGACATTGCGGGAGGCTTCATCGGTATCGCACTATGGGAATGGGGCCGAACCCTCCCAGCAATTCGAGAGATTGAAGAACAAATCCCCTTGAAATTGCAACTCATCAGAGGGCTCGCCACATCAAAGAAAAAAACACCGGCCCCTTCACTACCTGATACGTCTTTAAAGGACTAACTCACAGGATTAACCATTCCTCTACAGTTCATAAGATCAACAACTAGGCTATGAAGATCCATACACGGGAACTATCCCACTTCGGACACAATGATTTTCCTCTGATACAAGAAATGCGATTGTTGAGGCCACGTCTTCGACCTTAACCCAGGCGTCGAAATTCTCATCAGGCATTGAGACTCGATTCGCTGGAGTATCCATAATAGACGGAGCGATCGCGTTCACCCATATACGCTCCTCCGACAATTCTTCTCCCAAACACTGCGAAAACGCCGCTACAGCCGATTTGCTGGTGGTATAGGCTAGTAGTCCCGCTCCTGTTCGAGGTTCACTTCCTGGACGTGCCGTGACATTGACAAGGCAACCGCCTTGTCCAGAATTTCGGAAATGACGAACAGCTTCACGGGAACATAGAAATGCGGTCACCACATTCAATTCGAATTGCATCACAAAATCCTTGCAGGACGTTTCTAGGATAGGCGCGGAGAAAAATCCTCCAACAAGATGAATGGAACCAGAAAAATTTCCTGATGCGGCCACCTCTGAATAGAAGTCCGTAACCGTGTCTTCATTGGTTAAATCTAATCCCGCAACAGCTTGTACGAGTTGAGTATCGAGAGCAGAGACGGCAACACGATCTTCCTCAGACTTACATGGCACATGACACATGACCCCTTCACTCACCAGCTTGCGGACGACGGCTAAGCCGAGCGCACCTGCACCGCCGGTCACAACCATCCTACGATCTTTACCTAATGAAGACATTAAGAAAGCCCTTTCGGTGTGATAGAATACAATTAATCCTCAAGTGGTCCCGGTTCATAATTTCCGTAAAAGCGAACATGAGCAATCTTTCCATTCTTCCAACGTTCGACCACAGCTTGCTCGACTTCGACATGACCTTTATCCGTTTGTTCCCACTTCATCACGCATTCGTAAAAGACCACACCAGTCCCATGACCTTGATCATCGACAGCCGTGGCAAGGATATCGATGCCATGATACGTTTTGACTTTTTTTTGAAACTTTTGTTCAGTGGCCGCCATGGCTTTGCGACCTTTCGTGGGAGGATTTGAATTTTCTTGAGCGGTCGCATGCTCTGAGTAAAAGTCCTCGATCCCTTCGACAAATTTCCCATCTTTTAAGTAAGCTATAACTTGATTGTGAAGGGATTCCAATTTCTCTGACATATCACACCTCCTTGTTCGAAAGGATGAACTCAGACGATACCGCCATGGGAATAATCTCGCGACTGTAGCATGAAGAGTGTGCGCAATCGATTCTAAGCCTCGTCAGTCGGATATATCGCCTAGACACTTACTTATTCCTGAGGATACCTTGTGCAGTATTCGATCCTTGATACCCCAATCCTCAATCAAATACATCTGGGTTAGTGTAGAGAGGAGATCTGAGTACAGCAACTATCATGAACCCTTGCTTACCATCAACCGTCAGGTAACAGAGAGCTATTGTTCGTCAAGTATGAGTACAGGCATTAATCCTCTAGCACCTTCCAAACCAAACAGAGTTCTATCATCGGCCTGCAAATAATTTTCCTTATGTGAAGTGAGGATATCGCATTCTCAACTATCAACTAGGTTCGTGACTAAAGGCTCTCTAGAAGGTCCTATGACTACCAAGAAGCAATCACAACCACCCTCCACCCACACCTGAATAATTTGTTGGGAAACCTACCTTTATACGTCGGCACTCAGGTATTAAGAATTCCTAAAAACGCTCCGAAGAAGTAAAGAGAGCACAAATGCGGGAAACTGACGTGCCTCACCTAACCTGAATTCCTACGTGGACACTGACCTTTTCATTCGAATTTCAGCCTTTCTTGGTATTTTCACATTAATGGCATGTTGGGAAGTTCTTACCCCACGACGCCACACACCTTCAGATAAATTAACACGCTGGATGAACAATTTGACGATGTCCGTCATCAATGTCCTCGTTTTGCGTGTCCTTTTCATGTCCGGGGCTATCGGAACGGCTATTTACGTTGAAGCCGAAGGCTGGGGTCTCCTCAACCATCTGATATTGCCAGTATGGGCTGATGGACTTCTTGCCCTTTTCGTCCTCGATCTGGTCGTTTACGGACAGCATGTTTTGTTTCATTCCGTCCCGTTCTTCTGGCGCATGCATAAAGTTCATCATTCCGATATCGAACTGGATGTCACCACCGGCATTCGTTTTCACCCTGGCGAAATGGTCATCTCCCTGTTCATTAAAATGGGAACGATTATGCTGGTTGGTGTCTCACCAGGGGTGGTATTAATTTTTGAAGTGTTGCTCAATGCCACGGCCATGTTTAATCACAGCAATGTCACCATTCCATTGACGGTCGACCACTGGCTCAGAAAACTCGTGGTCACGCCGGACATGCACCGCATTCATCATTCGGTAATATCGGAAGAAAGTACTCGCAATTATGGTTTTAATCTATCGTGGTGGGATCGTGCATTTGGGACCTACCGACATCAGCCTTCTCTGGGACATGAACATATGCCTCTCGGCCTCGAACAGTATAGAGATCCCGGCCACCTCACATGGCCACATCTCTTGGCCTTGCCCTTCCTGAAAGATCCGAACATTCAACCAAGCAATCAAGGAGCACTTCATAACCCTGAACAAGTCAGCGAGAGAGATCGACTCAAAAGAATGGTCAAGACTGAAGCTAAAGCGTTGATGTAGAGGGGGGCAACCCCGATTTCCAATTTGAGGGCTTCCCCAAAACTCTCTTCATCCGAAAAATCTAGAAACTGCACGTTGATCTCACCTATTTGTTTTTTTCAACACAATACCCTGCCCCGCCGTCTTTTAATCTCAACGGCCCTACCAATGGTATTCTGGCTTAGCGCCATTTAAATACGACATAAGGCGTAAGATAATAAGCGAAGACAGAAAGGACCACGCCCCACACCGCCCCGGATACACCACGCATCATTACGCCAACAAGAGGAGCAAGAAACACGATGAGTATCATTACAATCGCAATGGGTCTATTCCCTTCATAGAAATGCTGTCGCTGCGTACTCTTGAGTGATTCGGTGAAAGAAAGATCAGAGGGAGAATTCATAACGCGATAACGGACAAGAGGAACGGATGACGAGTTATCCAAGCAGACTCATTCTTGGACACAATGATCTTGTGAAAAATACCGAAAGCCCAAATTGAGGGGAACTCATCCGACTGGAACTTAACTTTCCATCATCTCCAATCGTGCATCAAACTCATGACCGCAGGAGACGCAGCGGATGCAGTCAGATTCCACGATCGGTTCGTCATCTCGAATGCCCATACCTCCACAATCTGGACATTGCGATAGGTGCAGCACTTCATCTTGGAGGTTTTCATATCGGGTGCCACGTAAGCAGTAAATCGGTTGCCCATCTAGCATCCACGGTTCGCAGGCCTTATTCACGACAGGCAGGGCAATGTAATGATGATTGGCATAGTCTTGAATTTCCTGATGAGTATTCAACCCATCTTTAATGAGCTTATCGGTTTTCGCGTCATAAATACTGCCATCTTTCACCACAGCCTTTGTTGGTCCCATGAGACACCTCCGTTGGAAATGATAGACCGATTTGAAATCTGTGTATTCGGACAAGTATGCCATATCCACCTACCGGAAGGACAACCTGGGAAAAGCTCTTAGTTTCGCCTCTCGCGTAAATGTCCAGGGAAACGTGACGAGACAAGTAATCCGCTTAGTCCATGCGCTCGAACACAGAGCTTCCTCATGTCGCCAAAGGCGACGATCCTCCACAACAGGCTTGTGATTGTCAGTGAACAGTCAAGCAAGTAAATGGGCTCGAATAATTTTGACGCCGGTTGCTTCTTCTTCAAGACGGCAATAATCAAACGAAAAGCCAGAATGACCGGCTGTATCGGAATCGTCCCAGAGGCACCCTTATTTACTTTTCTTCTTTGTGGATTTCCCCCACGTTTCTTTCAACACCGACTTCCACTCGTCACGAGACACGGCCGGCATCGTCTTAATGCGAATATGCCCCATTGAAGCATTGAGGACCCCGGCCTTCATTGCTGCACGGTTGTGCGGAAATTCCAGGATAGCGACCACATCATATTCACCCAAACAATAATAGGCATGGATCAATTTGCCACCCAGGGATTCCACATTCTTTTTCACCATGTCTGACCGTGCGACACCTTTGGCCTTCATGGTCTTTAATCCTTCGTGAGTAAAGTTCACTAAACTGACGTAAATAGCCATGAAACACCTCCTGGTGATGGAAGAGAATGATGACAGCGGTCGATCATCAACATGATCGTGGGAGTATCCTAAACAAAAACTACAAGGAAGGATAGCGTTTTTATGGATCCTGTCCCTCGAGATAGGTAGGCTACTCAGAAATCATTCAACAGATAATCCTCGAAAATGAAAAAGGTTCACCAAAGGTTCGGGTACAAACATGTGTCGGACTCAAATGAATGTGTGATGAAAGAACAAGAGGGAGTCAAAATTCAAATGACGGCCACGTGAACAGAGATCACGACGCAAAGGCATAATGGACAGCCTTTCTGAGCAAAACAGTTCTCATCATTTCCCAAAATATCCTCAAAGTGAAACGTGGAGGCATGGAACTTGATTGAGTTCGACTGACACGTTTCTTTTTCACAGTCTCTGGGAAATCACAGAGAACTCTTGTATAGTCTTTCACGTCGAAGTGAGACAGACAGGGTCGCATGAATGGCAACCGAAAGTAGTCCACAACAAATGGTTTTACATTGGAGGATGACATGCCCTCAAAACACACCACCCCCCAAAGTTCGAAACAACGAGGTCAGGCAAAGAAACTAGCACGTACGTCTTCCTCTCGTCCGCGTCAAGTCGATGCGGAAGACATACACGCAATCAGCGAAAGGCTCGACATGATGCTTCCTGAGGTCATGGCACGAATCGCTGCCGTTGAGCACGTGTTAATTGAAAAACAGGTATGTTCGCTAGACGATCTGCTGAAAGCTCGACAATTTATAAATGAGCAGGAAAGTTTTTGATCAGATCTTTTTACTCATCCTCGCCTACTACGGCGATGTCTTCACATGCTGACAAGCTGAGACAGTCACTGAAAGATTGTTGCTTCTGCCTTTGCTTACCCAGCATCAAAAGCAGAAAGCTAGAACATCACGGTGAAGGCTGCGTATTTCACCTGATCAGACCTCACAAAGAAGCGGAATAGGATTCATTCTCATTCCGAATCGCGATGAACCGTTTCTGGGGAAAAGGCGGGTACGCAGACGGCCACATATTCCGCCCCACCCTGTTCTGGGGAGCTGTACCGAACCCATTCTCCGGGCAAACACACAATGGCTTGCCCCTCGAGCACATCAAATGCTCCCTGCTCATGCTCGACACGAAGCATGCCTTTTAACACCACCGTGGTCTCTGTAAAGTCTGGACGCTGCCCCGGTTCCACCCATCCCTGCGGCGACACCATCCTCGCCACACTAATCGACTCATCTTTTGTTGCGACTCGCCCCGCATATTCTTCAATGCGTTTAGGTTTCGTCCCAGCAGCGGTTATTATCGAAGGGTCTTCAATCAATCGTGGCATTGGGAGGCCTCCTTTTAATCCTCACACATGATGTTCGCGTGAAAGCCTAGTCAGTCAACCTACATGTGTCAAGAATTCACTGAAAAATGACAAAACACTAGAATACATGATGAACCAATTTTTGAGTCATATTGGAGCCATCCTATGGTATGTTGTGAACGTATCCACCTCCTTATATCAAAAGGCTCTTTTGAAATCATGAAATCAGATGTACACAACACAACGATTGCTTCCGAATTAGGTATCACAAGCAAACAGGTCACAACGACAGTGGAACTATTAGATGATGGTGCCACCGTACCGTTTCTCGCACGCTACCGGAAAGAAAAAACCGGTGGGTTAGATGAGGTCGTCATTACGTCCATTCGAGATCGCATGGCACAACTGCGAGAATTAGACAAACGCCGTACGGCCATTTTGGCTTCACTTGAGGAACAGGGTAAGCTCACAGATGATCTCCGCAGTCAGATTGAAGCCGCAAGCACAATGACGAATTTAGAGGATTTGTATTTACCATACCGACCGAAACGACGTACCCGAGCCATGATCGCCAAAGAAAAGGGACTCGAAACACTGGCTCAAGCTCTTTGGGACCAAGATGCGAACTTGAATATTGAACTGGAAACGGCAAAATATCTCAACCCCGACCAGGGAGTGGAATCAGGAGAGGATGCATTGGCTGGCGCGCGCGATATCATGGCTGAATGGATTAATGAAGATCAGCAGGCTCGGGCATCGATGCGCGCGCTATATTTGGACCAAGGGGTGTTCAAGACAACCGGCATGCGAGGCAAAGATGTCCAAGGCAGTAAGTATCGGGATTATGCTGAATGGGAAGAACCAGTCTCAACCGCACCCTCCCATCGCGTGCTCGCCATGCGACGTGGAGAACAAGAAGGGTTCCTGACCTTTCGCATCATCGTACCTGAAACCACCGCCTTCTCACGCCTGCACCGCCTCTTTCTCAAGGGCCAAGGACCAGCGTCAGATCAAGTCTCGTTGGCTATCCAGGTCAGTTTCACCCGTCTCCTATCCCTTTCAATGGAAACAGAAACCCGAGTCGTGACCAAATCTCGCGCCGATCAGACAGCCATTGAAGTGTTTGGACAAAACGTTCAGCAATTACTCATGGCCTCACCGTTAGGTCAAAAAACAGTACTGGCGATCGATCCGGGGTTTCGTACCGGCTGTAAAGTCGTGTGCCTCGATCGGCAAGGGAATCTGTGTCATATGGAGACCATCTATCCTCACCAGGGAACCACAGCCGCAACCAAAGCCGGTGACACGATGATCGAACTCTGTAAACGGTTTCAAATTGAGGCCATAGCTATTGGGAATGGAACAGCCGGAAGAGAGACCGAAGCCTTTCTTCGTGCATTGGCCTTGCCAGCCAATGTTCCCATCGTCATGGTGAATGAAAGTGGGGCGTCGGTATATTCTGCCTCTGCAGTCGCTCGTGAAGAATTCCCTGATCAAGATGTGACCATACGTGGAGCGGTCTCAATCGGACGGCGGCTGATGGATCCATTAGCCGAACTTGTTAAGATTGATCCCAAAGCTATCGGGGTTGGACAGTATCAGCATGATGTGGATCAAACCATCTTGAAACAGAGACTTCAGGACATCGTCATCAGTTGTGTCAATCGTGTTGGTGTGGACGTCAATATGGCCAGTCCGCAACTACTGACAGCCGTATCCGGCATCGGTCCACAACTCGCCACAAATATCGTGTCCTATCGACAAGAATATGGCCCATTTGAAAGCCGGACAGCATTAAAGAAAGTCCCAAGATTGGGAACCAAAGCGTACGAGCAGGCCGCTGGATTTTTACGCATTCCCGAAGGGCAGCATCCATTAGATGCCAGCGCAGTCCATCCAGAACGCTATCCTCTCGTTCAGGCAATGGCCAAAGACTTGGGGTGCAGCGTGAAAGAATTGATGAATGACACGGATCGACAACAAAACATTGATATCAAACGCTACATCACAGAAGAAGTTGGAATCCCAACGTTAAGTGATATTCTGACCGAATTGGCCAAGCCCGGCCGTGATCCACGCGAGCAATTTGAACCGGTAAAATTTGATGACAAGGTACAATCCATAGAACAAGTCGAACCCGGCATGATCCTATCCGGAGTCGTCACAAATGTGACAGCCTTTGGGGCGTTCGTCGACGTCGGCGTGCATCAAGATGGCCTCGTCCATATCAGTCAGCTTGCCAATCGATTTGTGAGTGATCCAAACACGGTGGTCCACATCAATCAGCAAGTGAAAGTGACCGTTATGGAAGTCGATATTCCACGCAAACGTATCTCACTCTCAATGAAAGCCTTTCCGAGTGAGACGCCACAATGACGTGGCCTTCTCTTTCTAAATATTATTTGGCATCATCCGACGAACGCTGAGACTCAATACTTTTCTCAGGATCCTTGCCTGAGAGGTCTGGAACGTTTTTTTTCACGCTCTGGCGGAGCGTCGGGTGCAGTGAAAAATTTCGTCATTACACCGGTTGTCATTCACCTACCGATTTCAAGTCTCTGCCATAGTGAACAGTCATGAACACGTCTATCTTTTGTCATTATCTGACATTTGGAATGATTATGTCGCATCATTCCAAAACCACGAAGTATTGAATTCACTTTTCTGAGTGATCTTCATTCCGATCATGTCCTCTATCAAATTCTTCCAGTTCCAACACATGTCTCAGTTGAATTTGTCGCGTATTTTTTTCTCTGACAAATCAGTTGCCGCGAAAGAACAATTGATTTCAGAGTCGAGATATCACATACTCATTATAAGGCGTTCGTCCATCATAAATGAACATAGAATTGAGTTGGCGCAACGACCATCAGGCTTCGACTGCATCATCACCTATATAAGAGAGATTGCAATTGGCTTCACGAGCATATTGGACAGGACAGATTCGGATTGCATTAGTGTCTATACCGGTCGAGATCTATCCGGCGACCAAAAGTGGCGCTCAAATTTCCTTTCGACAAATTCACGAGCCTTCGGGAAAACGTATTAAATACGAAAAGGTTGTGCCAGGCATCGGCCCCATTGATTCCGATGAGATCATCAAAGGATTTGAATATGAAAAAGACAGCTATGTGCTCCTTGATCAGGATGAAATTGATGCCGTCAAACTGGAAAACAAAAAAACGCTGCTACTGACCCAGTTCGTGGACGCCCACGACATCGACGTTCTCTATTACGAAAAACCGTATTACGTCGTCCCGGCCGACGATCTAGCCGAGGAAGCCTATATAGTCTTACGCGAAGCGCTACGAAAAACGAAAAAAGTCGGCCTCGGTCAGCTGGCCGTACGTGGCGCCGACCACGTCGTCAGCCTCAAACCTTGCGGCAAAGGTCTGGTGCTTGAAACGCTACGCTATGCCGATGAAGTACGTCGAGCGCAAGGCTATTTTGATGAGATTGACGATCTAAAACCAGACCCTGAATTATTGACACTCGCCGAATCGCTGATAAAAAGCAAAACGGCCCAGTTTGATGTCAAAAAATTCCATGACCGTTATGTCGATGCCTTGAAGGAGCTCATTGAGAAAAAACGCAAAGCGGGTGGCGCCAAAATTCTTCAAGATGTCGATGAAGGCGCGCCAGCTGGAGACAATGTGATTGACTTAATGGCCGCGCTCAAAAAATCAATCAGCAAAAATAATAAAACAGCCTCGCCAAAGAACAAGCGTCGAGCCGCGAAAAAGCCAAAGACCACCAGGCATAAGACTAGGGCGCGCAAAAGGGCGTAATCCATGGCCCGCACCAAGCATCAGTCACTGACCGAATACAATCGTCGACGCAACTTTGCGAATACCACCGAACCGAAGGGCATTCTGGCCAAAGGCGATGGAAACTGTTTTGTCGTGCAAAAACACGACGCGACTCGATTGCATTTTGATTTTCGCCTTGAAATGGATGGCGTGCTCAAGAGCTGGGCTGTAACCAAAGGGCCGAGTCTTAATCCCGCCGACAAACGTCTTGCCGTCAGAACCGAAGATCATCCAATGTCCTATGCCGAATTTGAGGGCCTCATCCCCAAGCGTGAATATGGAGGGGGGACCGTCATGCTCTGGGACATCGGTACTTGGACACCGGTGCAGGGAAAACACGCAAAGGATATCAATAAAGGTCATCTTCATGTTGTTCTCAATGGTCAACGAATGAAAGGAGAATGGCTACTCATTAAGATGCGCGGTAAACCTCGTGAGAAACGTGAAAACTGGCTACTACGTAAACTCGACGATGGCTATGCCGGCGGATCGGACGATCTCATTGCACGCGAGTTGACCAGCATCAAGACCGGCCGAAGCATGAGCGAAATCGCCGCAGACAAAGACGGTGAAGTCTCGCTTAAAAGCAAGAAGGGAGCCGCATTCGATCGCACGATAGACAAGGCTAATAGGAAGACTGCGAGTCCAAATCGTAAAAAATCTACCACGAACAGTTCTCCACCCAAATTTCGAAAACCGCAACTTGCTACGCTGACAGACTCGGTGCCGGGCGGCACCGCTTGGTTGCACGAAATCAAATATGACGGCTATCGTTGCCTGTTGGCCGTCGGCGGAGGCAAAGCAAAAATATATACCCGCTCGGGGCTTGACTGGAGTGAAAAGTTCGGCGAGCTGATCAAAGCAGCTATTGCACTCGATTTACCTTCCTCGTTGATTGACGGCGAAATTGTCAAGCGTGACAAGAGTGGCAACCCAAGTTTCTCTGCGCTCCAACAAGCCTTGAAGAATGCTGACGGTGGGTTCATGCTGTTTGCCTTCGACCTATTAGAAGCAAACCAAAAAGATTTGACCGATCTCACCACCATTGAGCGCAAAGAACACCTTGCCGCCTTACTCCCCGACAATCCAACAATTCGTTTTGCCGACCACATTGTCGGCGACGGCGAAAAGTTATTTAAAAAGATGTGTCAGGCTGGACAGGAAGGCATCATCTCAAAACGCACCAACGCGCCTTACCGACATCGAAGAACACGGGCCTGGCTCAAGGTTAAATGCACCAAACGTGAAGAATTTGTCATTATTGGTTGGCGCAAATCCAACAAGAAGGGGCGTGCATTCAGCTCACTTCTTCTTGCACAACATGAGAATGATAAACTCGTGTACAAAGGTCGCGCCGGAACTGGCTTTAACGAAGAAATGATGAACGAGCTTGCCACACAATTTGAGAAGCTTTCGCGCAAAACACTTCCCGCTGAAGTGCCAAGTAAGGAAGCACGCGACGCACACGGGATCATGCCCAAACTGGTGGCCGAAATCGCCTTTACCGAATTCACCACTGAGAATCGCATACGGCATGCAAGCTTTCTTGGTTTGCGCCCGGATAAAAATGCGAACGATGTCAGGCCTGAACCAATTCTATCCTCCGCCCAAAAAGTCGAAGATACGGAGACCGAGGTGCCCATATCAAATCGAAATCGTGTGATCTTTCCTGATATACAAGCTACCAAAGGGGATCTCGCGGACTACTATCATGCGATAGCCCCCATGATGCTACCCATGCTTGTCCGTCGCCCAGTGAGCGTGGTCCGATGTCCGCAAGGCCGAGCGAAAAAATGCTTTTTTCAGAAACACGATGCAGGGAGCTTTGGCAAGCATGTCAGGCAGGTGCCGATTAAAGAAAAAAATGGCCAAGTAGAGAAGTATCTGTATGTCGAGGATGCTGCTGGCATTCAAGCCTGTGTGCAGATGGGGACAATCGAGTTCCATGGCTGGGGCGCCAAGATCGATCTACTCGAAAATCCCGATCGAATGGTCTTCGATCTCGATCCCGATGAAGGACTCAATTTCGATCATGTAAAGAAAGCGGCCCACATAATTCGACGCCAGCTTGCTGATGTCGGACTCAGATCCTTCGCCATGCTCTCGGGCGGCAAAGGCGTTCATGTCGTCGTACCATTATTTCCTAGGACCGAATGGGCTGAAGTCAAAGATTTTTCTAGACGTTTTGCTTCGGCTCTATCGCAGAGGCAACCGGACCGTTTCACCGCGACGATGTCGAAAGCTAAGCGCAAGGGGAAGATTTTTATCGACTGGCTCAGAAATCAACGAGGATCGACTTCAGTCCAGCCCTATTCGGCACGCGCACGAAAAGGCGGACCTGTGGCCGCGCCCGTCGGTTGGGAAGAGCTTGACAATTATCATTCTGCGAATCGATTTACGATTTTCGATATAGAAGAACTACTCGATCGAGCGGAAACGGGAGATTTAAAAGGCTGGGGAGTTGCAGGTCAAACATTACCCGATATTTAAGATGATCGACCACAATCTTGATCGAGAAAACTTATTTCAATGCGTTGAAAGTGCTGAATCTGCTAGTGTGAGATGTCGTACTAACGTGCATCGCTCATGAGTATGACTGTGCTCCAGAAGACACATCAGTCACAATTGGGTTCCTAACTTCATCGGGGAATTTTGAGAGACCGCTTATTATCTCAAACGGCCCGAAGACCGAAACCTGTCCTCATGTTGCAGTTATTGGGTCGACTTGCTCGACATCATTAACGCAGAGAAACAGGCAAATCCTATTAGTTCTTGCAAACAAAGCTAAGTCCTTTGCTGTCGAATGACAATTCTTGTCTCGACTCCATAATCGTGATGTTATTGTGAATGGTCGGGGGCTCAAATTACCACATCCATTTTCGGAAAAGAATTGTGTTCTGATTACTCTTTGCTTTCATCAGCTCGCCAATCGATTTGTGAGTGATCCGTATCCTGTGGTCCACGTCAATCAGCAAGTGAAAGGGACTGTAATGGAAGTCGATATTCCACGCAAACATATATCACTCGCAATGAAAGCCGTACCGGGTGAGACGCCATAAGGACTTGGCCCTCTCTTTCTAAATATTATTTGACATCATCCGACGAACGCTGAGACTCAATACTTTTCTCAGGGTCCTTGCCTGAGAGGTCTGGAACGTTTTTTTGTTCACGCTCTGACAGTGAGCTGTGTTCAGACTCTGCCTGATCAGGAGAAAGAATTTCTGTTTCTTTCAGTTCTTCAACTTCACTCCCCGGTCCGTGCGGATCTCCTGTGAGGGCATGGCCGACAGGAGCATTACGTTGAATGTGTTCCGGAACCTCTTTGGAAGGATCCACCGCAGTAGGATCATATGAGGCAGACTTTTCTTCAGCTACAGCGCTAGATACCAAAACAAGAATTGAGAACATGACTGCAGGTAATATGACGAAGTACTTAATCATACATCCCCTCCTTCTTTGTGAGTACTACTTTGTTTTTACGCATCATGAACTCACAGTTTATGATTGATAAAATCTGTCAGGAACGCACAACCCATATCAAACGTGCGAACCTAATCATAGCGTATCAAAGACGCTCACCTAACCTCCCTAGACAAATGGGAGGCTCACTCGGCTCAAATATCTATCGGGCCATAATCATCAGACAACCAATATGATGTCTAGCCGCTACCATCGGATTATGACTTCATAAGCTCAACACTTCTTCTTCCTTCCATCAGACAGCTTTTCACCAGCAAAAATTCTCATGGAAAAGTCGTCACTATTCATGGTACTTTTGAGCCTCTCTTGTAGGACTCTTTACACAGGGCATTGATGCGTAGTTGATTCACACAATCAACATCGGGTAGAAACAGACAGCACCATAATGTGTGACGAGCCATGACATAGCTCAGGCTTCGCGTTTTCATTCATAACCAAAGGAGATTGCGATGACGACAAAGTTGGGAATTTGGGGAATGTTACTACTATCCGTACTGTTGTTCGCTACCGGGTGTAATACCCTAGAGGGCGCTGGCGAGGATGTCCAAGAGGCCGGCGAAGAAGTACAAGATGCTGCTGATTAAACGATACTGAGCTCAAGGAATAGCGGAATTCCTTAATCACACATTGAGGAGTTCCGCTCATTCACAGAAGTACTCCTGTCTGCCGAAAGCCATTGAGCAATGACTTTTTCTAACGCATCGCGTTTGAGCGGTTTCGACACGTAGTCATCCATTCCAGCCGACAAACACTTTTCTCGATCACCCTGCATAGCATTGGCTGTCATGGCAATGATGGGTGTCCATTTCTTAGCAATGGCTCCTTCTGCTTGAACCTCTGTTTCTTCTGTGCGACTGCGTTCCGACCTTGCTTCACGAGCCCGTATTTCCCGTGTCGCATCATAGCCGTCCATTTCTGGCATTTGACAATCCATTAACACCACATCATAGGACTTTCTTGACAGTGCCTCGACCGCTTCAAGACCATTCGCGACCACATCAACCCGATGGCCAATTCGCTCCAACATGAGCACAGCAAGTTGTTGGTTGATCGTATAGTCGTCGGCCACAAGGATGCGAGCACTCTGCTGGGCCTCTCTCTCTCGTACCGTATATTGGGTGATTAACGCGCTCTCCGAAGTCTCAGTTCCAGTTTGCGTTTGGGTCAACACCATTTCCAAACATGCCAATATTTGAGACTTTCGTACTGGCTTGGTGAAATATCCTGAAAACCCAGCTTCACGGGCCAGTGCGGCATCACCACGTCGGCCCAACGAGGTCACTAAGACTAACTTGGTTTCGGCAATCGTAGGATCACCTTTAATCGTTTGAGCCAACAGCATGCCATTCATATCAGGCATTTCCCTATCCACAATCGCAAGCTCAAAAGGCTTTCCTTCTTGGGCCGCAGACCGTAACATTTGCAAGGCATCCATTGAAGACTCGGCCTCAACCCCCGTCATACCCCAATCGGTACAATATTGAACCAGTAACAGTCGGTTAATGGGGTGATCGTCAATGCAGCACACACGAACGCCTTGCAACGATACGCTCGGATAAGTGTCCGGCTCTGTGCGATAGGGTGGTTTGCTTAACCTGATGGTAAACCAAAACTGACTCCCTTGGCCTGGCGTTGACTTCACGCCCATCTCTCCACCCATTTGTTCGACCAATTTTTTACTGATCACCAACCCGAGCCCTGTCCCGCCATATTTCCGAGTGGTCGAACTATCCGCCTGAGAAAACGGTTGAAACAGTCGTTCAATAGCGTCGGGCGCAATCCCAATCCCAGTATCGGTCACCTCAAAACGAACGACCACGTCTTCTTGAGTTTCTTTGACGTGCAAGGCTTGAACGGTCACATCTCCCTGATTGGTAAATTTAATCGCATTGCCAATCAGATTGATGAGGATTTGACGTAGTCGGCCGGGATCACCCTGCACGATGTTTGGCACATCGGCAAAAACTAACCCGACAAGCTCTAGTTTTTTTGTTGCAGCCTTTTCAGCCAGGATTTCTAACGTTTCCTCCAGCGCCACCCGTAAATCAAAATCAATCGTTTCAAATTCAAGTTTTCCTGATTCGATTTTTGAAAAATCCAGAATATCGTTAATCACCGTCAACAGCATTTCTCCAGAAGATCGAACAATTTCCGCATAATGTTTCTGCTCGGAAGATAACGGCGTTTCTAACAGAAGTCCGGTCATACCAATGACGCCATTCATCGGTGTTCGAATTTCATGACTCATCGTGGCCAGAAATTCGGACTTCGCCTCCATCGCCGCCAAGGCTTTATCACGAGCCAGGGCGAGCTGTTCTTCGGCTCGTGCCCGCTCACAGACTTCAGCTTCTAAGATCTTTACGACGGAAGCTAATTTTTCAGTCCGTTCTGTCACACGGTGTTCAAGATCGTTATTCGCGCGATCTAAGCTTTGAGTGGACAATTGTAACCTCAAAAATAAAAAAGCCACATATCCAATAAACAGAATACCAAGAAGATACATGACGATCAGATACCGCTCACGGTCCTGTTCACTGGCCTCCCGATGTGCAACATAATCATGAGTGAGGCGCCGTAACACTCGATCAGAACCAGAGGTAAGTAAATTCCGTGCCAGGCCATTCACCACGTCCTGATGTCTTAAAATAATATCCACATGCGCGAAAACGTCACGCATTTTTTCCTGGACCACTCTCCCATCGACAGCTGTTTGGCTTTGAAATTTCGTTAAGAGAACCATGAGCTGTTCTTTTGTTTTTGAGTGCTCCGGTCGGTTGATATATAACAATACATCATTCAATATTTGTTCGATCTGCTGTGTGTAGGCCAACGGTAAGCGCTGTTGTTCCATCTTGATAAGGAGTTCCTCCATTACCAAGGGGAAAACAATTAACGAATTACGCAACGTAGAATATTCTGTCGTGAACCTTTGAAGCTGTTCCTGTTTTTGCTCTAGACGATGAGCATAGGACGCTAACTGAGTTGATAACTCTGGGACATCTAACGAGATCATAGCCAATGAGCCTTGACTGAGAAGATGATACCCAGTCCATAACTGATGCATATTAGTCTTCAAGGTATCATAGTGAGCCAATAACCCTGTTTGAATTCGCAGAATATCCTGAGTGAGTGTCTTTTCCCAATGATTGAGCTTTTGAAGAACCAGCATCCGTTGATGATGTTGTTGTGAGTTCTGCATTTGAACTTGCACATAGAGAAAGGTGAGACTCGCAACCATCCCTAGGAGAAGTAAGATATGTTTTGTGCCAATTCGTTTCATAAATCGTGGCCCTGATACTGGCCAGGGAGGGTATACAAAAAGGCGACAATTGCCGCGATTTCCTTTTCAGTAAGATGTCGTCCCAGTTGAACCCTCGCCATCTTCCTGACCGCATCTGGAAGCGTGGCAGCCGAGCCATCATGAAAGTAGGGAGGTGTGAGGACTGCCACTCGTAGACTTGGAACTTTGACCATGTGGCGATGGTTTTCGTGATCATCCGTCTTAGCTGGAGAACGGTCAACACGATCATCCCCAGTATCCTTATCAGTGAATAGACCAAACTGTTGAAAGAGATTACCGCCAACGTTCGCTCCTTGATGACATGCCACACATCCATAATTTTTAAACAGTGCATATCCCCGTTTCTCTAACGACGTGATCGCATCTTGCTCTCCACGTAAATATTGATCAAACCGCGAATGAGGCGTCAGGAGCGAATGCTCAAATGTGGCAATCGCATTTTTGATTGTTGCGGCAGTCATACCGTCGGCGTAAATTGTGGAGAAATCCTTTGCATATGATTCATCTTGCTGCAATTTGCCAATAATTTCTGGCCACGTGGAACCCATTTCCGCAGGGTGCTGGGTGGGACCGTCTATTTGGTCTTCTAACGTGTTAGCACGACCGTCCCAAAACTGTCGTATATTCAGACCGCTGTTAAAAACGGTTGGAGTATTAATGCCGCCAATCGCGCCTTTGATTCCAGTAGAACGGTACGCTTGATCCGTTCCCCCTTTCGTCAAATCATGGCAACTGGAACAGGCAATAGTATTGTCATGAGACAATCGTGGGTCATGAAAGAGACGATCGCCAAGTCTGACTTTTTGTTGGTCAAGAGAGATCGTTAACGGAATAGGTTGAATCGGCTCTAGATCATTATTGGAGTCAAGAGACAGAGATACAGCAAGATAGGACTCAACATCCTGAGACGTAGACTCAGGACCACAGCTACTGAGAACAAGACTCACGCTCAAGAGAAGGTAAGGCCAAAGAAACACGAATCTTTTCACGTCATCACCACGGCGCATCATTGATTCTCAATATCCAATTCTGGCTTAATCGCTAGCCATTCAAGAGAATGAATAGGTTAAAATCCGACCGTTCCAGTTTAAATCTGGATAGTCTTCTCTATAGTTATCGGATTGAGAAGCCCGCCAATAAAGACTATTTCATGGCGTGGCGTGAGAAAACGGTGAAACGAGGTGTGCTAAAAAGAGGAGCAGAGAATGACGATCTACCTAGATTGACAATCAAACAATCTGAAAATATGAATACCAATGTCATGCAACAAGAGACAAGATCCCGTTTTTCATGCATCGCTTCGTGACAGGCAAACCAGAAACAATAAAAAAACTTTGTCGTTTTGAAAATGAGAACAAGTACTCACGACTCAGACCTAGAATAAAGTCATGAAATCAAAGCATTTTAACTTCAGGAGGAATGCTGGGTGACGACATCGATGTCGATAGACTGGAATGAGACCAAATCGATAGGGCAAAGAAACTCGATAGATAGTTACAGTTGAGACTTTGAAGCTGCTTGAATGGTGTGATACAAGTCTGCTACTGCAGCTTCTTTGGGGAGCAAGGCGATGGCACCAGCTTCTAACATGGCTCGTTGATTCTCACTATCGGTATTAACTGATAACCCGATAATGATCGTGTCTTGATGATACGCTTTGATTCGAGCCGTTGCCTCAATGCCATTCAATTTAGGCATATTCACATCCATAATCACCATAGACGGCTTCAGCCGTTTCACCAGCTCTACCGCGTCTTCCCCGTTCCCCGCCTCCCCGACAAGTTCCAGATCCTCGTGTGTCTCCAATATTTTTCGCAATCCTTCCCGAACCATGACATGATCATCGACTAACAAAATCCGTACCTTTGACATAGAGGATTTCACCATTTGCACGGCAGCGTCCGATTGATGATCTATCATAAAATCCTGATTTTTCCTCTGAACAATTCTCTTTTCTTGCAGTTTTGTCGGTGCGTTAAATTCTTTCTGTAAAGGAAAATAGAGACTGGCAACGGTTCCTTGTCCCGGTTCCGATTGAATTTCGAATGATCCTCCAAGGGTCAGCATCCGTTCATGGATAGAAAAGAGACCAAAAGTGAGCGTTTGATCAGTGAATTCTTTCGTCAGTTTCTTTTGAGTAGCCGGAAACCCTTTTCCCGTGTCTCGCACCATAATACGAAAACGATCCTCGAACCGGTGAAGAGAGAGTGAGGCCTGGTCAGTACCGGCATGTTTTATCACATTGAGAAGAAGTTCTCGTGTCGACTGATACAGCAAAATACTCTGTTCCTCTTTTAACTCAAGATCTTGAGTATTCTCACATTTCACGTCCACCTTCAATCCTTGATGAATCATTTGACCAGCCAACCATTGCAAAGCCGAAATGAGTCCGAATTCAAACAGAACTGACGGGCTTAACTGGGCAACTAAGGTTCGTGTGTACGTGAGAGCTTGATCAAGAACATCTTCGGTCTCTTTGACAAAATTGAGTCCTTGCGACTCTTCATCCGTGACTTGCCTGATCTGTCCTAACTTCAATCGGCAGACCACTAACAGCTGGCTCAAGTAATCATGAAGTTCAGTCGCAATTCGCTGACGCTCTCTTTGCTCAGTGACATTCAATTCAATCGCTAACTCTCGCAAACGTTTTTGAGAATGGACCAAGTCCTCAGTCCGGTCATTCACCTGACGTGCCAGTTCCTGAGTAAAGCGACGACGATCTTCCTCAGCGCGTTGAAGCTCTGTCACATCTTGGACTTCGATGACAATTCCCACGGGAACGTCATCGTGAAAAATTTGCCTGGCATTACATCGTACAGGATAGAAATGGCCCAGTTTATGGATGAACACATCCTCATGGCCAATGAGCACGGAGTCCAGGAGAGTCCCAGTTATCGGACACTCACTCATTGGATATCGGGTCCCATCAGCATGAGTATGGTGGACCATGTCATGTAAATTATTACCGATCAGCTCATGAGGCTTGAATCCCAGTACCGCTTCAGTAGCTGGATTGGCAAAGGTTACCAGTCCGGTAATATCGATCATCAGGAGACTCGTTGACGCATTATCAGTTATGGTTTTAGTCAAATTGAATTGCTCTTGAAGTGCGACGTTAGTACGGCGAATCACCTCTCGATCTCGTTTACGTTCAGTGACATTTATGAACTTTATTAAAATGGTCCCGTCGTATTCTCGACTCATTGGATTAAAAAAGACTTCTAACGCGATTTCCCTTCCATCCTGACATAGCCCATACAGCTCATGACCATGTTCTGCGATTCGAGCTTGTGGTCTCAACGATATATCATGAAGGTTACGATGAAGTTCACCGTGCAGCCGTTCCGGAACGAGTTGCTCAATGGACGTGGACACCAATTCCTCATGGCGGTAGCCTAACCAGTCTGCGATTCTGAAGTTTGCCTTGAGGATTAAGCCGTCTTCGTTGACGACCAAAATGCCATTAGGTGACGATTCAAATATTAATCGCTGTTGATCCTCCAGGTTCTTCTGTTTCGAGATATCACGAAAAATCGAACGAGTGGCAATGATTCGCCCTGAATCGTCACGCACGGCCGTGGCACTCAAGCTGACGTCCAAAGATTTTCCATTACGCGTCCGCAGTTTCAATTCTGACCCGTGGATAAATCCATGTTTGAGGAACCGCTCAAAACTCAGCCGGGCATTCTCCAGACAGCCATTGTCGTACAGTTGAAACACTGATTTTCCAATAACGTCTTCTTTCGTAAAACCGATTTTTTCTAATAGGGTTTGATTGCATTCGACAACCATCTGGGTTTCGACGTCAATGGAGCAGAACATATCCGGTGCATTTTCATAGAGATCGCGGTACCGAGCTTCACTTTTCTTCAGTGCTTGAGCCAAGACTTGAGTCGTACGTAATTCCTGGAGTTCAGCTTGAAGCTTCGGCCCTAATTCAAAGCGTATCGCTTCGTGAACGTTTTGCAGAAGTGGTGCGATCAACAAACGTTGCTCTTGAAAGAGAAGTTCTAGATCCTCTTCTAAAAACAATGGAGGGAGCGTATGTGTTCCGGAATCATGATCGAACGAAGCCAATTCACTGGCCGTAGGAATATTCCCTTCGACAGGCGCGTGCACCTGTGTCCAGAAATGAGCAATGCGCACAAAGGCCAGAAATAGCATGAGTCGTTGGAAGACTTGAGGAGAGAAAAGACGACGCAGTGCGGCACACCATTCAGTGACGTGTTCTGCCTCCATGAATATGACGGCACAGGCAATGCGCAGGTGTCTTCCTATCGAAGAATCCCACGATGGAAAATCCTGAAACGGGGCAGGTAAAACTTCGATCTCAGATAGAATTTTGGGAAGTTCGTCACGTTCGGGGAAGGGCTCTGTGAGAAGTGCCAAGATTTCGTCGGTCGTGATTGGGGAACAGTCGGAATCACCGGCGATGTGTCCGCGTCCGACAAGAAATGCGGCATGTCGGGTCACACAATAACGAACCCCACAAAAACGAGAAAGATAAGTAAAGAGCTTTTCCTTGAAGATCGAGGGAAGTGGACTTTCCAGATAGGCAAACTTCGCAAGATCAAATAAACCTCGTGCAAGAGCTGGGTCTGCGCTGGCCAATTTAAAAAAAGACGGACACACGCCCATATGTTGCCGGATTTCCTCCCAAAGAGTATCCAGCTCAACATGTTGGGAATCACGGCTCACGATTGCCTCCGAATGTGAAGAAACGTTGGGACCAACAGACCTCGACTCCGAGTAGGCGAAGACGAGTCCAAACAGGGTGACATATTCATAACATCAAAATCCACCTTCGCCTCTGATCTGGTATCGTCGTAAAGAACCAATGACATCCACTCACGAATAAGTAGATGAGTGGAATTCATGCACTTACTTATCCTTCCATCACCTTACTCGTGATGGAAGATACGGCCTAAAACTCAGGAGAAAGTCATGGAACGCTGGAGAATGGCGAAAGATTTAGCTCAATCGTGAGCGAGAGATTTTTCTGTAAATAAATACTCTTTCAACTCTTTACTAAACGTCGAATCCTGTCGTCGAATCCATTCCAATACCATTGCCGCATGCTCCTTTTCTTCATCGCGGTTATGGGCAAGGATGGCTTTCAACTCTGAGTTTTTACAAGCATTGACTCGTTGGTTATACCAATCCACCGCTTCCAACTCCTCCATCAATGATGTAATGGCTCGATGCATGTCCCGCGTTTCATCACTTAATTCTGAAATTGGCTCATGATAGCCTTCATTTGCCATAAGCAGTCCCCTTATATACAAAAATAATTGATAAAGACTGACCGTCTACAATACCTAAACGAACGCAATACTCCAACCATTATACGAAATTTTCGAAGCAAAGAAATCAACTGATGAGTAGCGTTTTCAGGAAGTTGCATCTGCCGAAAATTAAAACAGCCCATAATTTTGAACACACGACTTACTCCCAATCTTTAGCTTCCTCACCTGATTACGATGTGCTCTCTAACACGGTTGAAATCAGAGCCTGTGCTTCCTCCTGGATTTGCCTGAGATGCGTCTCGCCGCGAAAACTTTCCGCATAAATTTTATACACATCCTCCGTGCCCGACGGGCGAGCAGCAAACCACCCGTTCTCCGTCATCACTTTTAACCCCCCAATAGGACTGTTTATTCCCGGCGCTGACGTCAGGATGGCGGTAATCTTTTCTCCGGCTAATTCGGATGCCTGAATCTGCTGCGGCGCAAGTTTCTTAAGAATGCCCTTCTGTGCAGGAGTGGCCGGTGCATCAATCCGCTCGTAGACCGGAACGCCCAGTTCATTGGTGAGATCGAGGTAGAGTTGTCCAGGATCACGCCCGGTCTTAGCCATCATTTCAGCCGCCAACAGGTCCATAATGATCCCATCTTTATCAGTCGTCCACACGCTTCCGTCACGACGCAAGAAAGATGCGCCAGCACTTTCTTCCCCCCCAAAACCAATAGACGCATCAATCAGCCCATTCACAAACCATTTAAATCCGACCGGCACTTCAACCAGACGCCGTCCTAACTTGGCCGCTACCCGATCAATCATACTGCTACTCACCACCGTCTTCCCAACCGCCGCATCCTTTCGCCAGCCTGAGCGTTGAGCAAAAAGATAAGAAATAGCCACAACCAGGTAATGGTTGGGATTCATTAGCCCCGCACTACGCGTGACAATTCCATGTCGGTCGTGATCGGTGTCGTTGGCGAAGGCAATATCAAAACGATCCTTCAAGGCAATCAACCCGGCCATGGCATAGGGGGAAGAACAATCCATGCGAATCTTCCCATCCCAGTCAAGATTCATAAAACGAAACGTCGGATCGACGTCTTCATGCACAACCGTGACCGGGAATCCATATCGCTCAGCAATCGGTCCCCAGTAGGCCACCCCTGCTCCGCCAAGCGGATCAACGCCAATAGACAGTTGTGCATGACGAATCACCTCCATGTCGATCACCAAACGTAAATCATTCACATACGCACCCACATAATCATGTAAGTGCGTGGTTGAGGCCCGCATGGCCTTCTCATACGAGATGCGGGTCACCCCGCGAAGATCGTCCGCGAGAAACTTATTGGCCTTCGTTTCAATCCAGGTGGTGACATCGGCATCGGCCGGACCGCCATGTGGCGGGTTATACTTAAACCCTCCGTCTTCAGGGGGATTATGGGATGGGGTGATCACAATGCCGTCAGCTAAACCCGTTTTGCGATCACTGTTGTAGGTGAGGATCGCATGGGAGATGACTGGAGTCGGCGTGTACCCGTTTTGGTGATCGACCATCACCACGACACCATTGGCCGCCAGGACCTCAAGCGTACTGGCCAGGGCAGGCTCTGAGAGCGCGTGCGTATCCATCCCTAAAAAAAGCGGACCATCTATTTGCTGGTGCTGACGATAGAGGCATATCGCCTGAGTGGTAGCAAGAATATGCGCTTCATTAAACGACAGCCTTAAAGAAGATCCGCGGTGCCCCGATGTCCCAAATGCCACTCGTTGTTCTGGCACCGAATGATCTGGACGACCCGTATAATATGCGGTAACCAATCGGGGTATGTTGGCAAGCATGGAAGGCTCGGTTGGTTTTCCTGCGAACGGGCTAAGATTCTTCATAACATCTCCACATTAAGAAAAAGGTGAATGCCACCTGTCCTGACTTCAGAGAGATAATGGAAACCATACAGTTATTCACCAAAGTATTCAAAGGCTCCCTCATCGTTCATGGCTCTGCTGGGTTTTTTCTGGGTACTCAGCAACACAAGAGGCATGATCACCACAACTCATAGCAGGGTACATTAGGTAATTCTCCAATCAATCCATTTGCAGTCTTAATAAGTGGATGCAGAGCATGGAGTGTTTCGAAAGATAAAGAAATGAACTTTGCTCCCCTCTCTATGGATGAAAATTTATCTTCTCCCACATCAGAGTCAATGTCGTGACGCTCACTGACAACGTATTGGCAAGAGATATGCACATTCCATATGATGCGGCCTGGATAATGTTTCAGAAATCTTGGTCACGTCCACAACAATGAGTAGAAATGGGGAAAAGGGGGACAGTCAGAATCATCGATCATGTAGAACAATGCCTCAATAGATGACCGGAAACGAATTGAGTCATCAAAACAGCAAGGTCCATATCCTCAAGATAATAATCCACGCATGACTAAAACGAATAAGGAAACTCCAATTGTCAATTTCAACAGTGCTCTCAAAAAACATTGGTCCTATTGCTTTGGCAATCTGGTTGATCAGCGCCGGTGTGCTGGGCTGGCTTTTTGTCAATGGGACAACGACCCCTTCTGCCGATAGTCGAACAATCGTGCACCTTGCTCCAGCCGAACGAAACTTTATTCTGGCGGAAATGCGGCAACTGTTACAGGCCGTTCATGGAGTCGTGACAGGCATGAGTGAGACTGACCAGCCTCGAGGACATGCTCTGGCCGCGTCAGCTGCCCGATCGGCAGGGATGAAAATGGCGGTTGATGACAATCCAGGACTTATACTCAAACTTCCTCTTCCCATGAAGCAGCTCGGCATGTCGGTACATCGTGACTTTGATGAACTGGCAGATACCATACTTGCCGGGACAACATCGCAGGATGTCCTTCAACGCTTATCGGCTATCACCACGAAATGCGTCACTTGCCACGAGATGTATCAACTCGAATAACGAATTGCAGCAGATAAATAGATACCGCCTGCCCTGACAAAGTCGAAACGGTATAATCCGTACCAACATAGAATTCAATTGGTGGGCATCAAAAGAGCTCAGTCAACGACTTATCACGAAATTAGCAACCTATATCCTGATTGTATTCCAAGCCGTTTTTTGTCGATAGAAATTCGCGTCTGACCCCTAATAATATCATGAGTTTATTCACTATCCAGCAGGATCCCCTTGTTTTCAAATGGTAAGCGTGCCCCTTGAACATACAGCACTCCGTCGACCTGATAATCGACATCCTGACGTTCACGAAGAGTGAGGAATTGTCGCAAGATATCGAATGTGGAGGTGGTGGTCTCGACCGAAATGACCGCATCTCCCAGTCGTGGAATCGTCGACGCCTGACTCGACAGTCCTCGGGCGAGACGTTGATCATTGAGGTGTAGGGTAAAATCAATACCGGTCACTTCGAGATCGAAATCATTGGGATTGCGAACACGCAAGTCGACTTGCAAGCGTTGTTCAAACATCGTGGTGTCTAGCGGGGTGATATCGACCAGCAGCACTTCCGGCGACTCAGGCTGAACCGTTAATTCAGTAACCGTCGTGCAGCTCGCAAGCCAAAGAATTCCGCACATACAAGCAAAAAGATAGGAAATATCTTTCTTCATCATACAGAATCATACCTCAATCCAGAGATCAAAGCGATAACGAGTGAATTATTCAGCGTACTATACTTTTGACAAAAATGAATTTTCTTTCAAGAGTTTTCATAAAGCTAGAGAATCTCGAATGTCTTGAGCGTTATCGGCATACCTCATTTCTGCCCCAATGACTCTTCCCCACCCTTCTTTTGATAGAGAAGGTGGAAACGGCCTCAGAATCCGTATTGACAGGAGCCGAGAGCAAAGAGCACGACATCACCCTTTTATCATCAAATACGTTTGACGTCCCTTCCTTCATCCGCAGCAACTACGTGCGTCCGATCTGCCCTCGAACCCATTCGTGGACAACTTTGACCATCTTCGGTGTGTGCGTGGAAAATACGTGGTCGGCACCTTCAATCTGGACAAGCTGCTTGGGGTCATTGGCCCGCTCGAAGATGTCGAGCGAGTCCTGGAGTGGAACGACGTCATCCGCAGTTCCATGGACGAGCAGCCAGGGAACCTTAATCGACGGAGCACGGGTAACGACGGTTCCGATAGCAGAGGTGTCATCGATAAAAACTTGCGACAGCGGGCACGCCGGCTCGTCCCACATGAAGCCCTTATCCGGTGTCACGTCGCTGAACTCGCGCTGCGAGAACGCGTCCGTATGAACCATGCCGGCGAGTGAAACGAGTCCGACAATGCGATTGTCCTGGCTGGTCCGAAGCACTCCGACGGCTCCGCCCATGCTATGACCGACATACAGAATATTCCATCCGTCAAGTGCATCGAACACGGAGCCCAGGTCTTTCACTTCTTTGGATATCGTGGAGTCTTCGAAACGTCCTTCCGAATCGCCGTTGCCGGAAAACGACACCCTGAGTGTCGGAATCCCGTCGTGTGACAGGGCTTCGGCCAGCGCCACGACGAACGGACGATCTTTATTGCCCGTGACCCCGTGCCCGAGAACAACCATGACCTTCGCACCTTTCTCGCCCGCGTGGAAGGTGTAGTCGATCTTTTCGCCTTCGCTGTTGCGAATGGTTTCAAACATGATCACCCCTATAAGCCGTTAAGATTCTAATTATCATCGTGACCGGCGTCAGTTCGAGTGACGCCGAGAGGTCGAGGGAAAGAACTGCTTGATCTTGTCGCCGATAAAATAGGAGTCTCAGTCAACCTATTTATTCCCTGAAATTGTCAGGCCTCAGTCTAGCTGGCCCCTACCCCGCTGAACAATGGCCTAGGTATCAGAGTTGCGCATGTTTTGAATATCGCAGGTATAGAGAGTTGATGAAAGGGGGTAATCTATTAAGTGGGTTGAACCGGGCATGTTGTGTTTAGAGCATTAGCCAATTGGGAAGCGCAACTGTTTATTATGAAACAGACACCTTGCCCCTTCTTCTAGAATTGTCCAGCACAAACAACATCAGTAACGATGCCCCTGATGAGCCAGATCACAAAGTCCTTCGTCTGTCTTGAGTAATCCTTGCAACCCCTCGTTTACGCAAGGTCTCACGAAATGATCGAATATTGCCGATCGTCCGACGCACGGCATTACCATCATTCCGAGCTACGGGGATAAGTTCAGCCACGGGTCTCCCATGCTTCGTCATGACGAAATGCTTCCCCTTTTGAGTATGCTCCAGTAATTGCGGCCAGTGGGTTTTTGCATCATAAGCACCAACTTCAAGCATAAAGCATATCTCCCTATTTAAACTAGTCTTAGACAAAATTCTATTGAACGTCAACATCGAGGCTGACAGCGGAAAGTGGCTAAAAGAGCGCGGGAGAGAGATAAAGGAAATATGGTCTTACAAATTAAAAAAGTTGAGCCGATTATTTATTATGAAGCAAGCGTCTTGACCACTTCCTCTTGTCCCCCTACAACTAATCGCTGTTTCTACTCCCCGTTCGTGGCTGTCAGGTTCCACCGCCGAGGCACGTGGAAAGTAGAGCCGGCATGTGCTTGCGAACGAAGGAGACGAGAAAAAGAGAAGCCAAGCGTTGGGGGCTTGACTTTTTATTGCAACCTGCAAAAATTCTGTAACTCGTTCCGTGCCCTAGGATAGAAAAGATTACGCGTACTCATATTATCCAGATCATCTCCTCGGGGAGTGTAAGTCAACAACGGAGGTACTTATGAGAATGAAGAATGTACCGAAATCATCAATGAGACTCGAAGCATCATCCGTTTATTTCGCTGCAGGTTGTTTGCTACTCATGGCGGCCAGCAGCTGCACCGGGTTGGTCGGCTATGAGAAAATCGTCACGACCAGGGAGGCCGTACCGGGTGCGTTTACGGTGATCACCGCCACGTGTGCAGTCGACAAGAAAGTATTGGGAGGCGGCTTTCACGGAATTGGAGATGACACCATTCGCGTGTCCCAACAATTTCCTCAAGACACGAGCGATGCGAATGGGAACCCCGTACAGGCCTGGCAAGTGGGCGTGACAAATGGAGGGGCATCGCCACGCCAAGTGACCGCGTATGCACTATGTGCCGAATAGGGTCTGCCTGGCAAAAAGCTGGCTGGATCATCTGTCATATTGACAAGAAAAAGAGAATGTCCCCTTTTCTAAAACATCGGATTTACAAACAAGCAATTTTATAAATAAGCAAGAGAGCGATTATATGTCAGCTGTACGTCTGCTCATCACGCTTTGCGAGTTTCAGGAGCACAACCTTTTTCCGTTGGTCGTCAATATCGTATAACACGCGGTACGAACCCACCCGCAGCCTATACTGCGCAACAAATTGTGACACAATCAGCTCGCCGGATAACTTTTTAATGCGCTTACCTTGCGGTCGTGGATGAGTACTGAGTGATCGAATGGCACCAATGATGGCTTCTTGGGAGTCGGGAGGAATCTTTGTTAAGACTTTTTGGAAGAGGCGCTCAACCCGTTCACTTGGGAAGACGATTTCGTACGCCATCTAGAAACCCATTTTCTTGAAGAGCTGCTCCGCCGGAACGGCTTTTCCCTGTAAATACTCCTTTCGCGCACGTTCGATTTCGCCGAGCATTTTCTTGTCTTTTAATTCGTCAAGGGTTTCTACTAAATCCAGCATGTCGTCATAAGGAACGAGAAATGAAACCGGCTTGCCATGGGAGAGAACCATCGAAGGAGATTTCGATTTGATCAGCTTCGAGAGCTGGGCCTGCGCTTCTCGAACATTGACGGGTTTAGCCTTACGCAATAGATTATGTGCACTCATTTCCATACCTTCTCGTGCATTTCATTTGTATATACATTACCAGAGATCACCTTAATTGCCAAGGGCAATTAAAGCATATCACTACGTGGAATTGAAACGATTTGAGGGACAAATGTCAGGCAAAATAAGTACCTTGCCCATTTTCCTGGCGATACTTTGAAAAGATTCCCTTACAGGAATATTGCATAGAACTAGATCTGACCTCAAGACCTATTTCCCGAAAGAGACGAAAAAAGGAAAGCCAAGCATTTTGGGCTTGACTTTTTATTGCAACCTGCAAAAATTCTTCTGCAACAGCTTCTGAGTCCTTGGATGCAAAAGATTCCGCGTATTCATACTTATCTGGGCCATCTCCCTCGCGGAATATAAACCAACACGGAGGTACTTCTGAAAATGAGGACTTCACACAAAACAAAAAGACGATTCAAAGCCTCCCGGATCTATTTCGCTACAGGTTGTTTGCTACTCATGGCGGCTAGCAGCTGCACCGGGTTGGTCGGCTATGAGAAGATCGTCACGACCAGAGAGGCCGTACCGGGTGCGTTTACGGTGATCACCGCCACATGCGCAGTCGACAAGAAAGTATTGGGAGGCGGCTTTCACGGAATTGGAGATGACACCATTCGCGTGTCTCAACAATTTCCTCAAGACACGAGCGATGCGAATGGGAACCCCGCACAAGCCTGGCAAGTGGGTGTAACAAATGGAGGAGCGTCGTCACGTCAAGTCACCGCGTATGCACTATGTGCCGAATAGGGTCTGCCTGGCAAGACGCTAGCTGGATCATATGTCATATGGACAAGAAAAGGAGAATGTCCCCTTTTCCTTTAGTGTTTTTGGATATCACAGGCTTATAGATTGATGAAGGCGCACAATTCATTGTGCAAGTCGAACTGGGCATGAAGCTATCCAAAGAATTCGCCATTTGGGAAAAAGGCAACTCTAAGTCTCGACTGCGCGATTAAAAAAGAGCCGACTGTTTATTATGAAGCAAGCGCCTTGCTCATCTTTCTAGTGAGGGTTTGAATAGATACCCTTTTAAGAATATTGTATATAACTAGTCTGACCCCAAGAATTAGATTATAAATAAGCTACCTGTCCCTGCAACGAAATTATATAACTAGATTTGACCCCAAGACTGAATATAGAGAAAAACTGCCTCTTTGGGATTTCGAGTGGGTCCGGACGACTCGAGGGGTTTAATGACAAGGTGCTGGCCCTGTATGCCCATGGGCTCACGACTCGAGAAATTCAAAGTCATCTGGAAGAGCTCTATGGGACGGAGGTGTCGCCGACGCTGCTTTCCACCATCACTGATGCGGTCTTAGACGATGTCCGACTCTGGCAGAGTCGGCCGCTCGACGCGGTTTATCCGATTCTCTATTTCGATTGTTTGTTTGTGAAATCCCGGCACGAGGGAGCCGTGAAAAGTAAAGCCGTCTATGTGGCCTTGGGGGTGAATCTCCAGGGGGAGAAAGAATTGTTAGGTCTGTGGGTTAGATATTGGGGTCAAATCTAGTTTTATATATTTATATTTTTCAAAAATAAGGACAAGTGAATCAGTGCACATGTTTCCAAATGTCGCCCTTCATACGTTGAATTGTAGTATGTTTATGGGGTCAAATCTAGTTTTATATGTTTATATCTTCTAAAAATAAGGACAAGTGAATCAGTGCGCATGTTCCCAAATGGCGCCCTTCATACGTTGAATTGTAATATGGAATTCTCTCGTTGTTTTGCTTTCCTATTTGTATCGAATAATAAGAGGTTATGTCTTATCTTGCCTGCTATCAATTCCCGCTCCTCATAAAGAATAGAATTGCTAGAGGTTCAGATTAAAATCGTTTGCAGATTATTCTGCTCGCCATCTATAGGCATTCGATTATTTTTAGTCCCTTCGATATGAAGAGTGACAAGCCGCCCAGAGCATCTACTCAGCAGGATTCCTCCCTCGTACGAGCTAACCACTTACAACTAATCCCGGTTTATAATGAGCGAGCGTTCAGTTGGAGGAATCACTTCGTCGTGCAATTTCGCTCGAACGATCAGGCGCGATTGCGCACATCCCTCCCCGCCCATTCATGGTGCCACTCCATCAATTTCTGCATATTCGCGTTATAAACAAAACGCATTTTTCCGAAATAAATCCGGACGATTGTTCGTTACGCGAATTCACGGAACAACTCGAAATGCATATGCTTAGACTGATAACAATTTTTCTCACTATGGGATTACAGAATGAGACATGCCATTTTTAGGCCATCTTTATAGGCAGGGTCGTTTCCTGAAATTAGTCGACAGATGCCTACAAAAGGAATAGTACATAACAACCCAAATATGTCAACGTTCGCGAGATGCTGTTTTATTTCTTCGTATAATAATTTTTCGGATGACTGGGGTTGCGATATCAGGATGGAGTACGGCATCGTTGTATGAGAACTTGTGAGGACAACCCCATCTCTCTCTTAGTTCGTGATTTATTTAAACCGGTTGATAAAATGACCTACATATCGCGTTCGGAAATCGGGAACCGCTCAAGATAATGAAATGATTGCTCTTAGAATCCTCGCTCTCAGCGCTGTTCTGTTGCTCTCGGGGTGCGCCACGTATATCCCGAGTAACCCTGATAACATTTGCCATATTTTCTTTGGTGAAACGGACTGGTATATAGCGGAAAAGGGGACATTTTACTTTTTCAGAGTTTTCAATTTTGAATGATTTTTCGTAGACTTTACTCTATTTGGTAGAAGCCAACACTTGGTATTTTTCAGTGGGGGGATACAGTGTGGCTGAAGAGAGGACGTCACGAAAAGTAGGATGTCCCCTTTTCTATTACCAACTAGTCACAACGAACGCGAGTAGGGAATGTGTGAAGGACGAATGTTGATGTCTAGGCCCATTTTCTTGACCATTTGTTTCAAGGACATGAAGCGCTGCTCAATTCCTGAACTAGGGCCCACAATGACCCAATCAATACAATCGATCAAAGAAAATTTGTCAGGAGTTCGCGTAAATGGAACAAGGAGTCCATTCCGGTTATAGTATTCAACGGGCAGAACACCGGAGTTGGCTTTGGTTGTCTCTAACAAACTAAGTCGACATTCTTTCTCTTCGCGGAAATGCTCGTTCTTTGTGTTTACCAAGTAGTCCAGGAGCGACTCTAATGGGCCGCCTGTCAGGCTTGAGGTCGGCGAATTAAGAGTAGGACGGTTCCAATTGATGTTGATCACCCCATCCAAGTGTTCCAGATAAGCATTTATGAAAGCGTCGGCATGCTTTACCACTTCGGCTTTGTACGGATTCTCCACACTATAATGAACATCTTGAATGTCGTAATTTGTCTCTTGAGACAAATTGATCAGGTCGACAGTCTTTTTCAGTTTTGAGCGACTAAATTGGATCGCATAGCCACCATCTTCGCCGTACCCCCGCCATTGACTTAATAGACCGTGATGGAATTCTTCTTCGGTACTAGGTCGACAGAAACAAGTTATATAGATACACAAGGCATTCAGTGTATGGTTGACGATGATTTCTTCAAACCTATCAGCATGGTCTTGAATGTTGGCACCCATCCTTGATAAAAACTTTACACGTGAATCCTCTTCGTCGATCATTTTAGAGGTTTGTTTTCGGATTATTGGTGTCAGGAATCCCCTCGCTGCACTGAGTTCCGATTCATCATTCGCGCAATAGTACGCCGTCGACCACAACTGCTTTGAGCATAGTATCCCTAGCAAGCCAGCCGCCGTTGTATAGTGGAACAACGCATCGTCCTTGACCTCTTCCGAATACTTAGGTGATGTGTGACCCAGGGAAAGCTTCTTCATATTTGTATTTTCATATTTATGGGGTCAAATCTAGTTTTATATATTTATATTTTCCAAAAATAAGGACAAGTGGATCAGTCCGCATGTTTCGAAATGTTGCCCTTCATTCGTTGAATTGTAATATGGTATTCTCTCGTTGCTTTGCTTTCGTATTTGTATCGAATAATAAGAGGTTACGTCTTATCTTGCCTGCTATCAATTCCCGCTCCTCATAAAGAATAGAATTGCTAGAGGTTCAGATTAAAATCGTTTGCAGATTATTCTGCTCGCCATCAATAGGCATTCGATTATTTTTAGTCCCCTCGATATGAAGAGTGACAAGCCGCGCAGAACATCTTACTCAGCAGGATTCCTCCCTCGTACGAGCCAACCACTTACGACAAATCCCAGGTTACGATGAGCGAGCGTTCGATTGAATGAATCACTTCGTCGTGCAATTTCGCTCGAACGATCAGGCGCGATTGCGCACATCCCTCCCCGCCCATATTTTGATCAACTGATCAAATTTCTGTACTGTCATTTTTGCGAAATAGATTTCCTTCGATAAATCACAATATAATTTTCACAGAAATGCTTACCACACCTTTCGTGGCTACGAATACGCAGTGAACAGTATGTTTTGCCCTGAGATTGAAAAAATGACATGCCATTTCTAGGCCATATTCATAGGTATAGTGTTCTTTTAAAAGTACGTGATCAGGAATATACATAAAACAATATGTTGAAACGAACGTGTCCCAATGAATACCACTAAGATATCATTCGGAAATAACTTGTCAATTGGTGTGTGTAAGGTTTGAACGTGAAGTCTGCTTCTCGGCTGAGAGGCTTTCAGCAAATTGAAGAAGGTGTTTGCGCGCATGAGCAAAAACTGCTTGACCTATGATTCACTCGTGCTGAGTTCACAAGTGTCTTAAATCATTTGATATGCTCACTCAACACGTCTCTTACGTGAATCGGAATCCATTTAATCCTGTAAGCATGCAGATCATACGAATCCTTATTGTCAGCACCGCCATGTTGCTCTCGGGGTGCGTTACGTATATCCCGAGTAACCCTGATAACATTTGCCATATTTTCTTTGGTGAAACGGACTGGTATGAAGCGGCTCGTGACGCACAAGAAAAATGGGGGACACCCATCTTTGTGACGATGGCCATCATGCACCAAGAATCGCGATTCATCGATGACGCGCAGCCACCCCGTGAGTGGTTCTTATGGATTATTCCGTTACCGAGAGACTCGTCCGCCTACGGGTATGCGCAAGCTCAGGATCCTGCGTGGGAGGAATATCTGGAAGAGACGGATAATTGGGGGGCCGATCGTGATGAGTTCGAAGACGCGATTGATTTTATTGGCTGGTATACGGACGGGACGCAGAAACGCCTGAAGCTTTCCAAGTGGGATGCCTATCGACAATATTTAGCCTACCATGAAGGGCGTGGCGGGTATCAGCGAAAGACCTATCGAAAAAAGCCGTGGCTGAAGAACGTTGCAAAAAAAGTGAAGTGGCGTGCCATGCGGTACAATCAACAACTCAAAGCCTGCAAGGCGGAGTTAGACGAGGAAGTTGATAGTTGGTTATGAAAATAGTTCCACGTATAAGGCATAACCGAGGAAAGTCTAGAAAAGAATTCGCTGCTATAGAGAACACTGCATATTGGCAACCCTCAAAAACTTTAACTTTTGAGCAGGCCACTCAATCCATAGAAAAGTGTACAGGGGTATAGGATTCAAACCTAAACGTAAATTATAGAGTAATCTATACTCGCAAGAATGTTTACGGGGAGAAAGTAAATGGGGGAAGAGGAGAATTGGCTTGTTGTCGAGAAACGTCAGCTCCTTTGGTCTAGGTGGCCTGAATGTGAACGTGAGCTGCATAGCCAAGTTGCTTCAGGAGTTCTTCGCAGTCTTCCCATGTCAATCCAAATGCTCGCACATCTGCTACACCCAATCGGGCGATCACGTCTCGAATGGCCGTGAAATGAGTAATCTCAAACTGACCTTCCATCATTGCCGATTCTGCCCACGAAACCAATACAGAGAGCGATACCTCATGTTGAAGATAGGCGGCCAGTTTATCCACGACTATTTGGCGGGTAATGACTTCACTCATGGTTCTACCTTTTGATGGCCAAGATCTACCGGATACTTGAGGTGGACTTCGATAAGTTTTCCTCTGTCATCATAGATTTCTTGATAAAATCGTACTGTTATCTCGTGAGTGTCAACTTCTTTCACATACCGAGCTTTCCAACCCTGTCGTCCTTGAACATCGAGCCAATATCGCCGACCTCCAGTTGAAAGAATTGCCCAATTTGGAAATTTTCTTTCATTATGTTCACGTGAACTCACCAGGCTGTATCTTCAGATAGAGAAGAAGCCATTTATGGCTCGGCTGTTACGTCTTAGTTTACCGCAATTTCTTAGCCAATCCTACCCAATTCCTAAAAAAAGTATCGTTAATGTCCATAGATTAACTCTTGGCAAGTTCGCTGGGCTTTTGAATCATTTGATATGATACAACATCATTTCGCATGCAGAAATCAGAAAATTCTCAAGACAATTAAATCATTGTTCTAAAAATCATGAAACCGTCCCTATCGCTGTTTTTGCTGGCAAACCCTCGAAAATTTATCAGCCGCTTAAACATCCACTCCTTCTCGTCGTCCATGAGGTTACGTCGGTTCTGAAAACAAACACGTATCGTATGTCCATACTCTTCCCTCAACAACCACTCTTACTTGTCTCGCCAGCTTCCTGACTATGGGAACGTTCGTTGACCCTCTAGTCATTTCTTGGTACTTTTCTGCTCGTCTTAAATTACTTCATTTCTCATATAGCCGATTCAATGAGCTTCCAATGGTTGAAGTGGGTAATCACACGAAGGTACTTGGATACCTGTAATGCTGGCATCAACAGGATTACTAAGTGGCCATTATCGATTGCCCGTTAGTATAACTTGGCCTTGAGAACGATCGTATCCAAGGGTTGCTCAACTGGTACTTATTTGGATTCGCTATATTCCACTCAGGACAGGAGAGAAGCTATGAGCGAGAACAAGCCTCAAGGTCTCGGAACAATGGCCGTGCATGCGGGTCAGACACCTGACCCGACGACAAATGCGCGTGCGGTCCCGATTTACGCCACCACGTCCTACGTGTTCAACGATACTGAACATGCCGCGAGTTTATTTAGTTTGTCTGAGTTCGGGAATATCTATAGCCGGATCATGAATCCGACGAACGACGTCCTCGAGAAGCGTCTTGCGGCCATGGATGGTGGAGCCGCGGCCTTGTGCTTTGCCTCGGGCCAGTCAGCCACGATGGCGGCGTTGCTGACCATCTGTCACGCTGGCCAAAACTTTCTTTCCTCAACCAGTCTCTACGGTGGAACCTGGACGCTGTTTACGACGACGCTCAAGAATCTTGGGATCGAGGTCCGGTTTTTTAATGCGGATCACCCCGAACACATTGCTGAGCTCGCCGATGAGAATACTCGTTGCGTCTTCTTCGAAAGCATCGGCAATCCGAAAAACGACGTCCCAGATTTTAAAATGATAACGGATGCTGCACATGCGCAGGGTCTTCCGGCGATCTGCGATAACACGCTGATGACGCCAATACTCTTACGCCCTATCGAACACGGGGTCGACATCGTGACCTATTCGACCACAAAATTCATCGGTGGCCACGGCGTCCATGTCGGCGGTGCAGTCATCGACAGCGCGCGTTTTCCCTGGGCCGATAATCCGGAGCGCTGGCCAGAATTCTGTGCGCCTTCACCGTCATACCACGGCGCGGTGTTTGAAGAAGTGCTGCGTCCGATGGGTAACATTGCGTATATCATACATATGCGGACGCACTGGCTCCGCGACACCGGTGCCGCAATGAGCCCCTTTGCCTCGTTCCTCACTCTGCAAGGTCTCGAAACCTTGCACTTACGTATGCCGCGACATTGTGAGAATGCATTGGCCGCTGCCAAGTTTCTCGAAGCCCACGACCGTGTAGAATGGGTGAACTATCCAAATCTCGAAAGCCATTCGCATTACAAGACGGCCAAAAAGTATCTGACCGCCGGCGCTGGCGCCGTACTTGGCTTCGGTATTAAAGGTGGAGAATCGGCCGGCAAGAAATTCATTGAAAACGTTAAATTAGCCAGCCACCTAGCCAATATTGGTGACGCAAAAACACTTGTCATTCATCCAGCTTCGACGACCCATCAACAGCTCACTCCAGAAGAGCAGCTCCGGGCGGGCGTCTCTCCTGAATATATCCGCCTCTCCATTGGGATCGAGGACGCGGACGACATCATCGCCGACCTGGATCAAGCCCTACAGGCAAGTCGCTAGGCCAGACCAACTTCTGAAGCCATGTCGTGAGTCTGCCATTGAATGCGAACATTCTACGAATCGGCCCTCCACTCCAACACGCACAAACGTGGATTTCACATAACACGCTAGCACTCGAGAATGGCGGTCGGCTTAAGGAAGTCACCACTTGTTATGAGACGTGGGGCACACTTAACCATGAGCGCAGCAATGCCGTCCTCATTTGTCATGCCTTGAGCGGAGATTCGCATGTTGTTCGACATGACGAGCAGGATACCCCTGGCTGGTGGGAGATCCTCGTCGGCCCTGGCAAGCCAATCGATACTGATCGGTATTTTGTGATCTGCTCAAACCTGCTGGGCGGTTGTCGCGGAACGACGGGACCCAACTTCGTGAATCCGGAAGGCACTCAACCCTACGGGGCTGCTTTCCCGATCATCACGGTGCGTGACATGGTCGCGGTCCAACGCCGACTCATTGACCATCTTGGGATCTCGCGCCTCCATGCAGTCATCGGAGGATCGCTGGGTGGGTTACAGGTATTGACCTGGGCCATCGATCACCCGGAAGCCGTCAAGTCGAGCATCGTGCTCGCCGCGTCTGCACGGCTCAGCTCCCAGGGCATTGCCTTCGATATTGTGGGCCGCAATGCGATTCGTCACGATCCGAATTTTGCAGGAGGCCAGTACTATGATGGGCCAGCACCTGAAGCAGGTCTTGCACTGGCGCGTATGCTGGCACACATCACCTATCTCTCCGATGAGTCGATGCGTGCCAAATTCGATCCCACGCGGTTGCAACCTCGATCGGTTGACTCGGCCTTCGAGAGCACCTTCTCGGTCGGCTCTTACTTGGCACACCAGGGAGATCGATTTGTCGAACGGTTTGATGCGAACAGCTACATCACCCTCTCCACCGCAATGGACCTCTTCGATCTCGGCGACAGCAAACAAAAACTGGCAAAGACTCTAGCCCCGTCCACTTGCCGATGGCTGTTTTTAAGCTTTTCAAGCGATTGGCTCTATCCGGCCTCAGCGTCCCGCCAACTTGTCGATGCACTCGTGGCTCAATCTAAGTCCGTGAGCAGTTGCGAGATTGAGAGTCCCGCAGGTCACGACTCATTTTTACTGGAGAACACCATGGAGGACGGAGGCCGAATGATCCGCGCCTTTCTCGCCAATGATCCTTCTCCAGCCAACTCTTCCTCCGTTTCGTACGAATCTCGCATCGACCAACCAACAAGCATCTTCCACGGTCAACGTCTCGATTACAAAATGATTCTCCGTCTGATGCCTGAAGACGCGAGTGTCGTGGACCTCGGCTGTGGAAATGGGGAACTTCTTTCGATCTTGCGTGACCGGGGCTACAGGCCGCTTCTAGGCGTCGAGCGAGATCAGGAACAGGTCGTCGAATGCATTGAACGGGGACACCTCGTCATTCACGCGGATTTAGACAAGGGACTCTCGGCGATCCCTGACCAGAGCTTCCAGGTTGCACTCTTGTCGCAGACACTGCAATCGATCGTCGATGTCGCTGGCGTACTCGAGGAAGTCGTGCGTATTGGACGGCGCGGAATCGTGAGTTTTCCCAACTTCGCCCATGCGCCGATGCGTGAGACGTTTCTACGTGAGGGACGGCTTCCCAAAGAAGAAGGACTGTACGCCTACGATTGGCACGACACCCCCAATCGGCGGTTCCCGTCGATTCTTGATTTTCAGGAATTGTGCTCGAACAGGGGCATTCATATCCTGGAGGCCATTTACTTCAACTCGAAGAACGGAAAAGAAATCGTCGACGACCCCAACCTGAACGCCGACGTCGCCGTCGTCGCGCTCACGCGTTGAATGTCAGGAGAGAAACCGATTCGAGAAAATTAGTGACAAACTATCCAGCCAAGATCATCATTGAGACTCCTGCGTTGCGCGGATAAGATTCTCCGTCGCAAAGCCAAGTCCCTGACTAAACATGACCAGACTTTGATAGGTGTACTCCGGAAGATTCGGAGTCCGAGCGAGAATCCATAAATACCCTCGATCTGGTGTTCCCACCACCGTATAACGGTAGTCCGGATCGACCTGCAGTATCCAATAATTTCCCTCCTCAGACGACAGAAAGAATGCCGCCAACTTTGCAGCCCATTGGTCGAACACCACATTGAGTTTTGCGTGATGTTCTTGATCGATAATTGTGGCCACGCCTTCAATGCTTTGTCTTTCACCCTCTTCCGTCACGCAGGCGTTTCGCACACCAAGATCACCAGAATCCAGTAGTCGGTATACTGCCGTCGACCGCAAGCAGTTTCGCTGTGCCCACATAGGTAGTCTCGCAACCTCATACCATTTCCCCACATAGCGAGACAGGTCCACCGAGGTCGCGGTCGGCAGCACCTTGGGTGAATCAAGTGCCGCACAGCCGGTAATCAGAAGGTACACCATCGCGATGATTACATGACTGCCACTTATATGCTGGCGACTGTACAAGTGTATGCTCTGAGCTTTTATTTGCATGTCTATCCTTTCAAGCAATCTCCTAGCGATAAAAGAGTACAAATGCTTTTTCAGTGCTTGTTGAATCAGAATACCTGAGAGAGTTATTGGTGAAGATATGGTCCTGAGATTGATGACTCGGTATCGAGCCACCCCACTGACTTGGCCCAAGTTTCGATTTCTTCCTGTCGAGCGTTGTAACTAGTTGGTGGGTGGTTTCCTTCGTTTTTAGCCGATTCCCGCATTTTCTGAATATCATCCTCTAAAGGCAGCATCCCGACTTCTTTTCGTCGCCTTTCGACATTCTCGCAATCTTCAATCGGCCACGGACTCAGTTTGTCGTTTTCGTCCCAATCAAAGATCGTCCCGTACACTTGAGGTCGTCGTTCGTTGAATCGAATTCGATCTGTCAGATAGGCTTCGGTCCACGCAGACATATCATTTTGTTTCACGGCTTGATGAATGAGTTTGAGACTGTTCCGTTGAAAAGCTGGGAGTCCGATGGCATGTTGAGCGATGAGCCATGCCGCCCTGGCTCCATCTTCTCCCACTAATGATTGGCCTGGCCAGCCGAATTCCTCAATGATGGATTGCAAGTGCTTCGCATTCTGTTCATGGACAGTTGCCATTTCTTTGGCATACCCCTGAAAGAGTTTGTCTTCTTTCAGCAACCGAACACGCATATCGTGATCCGCTCGCTGAAGATCTAACAGGGTTTGGCGAAGTTGCGGATTCATAGGTATAGGTCGCTTTCTGTATAATCACCATCTCTCCGGACAAGTCTTCACGTTGTCGGAATCGATAGCAACATGTTCCCTTGAATGGGCACGAAGCGTGTGGCCGACTGGATTAATGAAGATGCAGTCAAATCAGGCACACCATAAATTTCTACTGATACGTTATGCTCCTGGATGACCTTGCTCACAACTGCAGTGAAATCACCATCTCCTGAAACGAGAACGATGGTATCGGCGAGTTTGGCGTATTCAAGCATATCTAGGGCAATCCCCACGTCCCAGTCACCCTTGGCTGAACCATCACGACGTTGAAGATAGGGCGTAAGTTTTATGTCGAACCCTACCCTCTCTAAAATCTGCTGAAACGCTTTCTGCTTTTGATCGCCTTTATCCGTTGCATAGGCAAAGGCCTTGACGAGGTTTCTATTGGCAGTGGCTTGACTCCAAAAGACACTGTAATCAAAGTGACACTGATAGTGTTGCTTGACCGTATAATAAATATTTTGCACATCAGCGAATATTGCGACCCTATCCATGCTTTTTCCTATTCCTTTTCACGATACATACATATTTCTACTTATACTATTTATCACTCAATAAATTATACCGTTAGAGTCTTTCTCCATGATAGCTGAAAGTTTTTCAGGTTCCTCATTTCTAACGATCGATGCAGAAAGAGACATGGCTCATTAATGGGTGAGCCAGGGAGATAAGAATGAATACTCGTATTTTTTTACAGTGATGAAGAGACGATTTGAAACGTCAGGATAGGGTGAACGAGTCATCCTGAATTCTTATCACATGAGAGACGATTCATGATGACAGTCATTCTCAGACCAGAATTACTTCACGGCGACAATATTGAGAGGATCATCTTTTCTTGTCACATGAATCATGACGTCTGATTTCTTCCGTGTGAACTCCAGGTCTGCGGAAAGATTGCCTATACGAAGGTTTTGTAATTGTAAGGACGGTAAAAACTCTGGAAGATAGGGTTTCGTAAATCGAATCTCTTGATCTGCTCCATGAAAAGAAATGCCTAAACTTGCCTGGACGAGTAAAAACACCGCTCCTGCCGCCCAAGACTGTGGAGCGCAGGCAACGGGGTACAGAATGGGGCCTTCTCCAGGTCTTCGCTCAAATCCGCAAATAAGTTCAGGCAGACGATGAAGGTCAGAGTGTACGCTCATATCAAAGAGACCTCGTAAGATCTCTTGAATGCCATCAGTGAATCCGTATCGGCTCATTCCATAGGCGATCAAGGCATTATCATGTGGCCAGACAGACCCATTATGATACGCCATCGGGTTGTATCGAATTTCATCAGTTGGAATGGTTCGTATCCCCCAGCCAGAAGAGGACTCTTTCCGTAACAAACCTTTATATATGCGTTCGGCATGTTCCTGCTTCGCGATTCCCGTAAAGAGTGTATGGCCTGCGTTCGTCGATCGCACCTGACATGGCTGTTTGTTTCCATCCAGGGCGAGAATATAGGTTCCCAGTTCATCTGACCAAAACTTATGAATGAACTGAGCCTGAAGAGCGTTTGCTTGATCACGTAACTCCTGGGCTTGCTCCGTGTATCCAAGAACAGTGGCCACCTTCGATGCCGCCAGTTTGGCCGCATAGACATATCCTTGCACTTCACACAGGGCGATAGGCCCTTCGGCTAATGTGCCATCGGCATGAAACACAGAATCATAGGAATCTTTCCAGCCTTGCTGCGTTAAGCCATTGGGGGTTTTCCCCAAATATTCCACAAACCCATCTTGGTCCTTATCTCCATAGTGATCAATCCAAGCCAACGCACGATTCAAGTTTGGCCATAAGGTCTTGATGAAATCTTTGTCACCCGTTCGATCGTAATAGGCACCGGCTAAAATGATAAAGAGCGGGGTCGAATCGATACTTCCATAATAATGTCCAAAAGGAATTTCTTTGAGAGCCGCCATTTCGCCTTTTCTCGTTTCATGCAAAATTTTTCCAGGCTCGGCTTCTTGTTCCGGACATATCTCTGACGCTTGCGTGGACGCTAAATTGCTTAACACGCCTCGAGCAAGATCTGGATTTATCCATAAACATTCTAGCGCTGTAATAATTCCATCACGTCCGAACACCGTGCTAAACCAGGGCACACCCGCATAGGGGTACAGACCTTCAGGCAGGTCTGTTGTCATCATACAAATGTCATGAAACGATCGATTCAGCCAATCGTTAAATTGTTCATTCCCCGTATCAATCGTACAAAATCTTTCCTTGGCTGTTTCCAATGCACCACCAGCTTGGTCCTGTGCGGCGATAAATGCCATAGATTCAGGCACGTGATCATTTACGGCACAGGCAATCTCTATGTCGAACGTTTTTTCCTCTTTTGGTTGCAGTGCCAACTCAAAGAGAAATGATTGAGTTGTTGATTCACTTGGAACGGGGTCTGCTTTCAAATACGTAGCTCTTGAGATACCGTCCAACCCCACGTATTGCAAGACCACACTCTTGTCATTGCGTAAGGACGCCGACACATGACCCCGTTGAGAACGTTTTTCTCCACGTACCTCAAAAATATCTGAAAAATCCGCCTCAAATAGGACGGAGAAACTCACGACTAACGACTCTAAAGAATAATTGGCAAATCGTATCCTTTCAAAACACCGAGCTTGCCATAAGATTTTTGCTCGAGAAATATGAAGAGTGCCATGTGGAAGAAACGTTTGCTCATTGTCATGAAATTCGGCATTGGTCAAATCTACCGCAAGTAACGAATTGTCGAGTCTGATCGTCGAACTGAGCAGACCGGGATGCGTTTCACCTAAACTCAATTCAAATCGTGAAAGAAATCGAGTTCCCTCATGATAGATACCCTCCCCTCCTCGTCCTATCTGTTGAATATCCCCGTATGGATTAAAAATCCCAAACGTTTCTCCATGCTTCAAGACTCGAGTTTGGTTATCGACTAAAGCCGAAGTGGCCAAAATATACTGTTCGCTTCCAATTTCGATGACGTTGTTACCCATAAAACCTCACGTTAGGTTTGCGTGCTCGATGATATCCCTTAACCAATCAACATCTCAGCCATCTCATCAGCCATCTCATCAGCCATCTCAGCAGCCATCTCAGCATTCTCTTTCATATATCTTGCGGGTACGGATATCCCCAGTCTACTTAATAAACCGGTTTAAGATTTACGCATGATTGATACCAAACATTCCACGACAGTGACTGCGATTCATCTCACATAGCGCTCGAGGAAAGAAGATACCTGGATACTTGTACACCTTACTCGTGTTCCACTCAAATAACCCACGACTCTCTCATTTTCTGACGTGTAAATTTTTCATGCTCAAAGAAAAATTTACATACTCATGACGATAACTTTTCTTATTCCAGAAAAACGAGCCAAAGAAGTCATTGTCCAGCATCGTTTTGAATGACAATACCTTCATAAATGTTGACATAAGGGTTGTATTTTTACGACAGGGAAGAAAAAAACACCTAAAAAAACATATATTTATTATTTCTATATTCATATTCAGTATGAATTTGTAATATTTACGTACCTTTCATCGTTTCAGGGTGTGTTTGTGAATGACTTCCTCATAGAATAACGTTTTAACTCATCAATTTTATTCATCTTTTTTTCATCCCCATATTATTTCTGGTTTGGCACGTCGGTTGCTTGATTAAAGAGAAATTTTAATTACGCTATGTCTCTTTCAATAATCATTCACCAACAATCAGGAGCTCAATTATGAAAATTGCCCAAGTTGCACCACTCGCGGAAAGTGTTCCACCGAAATTGTATGGAGGCACCGAACGGATTGTCTCCTATATCACCGAAGAATTAGTTCGATTAGGACATGAGGTGACGCTCTTTGCTAGTGGAGACTCTACAACAGCAGGACAGTTACGTTCGATGGGGACTTCTGCGCTTCGTCAGGGATCTAGTGTATCCATTCCACAAGCTCCCACGACATTAATGTTAGAGAATGCCTTTCAGGCAGCTGATGATTTTGATCTCATTCATTCTCATTTAGATTTCCTGGCGTTTCCTTTCGCCCGACGTTGTGAGACTCCAATGCTGACCACCTTGCATGGCCGCTTAGATTTACCCGAGTTAGTTCCCGTATTTCAACAATATCCTGAAATGCCGTTAATCTCAATTTCTCACGCTCAACGGCAACCATTGCCCTGGGCGAATTGGGCATCAACCGTGTATCACGGTCTACCGAAGGATCTATACTCCTATCATCCCACATCAGGGGACTATCTGGCATTTGTCGGAAGACTGACTCCTGAAAAACGACCAGATCAAGCAATCGAAGCGGCGAAACGTGCAGGCATGCCTTTGCGCATTGCCGCCAAGGTCGATCCGGTAGATCAGGCCTATTTCGAGGAAGTTATTCAACCGCTACTCGACCATCCTTTGATTGAATATATTGGAGAGATTAACGACGCTGAAAAAGACGAGTTTATGGGGAATGCG
>BQIU01000017.1 GCA_021603905.1 Nitrospirales bacterium
CGACTTGTGGTTTGCTATCCTTTTGCATCGTGGCGTCTCTCCTATTTTGTGGTTGAGTTGAGGATGTTTCGCAACACCCATTTCAACCCGAGACGCCGCGTCTTTTCAACTCACCCAAACACTACTTTTAAATATAACTCCTCATTTGACTGGGTTGAATAAAGTTTATCTTGTTTGGGGTTGAAGACTCTCAGCTCGCCTGCACTATGCCCGCAGTGGTTGAAAAGAATGCATCTTAGATAATCATCTATTGATGATACAGACATCTGCAAGCCAAACGTAGTCTTCCCGATCCATAGTTATCACAAGATTCAGTGACTCGATTTCCTGGGTCGGACATTTTCACATATGTTTACGAAAGGATGTCTACTAGATTCCTGGTTTTTCAACCTTATAGTAGAGATAAGCTGGTCGGAATCATTCAAATCTGTCGAAGGTTAAAATAGAAAAGGAAGTTATAACTATGAAAAGATTTCATGAAGCTTCGCCTCATATTCTCATCGTGGAAGACGATCCTGATATTCGGCTTTCCCTTTTTATGCTTTTGGAGTTTCAAGGGTATAAGTGTCAGGAAGCGGAACACGGACACATGGCTTTGAATCTGCTCAATGAGCATGATTTTGATTTGATCATCACGGATTATCACATGCCTCTCATGAATGGTTTGGCGCTTATGAAGGAAATATCGACAGGTACATGTGGTGATCAGGTACCGATGATCATGATTTCGGGTTCGCTAGATCGGTCTGTCTATGATCAGGCTATGGAAGCTGGTGCATACACGGTACTTCAAAAACCCTACGATCGAGAAGAATTGCTTTTATCAGTTAAGCAGACGTTGGAGGGTAAGCCTTGTCCATGTTCCTAGATTTTCTTACATGCAAAATTATACGTGCATGTAATCATTCGCTCTCTTCCATTTCTTCAATAACGATAAAAATCAGATTTAACATGATACAACATGGCAATGGGACAAGTGAATTTGTCTACTAGATGGTCCATAAGCTCTATGTTATGAAAAAGACTCTGAGTGTCGTTTTGGAACATCACTCTTTAGTTGGCTCTCTGGGTGTTTGTCCTCCATGGCTTTGCGAGAAGGAATGTGGGGGCAAGATTATTGACGTGACGTTCCTACGGTGCAATCAGTGAATATCAGTGACTCGATATTCATCATTCACAATTTCATAACTATTATTACAAGGAGAGTGCTATGATGTGTGACGCAATCCGCAGTCGTTCAAAAGGATGGAGGGGGGAGTCTTCCATATTGCTGTCTAAGGTTTTGCCTGTTGTGACGATGGCTGTTGTGCTTTTTTCGTTCCCTCAGCCTGCAGCAGCTTGGTTGTTAGATGACGTCGACAAAGGTTTTCTGTCAATTGGTGGTCATGCCACATATTATGACCCGTTAGACGCTGGTGATGAATGGTACGGCGGTGCACATGTGCGCGCACATATTCTTCCCACGCTCGCCATTGAAGGGTTAGTTGACTACCGAGATAACGACTTCGGGAACAACGATGTCGTGACCATTCCTGTTCAAGCATCAGCACTATTCTATTTACTCCCAGGTAAACGATTCAGCCCATTCGTCTTAGGTGGTGCAGGTTGGTATTACACTGATGTGGACAGTCCGACGGACGATGATACGGATCATCGCTTTGGTTTACATGCAGGGGGCGGTGTTCAACTTATGCTCAATGAACGTTGGTCCGTTGATGGAACCTACCGTTATGTCTGGGTGGAAGATGTGAAGGCTCAAGATGTCAATTTCTCAAACAAAGACTTTGAAGACGATGGACATATGGTGACGATTGGACTGAACTTACATTTCTAAGCTTGTCTCAGGTTAAGACGCCGATAATGTGTCGTAAGGATAAAGAGAGCCACTCGATTGAGATCAACTCGAGTGGCTCTCTTTGCGTTTTTTTACGATCATCAAACTTTTACAGAGAGAAACAATGGTGTGCCGTTACGGTGTATGAGCACGAGGGCAATGGCATTACTCGGAGTGTTTGAAAATTTCCCCTGATAATCGTCAAGCGAATGAATGGGTTTCTTGTTAATAGGTTGATGATGTTTACTCGAACAAGTCCTGCCCGATCAGCTTGACTACCGGAAGCCAAGTGGGTGACGACTGAATCCGTCAGTATGCTGGTTAACGTCAAGACGCAGGGCCATGTGCCTGTCTAAGTTGCGACTGTTAAAACTTAGGGAGGGTGGATGTACAGACTTAATAGGTAAAGGTCGTGGAGCTTTGTGATCGAGTTTCTTCAAGGTAAATGAACAAAAATTTGATAAGTGAGAAATGAATTCGAGAAGAAAGCCATGGGAGAAAAAAAGAGTTCCACCATTACTGGATACCTGTCGAAATGTATTTATTGTTGCGAAGAAGAGAAAAGTGCTAAGATCAGAAGTCGGAACAATTAAATTTACAATTAAGTATGGAAATGATACGAGCCTGCTTTATTGAATTATCTATTGTTATGGACGAAGTAGGTATAAAAACTGAGTAAAAGGTTATGGTTTAGCAGAGTCAATCTAATGATAAGCCCATTTGATTCTACCCAATGATTTTGCTTAGAGGAATAGTCTCCATGAAGGTAATGATATATGTCGTCACGATTTTTGTTTGCGGGGTGGTGTGGAATGTTGCCCTTGCTGAACCTTTAACCGCTACATGCGAAGCTGTGAAGGAAAAAGCCTGGAAAGCCGAGCAAGTTCTTGTCGAGCATCAACGAGCGCTTCAGATCGCTCAAGGAAAGACGAGACTTGCCTACGCACAGCTAGTGGAGTGTCGTCCTGGCGCAATTTTTTCGGGAAGTCGAGCTCAACGTTGTGCGCATGCACAATCAGATGTGCCGCTTCAGGTTCAAGCTCAACTGGATGCCGAATATCGACTGGAGATAGCTACAGTTGATTATCAGAAGAAAAATCAGTTAGTTGCTAAGGAATGTGTGTTGAAGGCAACGATGGCGAACCAACGGGATCTCTTGTTTAAAATTTCCGAACTTGAAGCCGAGGTACAAGCGCTTAAAATTTTCATCGAACAGTTACACGAGTAAGACAGACCATTCCTTCCCTATCCCTCCTTTTGAGTAATAGCGTTACACCCTTTCTCCATGTAATAGTAATCTTGGTGTCAGAAGTTGTGCTGTAACCTCATCTATGCACCGCCAGAATTGTGAATTCACTCCGACATAGCCCACTCGCTCAGCTGATTGTTTGTATAGTTCTGACTCTCGCGATGGGGGTCTACCTGTTCTGGGCCGTATATAGAAATTCACCTGATCGTCAAGATTTTCAAGAGGTTGTTGTGCCAGGTGAGGTTGTGAAAGGGTGGGCAAAAACCTTTCCACATGCTCCAACCTTAGCTGTTGCTCTTACGACAAAACACTTTCGTGATGGTCGTGCACCAGATGATTGGGTGGAAGATGTACGTGGCCTTTGGTCGCAGTTGCGGTTCCGCTATCAGACGGGTCAGGTTCAATCAGGGTGGACCAAGGGAGACACCGCACTAGTGATCTTTAACGCCACAAGCACCAGCATTTGGGGGAAACACAATCGTCGAGAAGAATATCGGCTGATCAAAAATGCTCAAGGCCAATGGCTCCTTGACCAATTTCGGTTAGTGAACGATCGGATTCTGTGAGTATCTGCTTTTTTCATCTCTTTTGATTCTCAATCCACATCGCGTACTATTCACCAAGCATCCACTTCAGTTGTATCGTTTTCAGTATTCATCCCGTTACCGTGAATGAATACACCAAATCCTATTTATCTCATATTTTGATATTCATAGAGTTCTAATGAAATTTACGGTCAAGAATTATGAACAAAGATAGGGAGTGAATTCTCCGTTGGATTAGATTTGGTTTTTACGCAATCAGAAAATATCACGTTCGTATTATCTTGAGTGTTGAACGGTGGTTTTCCAAATCCAGCCAAAAACGAGACATGAAGCAATGGTGAGGGCAAGATCAAACGATTCCATGATAAGCACACTCCTATAAGCAGGGGAATTACCTCGTATTTGCTTATGGTGCTCAGGTCATGGCGCGATCGGATATACCACAAAAGAACTATTGAAAATGATCCATGATAGGTATTCTGACGTAACCCTTCATATTCAAGTGTTTTATCTTTCTCGAGAATACCTATTTATTTGGTATGCAAATATTTTTTCAACGCCAACACATTGTGACGATCACTAAGCCTCAGGTGAAGATGGTTATAGGTACCCTCTCTTATCATCCACGTAGGCGGCTGAAATTTCATGCTTTGTATGTGCTTGATTCTCACTCGGCTGTCGTCGCGTCAGGAAATTACTTTCACGATAAAGATTTATGGCAACGTTGTTTAGTAAGTCGTGTCTAAGGTTACGTTTTCGATAGGGGCTATTTCATCCCGTTCTTGTTGCGTCCTGCGGATATGATGAAATTACTGCTTTTCCCTGTGTCCAAAGACCATTCGAATGGGGAATGGTGATCCAAGGTAAAGATTAGTGATGATGCCCTGAAATACAGAAGATAACTCGTCCGTATAGTAAAGACCTTATGTATAGTTTTCTCGTCGTTTATTACCAATGTTAAGAATCCAATTACACTGAGGATGGTAAAGGGTTAAGCCATATCAAGAGTTTGTCATTGACATGAATTGAATGATGAAGACTTCTCCATCCAAACATCCACTTGCTTCTCCGTTAGCCGAGGCACTTTCGCTTCGCAAAACGGCATTGGTGGTTGTGGGGCTCATCAGCTTCGTGATCAATATTTTAATGCTGACCGGCCCCTTGTTCATGTTGCAAATCTATGATCGAGTGCTGACCAGCGGGAGTGTTCCTACGCTCGTCGTCTTATCGGGATTAGTAGGGGGGCTTTACGTCTTTTTTGGTTTACTAGAAGGCTTGCGATTGCGTTGTCTCGCACGGATTGCTGCCTGGGTTGATGAACGTCTATCTGCCAATAGCTTGGCAGCTAATGTGACGCTGTCTTTGCGTTTTGGTGAACAAGTCCAAGGTCGTGATGCCGTCAGGGATTTGGACTCCGTGCGTCAATTTTTGTCGAGCCCCGGGCCTTCAGCCTTGTTCGATATGCCTTGGATTCCTGTCTACTTGGGAATTATCTTTCTTTTTCATGCGTATCTTGGTTGGTTGGCTTTAGCAGGCGCACTGATCATTTCGATTTTGATTGCTTTTAATGAAGTTCTGGCACGCAACCCAACAAAGGTCGTTGCCGAGTGTGTGGCGCGACGCACGGCTATGGTTGGGGCAGCGCGGCGAAATGCCGAAGTGTTGACCGCGATGGGTATGTTGAACGCTTTTACACAGCGATGGGAAAAGGATAATGCTGAGTATCTTCGAGTCCAAGGTGTTGCGATTGATTATTCGACATTTTTCAGCACAACCATCAAAGCGTTTCGTTTTATGTTGCAATCGGCGGTCTTGGCCTTGGGTGCTTGGCTGGCGATTCGTCAAAACATCTCTCCCGGTGTGATGATTGCGGCCTCAATTATGACGGCACGGGCGTTGGCACCGGTTGAGCAGGCCGTCGCACATTGGCGTGGATTTTTGACTGCTCGACAGGGAGCGAAACATCTCGCAGAGTCTCTTCGAATTAGTCACACAACAGCCCCAAAGACCGCGCTCCCTTCCCCAACGCAATCGTTGGATGTTCAGCAATTAACCCTTGCTGCACCAGGAGAACGTACTCTATTAGTTCAAGGGATTCATTTTCAGCTGAAGGCAGGAGACGGACTTGGCGTAATCGGGCCGTCAGGGTCCGGAAAAACGAGTATTGTGCGCGCACTGGTAGGTGTGTGGTCGGCAGTCAAAGGCAGTGTTCGACTCGATGGGGCGGACTACGATCAATGGGATCGGACGACGCTCGGAAGATCCATCGGATATTTGCCTCAAGATGTTGAATTGTTTGACGGAACTGTCGCAGAAAATATTGGCAGATTTGATCCTGATGCGACCTCCGATGCCATCATTGCAGCGGCCCGCTTGGCTGATGTTCATGACATTATTACGTCATTGCCGTGTGGGTACGATACCGTGATTGGTGAGGCTGGAGGGCGGCTGTCGGCCGGTCTGTGTCAACGTATTGGCCTTGCTCGTGCCTTGTATGGCGAGCCGTTTTTGATTGTGCTTGATGAACCGAATTCAAACTTAGATCATGCAGGAGATCTGGCGCTTCGTGAAGCCATACGCACCATGCGGACTCGTGGCAGTATCGTCATCGTGGTTGCTCATCGCCCAAGCGCAATCGAACCAGTTGAACAACTATTATATCTCAAAGAGGGGCGACAAGGGGCTTTTGGTCCGAAGGCAGAAGTTCTCGCTCAAGTTACTCGCTCAGCTCGTGATTCTGACAATATGCTAACGGCGGTGACTTCATGAAACACACGGAACAACAGATTGCGAACAGTCTCAATCGACACCTGATCGTTAGCGTGTTATTGATTTTTCTGCTAGTCGGTGGAGTGGGAAGTTGGGCGATGATTCACGAGATTAACGGCGCGGTGATTGCCTCGGGGGTGATTGTCGTGGAGAGTAATGCAAAGCGAGTTCAACATCAGGAGGGCGGTATTGTCAAGGCTATCCATGTTCAAGATGGAGATGTGGTGAAAGCCGGAGATTTATTGGTGTATTTAGATGATACGGTGGTGAGAGCCAATTTGGACATGATTATCGGTGAATTAGGGGAACTCATGGCACAGGATGCGCGATTAGTGGCCGAACGAGATGAGGTTGATGTGTTGACCTACTCGCAAGATTTGCGTATTCAGGCTGAACATGATTCTTCCATTGCCAGTAGCTTATCAGATCAACGTGCCTTAAAAAGAGCAAGACACTCGGCTTTGCGTGGGCGTAAAGGACAACTGCAGGAGCAAATTTCTCAACTCGAAGAACAGATCGAGGGGTTTAAAGTTCAACGAAATGCCAAATCTGAAAATATCCAATTAATTGATGAGCGATTGATTGTGCTTGAACCTCTTCTTCCTGAAGGCTTAGTCACGGCTTCTGACGTTACCGCTCTCAAGCGTGATCGTGCCGAACTATCCGGAGATCGAGGCGAACTTATTGCGCAAATTGCTCAGGCTCATGAGACGGTGAGTGAACGGCGGCTTCAAATTCTTCAACTGGAAGAAGAGTCTCGTTCGAAAATCTTGGAAGATTTACAGAATGTGCGTGCTAGAATTTCTCAGCTGCAAGAGGAAAAAGTTGCGGCGCTTGACAAACTTCAGCGTGTAGAAATACGTGCGCCACGAACCGGATATATTCATCAGATGCAGGTGCATACAGTCGGGGGAGTTGTGAGTGCAGGGGAGACGTTGATGCTCATTGTTCCTCGTGAAGATAACTTAATCGTTGAGGCAAAATTGAAGACGACCGATGTTGATCAAGTGATCGGGGGACAGACAGCTCTCGTCCGGTTTCCTGGTTTTCATCAACGGACCACTCCGGAATTATACGCAAAGATATCAAACATTTCTGCTGATTTGACTCATGATGAATTCACTGGCACTAGTTTCTATCATGCGCGATTGATTATTCAAGAAGAAGAGTTAATGAAACTAAATGGGAAGACGTTGCTGCCTGGTATGCCCGTCGAAGCTTTTATTCAAACCAATGAACGCACGGTTCTCTCCTATCTCGTGAAGCCATTGGAAGATCATTTGGTTTACGCCTTCAAGGAATGACGTGAGTGGCGTGGGTGACTGTGCTGATTGTCTCAATGGTGTCGTGGTGGTTTGTTTGTCATCAACCTGAGTTCCTGCCCCCCCTACTGTCTATCCTCCCCGTGTCGTTTTAAGAAATCTTTTCAGTTGCCGACAAAGAGAGAGTGAAGCGATCTCGACGCATGCCCTTGAAAGGGTTCTACCTCATTGTCTTTGGCATGGTGATGAGTGCAAGTCAACTGTGTTGGGCGACATCGCATGAGCGGCAGGTGTCAGACCAACTTCCCATCTTACGACTGAGTTTGCATGACGCGATGGCGGTCGCCGTCGAGCAAAACCCTACGGTGCGATTATCAAAAGAACGGACGACGGAAGCACAGAGTGTGGCTGATACTCGACTCGGCGAACTCCTTCCAAACCTTTCAGGGCGTATGAGTGGTGCGCGCCGGAGACTCTTTTTCGGTTCGTTTGGACGGGATCCAGTGGTGGCTGACCCTGATCGACTCTATGAAACTCGAGCCGTGCTGACACAAAATGTGTTTAGTCTAAGCCTCATTCAAAAGTGGCGAGCCGCGAAAATTGGTGTTCAAGTGGCGGGAATGGATGCGGACGTGACCAAACGCGATACGATGGCGACAGTCGGACTTGTCTATTTAGAAACACTTCGGGCTCAAGAAGCCGTACAGGCGCGGGAAGCCGACGTGGCCCTCAGTCGAGAACTTCTTCGTTTAACCTCCAAGCGGCGAGCAGCTGGTATGGCGACGAGTTTAGATGTGAATCGGGCGCATGTACGATTTAAGGATGCCAGACAACGTTGGTTGGTCGCACAAAATGAACGTGATCGCGCCACGCTTAATTTAATTCGCGCGATTGGTCTTTCATTTGATGTCGATCTCGTCTTGACTGATCGTCTCCGTATAGCCTCGGTTCCTGAGCAATCTATAGACCAGGCGTTAATAATTGCCGAAAACAATCGTGTCGAACTCAAGGCGCAAAAACAAAAGGAACGACTTGCGGCTCTCACGTTGAGCACCGTGCAAAGCGAACGGGTTCCATCGCTTCAAGCGTCGGGAGATGTCGGGTTGATCGGAAACAAACTCAACAATATGCTCACGAACAATAATGTGCAACTCATGATGACCATTCCTATTTTTGATGGAGGACAACGGGAAGGTCGGGTTTCTGAAAATCGGAGCCGCATCCGTCAAGAAATTATTCGGACACAGGACATTCGTTATCAAATCTCACTGGAGGTTCGTGACGCCATTCTTTCTTTGCGGTCCGCCAAGCAACAAGTGCAAGAAGCGGAAGAAGGCTTGACGTTGGCTCTGACGGAAGTCAAATTGGCGCGTAAACGATTTGCCGTCGGTGTCGCCACGAATATTGAAGTCACCGATGCACAGACCTTCGTCGCAAAGGCTCGCGATAATAGAATTGAAAGCTTGTTTAATTTCAATGCCGCCCGAATAAACCTCGCTCGCGCTCAAGGACGTTTACAAGATATTCGTTAGATCCTTCGCTCAATAAAAATATTTTCCCAGTGTAACGATTTTTCTGCAGTTATGTGTTGGGTAATGCGGGAATTGGGTTGACCTGAGAATTTTTCTCTATCCTGATGGTCAAAAGTGTAATTTTCATTGAATATGGTCTGTGCCCTACTCTGCAGAGATGTTATGCTAGAATCGCTAGGATTCATCAAATGAATTAATCACTTACTAAAGAGGAACGTATGACTATGACTCGCGTGAGTTTAGGAATCTGTTTGGGTGTATTGTTATTTGTGGGAACCGGTCTAGGAGCGGAGCAAGATGAAGTGGGGAAGTTCGTCAAGGCTCGAATTGAAATTGGCGAAATGATGACGAGCTATTTTTCAGGTGGGCAAAGTTATGGAGGAGGGGAGCGGCCGTCTCCTGAAAAGATGAAGGAAATCGGTGCGGATATTAATGAGAAACTCAGTACACTCTTGGCTACGCATGACCTGACGGTGGAAGACTATCGTCAACGCAGTCCAGAGATCTTTGCAGATGAGGTGGCCGTACAGGAGTATCTCAGTGCAAACCCAGACTTGAAAAAGCGGTATGAGGCGCTCCCATTTGACCGCATGGGGCGCGGTGGCAGCGGACGGGGATACTGACACTGAACCGTTGACTCAAGCGGTCTTCAAAAAAAATGATTGGGACTGAAGGAGAGAAATTATCATGACTCCGTTCGTTGATCGGATGATGCGCGCCGCGAAGCTTGACGTGCATCTTTATGAAGAAGTTGAAGCCGACAAGAGGGCTATGGGCCAAGCCATGGGTGTCGTGGTCCTCTCCAGCTTGGCTGGTGGTATTGGGTTTATGCAGCAAGGTGGTCTGATGGGGCTTGCGGTTGGTACGCTTGGATCATTATTTGGATGGTATGTCTGGGCGTTTTTAACATATATCATTGGGACAAAACTGTTACCCGAACCTCAAACTCAGGCTGATCATGGCCAATTGTTACGGACGGTCGGCTTTTCAAGCGCCCCTGGCTGTATTCGCGTGCTGGCGATTCTACCAGGCGTGGGTACGCTGGTGAATTTCATTGCGAGCGGATGGATGTTGGTGGCAATGGTTATTGCTGTTCGTCAGGCCTTGGATTATCAGAGCACCTATCGCGCGATTGGCGTATGTGTGATTGGATGGATTGTGCAGGCTGTGGTCGTTGGCATGCTGCTTGTGTTGATTGGTGATGGTTCTGAACCCGTGCTGGAAAATTAACGTGGATTTTTACACGAATGGAGTTTCGAGGCTGGTTCGACCCAATGTGCCTTGACGGTAATCATTGAGGAGAATTCTCGAGGCTTTTTCTCTATCTAATTCGCCTCCCTTTCCTTTCCGCAAGCACCCGCGCTTGAGGGCGATGGCGTCAAGCACGTCTGCAGCCTCTAGTTCTTTTGTGGCAAACCCGTAGCGAGTGGTGAGTAACGCTGGATAGCGTGCAAGAAGAATCGTTGCGAGGAACTCGGCAATCTCTTCGTCGACGACAACCTTCGCGCTAATCGCGTAGATAGTGGCAAGCAGCAGTCCCACATTCGGGTCTTCGATTTTCGGCCATAGCAGTCCTGGCGAGTCAATGATCGTCATGCTTTGATTGAGCGCATGACGTTGTTGAACTTTGGTCACAGCTGGCTGATCGCCGACCTTTGCGAGCCGGCGTTTGAGTAGCATGTTCATCAGAGTAGATTTCCCCACATTGGGAATTCCTGTAATGAACATGCGTAGGGGTTTTGTTGGGCTGTTGCGATGTGGAGCAAGCGGCTGACACAATTTTGGGACCTTGGCCGCCTGACCTGAGTGCGTGCAAGAAATGGCAACCGTCGCAACTCCTGGCTCTTGGCTAAACTGCTCCAGCCAGGATTGTGTGACAGTTGGGTCAGCAAGATCAGCTTTGTTCAGTACCTTTAAGCATGGACGTTGGCAAGTCAGTCGTAATTCGGTGATGATTGGATTGCTGCTGGCTTCTGGCATGCGTGCATCCAGAACTTCGACGACAACATCGCTTGCTGCCATGGTCTTCGCTGTTTCTCGACGTGCGACGGTCATGTGACCTGGATACCATTGTATAGACATGGTGACGTATTAAAAATACAAAAAGTGCGATTAATATCGGGGCATTAGTGAACCATACTATGAACCGGAGCTTGTTTGCTATATCGTCGCAGCATGCTGTAGTCTGACGAGCCTGTGATCGATGAGCGTCAGCTTTGCATGTCTTTACGAGATACATGCCCTTTCCAGCTTCCACGCCAACTATTGGCGTCCAAGTCTTTTGGCTGATAAGTGAGCAAGTCTGGGGGACACGACCATTATAAAGGAGAGAGAGATGCCAAAGGCAAAACGAGAAAAGAACTGTTATGTGTGTGGAGATGCGGGGTTTGTGCGGATGAGTTTTATGGTCTGCGCCCTGTGCTCTCGTCATTTTTGCAGTCGTCATGGTGAACCAAAGATGGACGAATGTACCCTATGCCTTGACGGTGCAGAAGAAGTGTAAGAATCGAAAGATGTGATGAATACTGACTGGTTGTTTGATGGAGCATAAGTTTGCATTCTGATCTAATCGGCTGTGGGCGAGTCTGTTTCAATATTCGTCCAGATGAATTTGGGGGCAGCACTACCCCCCCCCTGCAGCGTAACGGGAGGCGTGATATGGATCTGCATGGAAAGCTTAGGCAGCAAATGAGGTGGTTTCGGCTTGGAGTGCTGCTCACGAGTTCTACGATCTGGTTTGGATGTGCTTCGACCGAAATCCCTGTTGCCTGTGATCAGCCGCGCTCATCATTATCAGGTCTTCCCGATCGGGGTCTCTCTGCTCATCGTGGAGGTGTGCTGGGTTGTCCAGAGAACACTCTCGGAGCGTTTCAACGGGCTATTTGCCTTGGTGTTCACCAAATTGAACTGGATGTTCGGGCGACAGCAGATGCTGAACTTGTTGTGGCTCATGACGATCGTGTGTCGGCTCAAGATGGTCGGACCTTGAAAATATCTCAGTCTACGCTTACGGATGTCCAAGCCCTACGTCTTGCGCCATGTACGGGAGAGAAGGTATGTCAACAACGTATCCCAATGCTTGAAGATGTTCTTGCCATCATGCCCAAAAATATCTGGATTAATCTTGATATCAAGAAAAATAATCCTCTCATTGCCAGACTTGTTGCAGAGACGGTCGCTCAGGCAGACCGCTTTGAACAAGTGATATTTGGAGTGCGTGATGAGGCGGCGCCTGCTGTGCGTCGTGTCGAAAAAGTTGTGGGGAAAAATGGCTGGATTAACAATATGAGTCGGAAAATTCTCCGTAGTCAGTATGTTGATACCACCCTTGCCTCGTGTGATGAGTTTATTCAGTTGACGTCGTTTAGAGGCAAACCGAGTCGTGAGATTATTGACCGTTTAAAGCAAGCAGACGTCCGTGTGAATTACTCATGGATTGATGAAGAGGAAGAAGAAGCGCTCGGCCAAAAGCTGGGGGGTTTGTTTGACCGTGGAGTCAATTTTGTTTTAGTTGATCATGCGGAACCGGCCATGAACGCCGCACAGGCCCTGGGCATTTCTCCAGTTGTCCCCAAATGGAAAGGCCGTCCGCCCTTTTCCTGCTCTGATCCTCTGCCGTCGTGTGCAGGAGACCCCTAAGTTCCTGAGAAATGCGTTTAGCAATGCCTAGGAAGGAGGTCCGACCGGGGAGGGCTCTTCGGCTGAGGCTTCTGGAACAACTTCTTCTTTGATGATCTGGACGCTTTTGATGGATTTTTCGTCGGCATCGCGTACGATCAGGTGGCAGTTATTGGTGAAGACGCGTTCGCCAATGCCTGGAATATGACCGAGTTCATCTAAGATTAACCCGCTAATAGTGTTTTGTTCTTCATCCAGCTCAACCTTCAGAAACTCATTAATTTTTCGTACTTCGGTTCGGCCGTCCACTAAAATCTGATTTTTGCCGGTACGTTTAATCAGTTCTTCGGTCAGGTCACCTTCATCGAGTATTTCACCCACGACTTCTTCAAGTAAGTCTTCAGCGGTCACAAGCCCCAGGACGCCGCCAAATTCATTAACGACAATGGCAATGTGCCGTTTTTCCTGTTGGAATTGTTTGAGGAGGTCATCAGCGGGTTTACTTGCTGGAATAAAGAGTGCTGGCTTTGCAATATCTTTAATCAGACTCGTCGTCTGATTTTGTGCGAGATCCTTCAATGCATGACTTCGATATAAAATGCCTGTGATATTATCGAGGTCGTCGTCATAGACAGGAATACGAGAAAATTTTGACTTAAAAAGTTCTTCTCGCGCTTCTTCTAATGTTTCATTGCCGTCGAGACCAAACATATAGATGCGTGGCGTCATAACATCTTCAGCCGTGAGATCCGTAAACTCGAAGACGTTTTTGATCATCTTCACTTCTTCAGTTTCCAGCACCCCAGCTTTATCTCCCGCATCGAGCATTATTTTGAGTTCTTCTTCAGTCGCAAAATGGAGCGTGAGCGAGCGTCCTCCCGTCATTTTCATGATGAAGGGTTCTAGAAGAAATAGGGCTGGAGCAAAGGCTTTTTCGAACCAATAAACTGGATAGGCCATGATTTGCACGGCGGTTTCCGCATGCTTTTGACAGAGTGACTTTGGAACAATTTCCCCGAAGATTAAGACAAATAAAATCAATATCCCAGTGGCAATAGCCACGGCCTCTATGCCAAATAATCGCTGGGCAATTAATGTCGTAAGGGTGGTGGCTGAAATATTGACCAGATTGTTACCAATGAGAATTGTTGATAGAAGGCGTTGAGGGTTTGAGCGTAAACGAAGGGCTAATTTGGCCGATTTTTTCCCATTCTCGGCGAGAGTATGTAGACGTGTCTCAGTTATCGAGAAAAAGGCAATCTCGGCTCCGGAGAAAAATGCAGAAAGCCCAAGGCAGACTAAAACCGCAAGGATATCCATAATCTCATCAAGGACGAATCAATAAGGCAGACGGGTGCTGGGTGGATATACCCACCGTTCTGGAAAATTTTGTGATATGGGGAATAGTAGCCAGGAAAAGTGATGTGGAATTAATAAGAATGCTCAGTCCATTCGACAGAGCATAAAATCTAGGGCCATCGTCATCCATCGATAAATATTACGCTACCATAGGATTAAGGTTGCTGGCAATAAACAAAAATGTAAGTCTTTAGCCTCATATTTGTTGTAAAGCGTATTCCAGGTTATCAGAAAAATCAAGAGCTTTTTTAGGTAGTCAAAGACCTGTATCTGACGGAATCTGATGGGAAATCTATAATTAATGTTGTACTTTAATTTTTACATACTTCTTAATCGAGTTGTGCCCGATCTTCGAATCGATAGGATTGACGATTCAGCACCGGAAAAACTGAAAAAATAGGTGTACTGTGAGGAATCACCGCACTAGGTGCTCCAGGCGGCAACTGCAAATGTAGGTTGACAAAATTAAAGCTCAAGCCTTCCTGCCATGGCTGGGAAAATGATTCAGCATACGTCTCGACCTTGTCTGAGGCGTAACTTCTTGTCATCAAACCAGCTCCACCCTGAAACCCATATTCGTGGAGATCTGGTGCGCCTTGTATCAATAATGACACGACGGACGCATCAAACCAGACTTTGAAGTTGCATGCGATTTGTATAAACGGGCCAAGACTGCCGGTATGTTCGAGTACTGAGACAGGATAAGCAAACTCTGGAGGAATGTTTGGATCTTCTGATCTCGCATGAGATTGAAATTCTGGATCATTCACGCGTGAAACTGAAACGAACAGAAGGTGTGGATCGTGTAAGTCAATATCCAGAACTTGTCCATCATGATAACTGCACAGTTTTCCCATCTCATAACGTAAGGGAAATGAATATCCCGTTTTGGCATAGAAGATTCGGACTCCTGCTTCTAAGGGATCGCTTGGGTCACGGCTGATTTTAAGGTCGAAGGGCAACATCATGTGAAACGCATTTGACCGAACAGACATAAATGGCGCACAAGCCCCTGGAAACTCTGTCTGAACAGCTTGGTTGTCCGGCTCAAACTTTTTCGGTGCCCCTCCAAAATGTTGAGCGGTTTTGGCTTCTTTGGAAAGACGATATTTTTGTTGATAATAAGATGAAGCTCGTTTCTGAGCGATATCAAGAAAATACTGAGGAGCATCGGTTTCTACAATGAGACGCTGGCGTTGGCCTTGGGCCTTCGGCGTTTTCATGGCTTCAGTATAAATATTCAAGTCAGCTTGAGTTTTTTGAATGTCGTGTTCCAACTCCATGGCTAACCCAGGATCGTTATATCGTGTTTGCGGAAGAAGTCTGCTGGCTCGCTGAAGCATCTCCACCTTGAGAGGGTAGCGTTTGGGTTCAGCGGCTAACACCTGAGCCGTGGCCATGATCAGATTGAATTGTTCTTCAGGTTCCAGCCGAAGTTCTGACAAATCTTGCTCTTTAATAAATGTGAGCGCAAGTGGTCCAAAGGCCTCTTCTCGTCGAAGATTAAGCGTCAATAAATAATGTAAATACGATCTCGCTTCGTCTTGAGTCATTGTGGCAACCTTTCTCAAATGACATCATCTAACAATTAGAACGTGTACGATTCAATAATCTTGATACGTATCTCAGTCTGTAAAATTTTGAGTCCTTGTGATACGATACAAATATGTCGGTCATCTTGTATCTTCTGTGAGTCGCATTATGGCAGAACCCGCTGGAAGACCCCAAGTCATCATGAAGTTTACATGTATATTTTTTGTTATCGCCTCACTCCATGTGTATGGAGATTTGTATCCCGTCCATGCCGCTGAAAATCCTCCAACGGCCCCGAAGCAAGGTCTCTCGGATGCCCTTGGTCACAATCTTGCCGCGGCCATGAAAGACAAACAGGAATTTGAACGATACATACGAAAGCAATTGCAACTTTTAGAAGGGAAAGTGCAAACGTTGCGAGAAAAAAGTACGGATTTTCAAGAATTGACGAAGTCGCAATTGAATGAAAAGTTGGAAACACTCAAAGATAAAAAAGTTGATCTCCTTTCAAAGGTTGAGAAGTTACGCAATAGCGGTGAGCATACATGGCAAGATGTCCGCGAAAGTATTCTCAGGACCCTGAAGGATCTCAATCAATCTCTTCCTCAGTCACCACCTTCGAAATAAAAGCACATTACCCACGCTTCCAAGTTCGTTTTCATTCCTGGTCTTATAAGACGTGGGTCATTCGTTGAATATCAAGCCATTTTTGCATCTGTGAAAAATAGACTGATCATCCTTGTCGTGCTCTACATCTTTGACTATCAAACATAGTACACTCTCTCGTATGTCACCCGACGTTTTTCAGTTTCAAGCACAACGTGTTCTGGAATGGGACAAACTTCTGCTCGCTCTGGCATCGCACGCTCAATCTACAGTGGGAGCTGAATATTGCGAACGGTTACCCCTCGAAACATCCCTCGACACTGCCATCATTCGGCAACAAGAGACGACAGAGATGCGCCTCATTCTGGAAAGTTCGACGCCTTTTCCCATCTTAGCCTTTGAAAATATACAAGAAATCTTTGAGCGAGCGTCTAAGGGTGCCCAGCTTGAAGGTCTTGAACTGTTTCATATTTCCGTCATGTTAGGTTTGTGCCAGGAAGTTGTCGAAACGCTTGATGTTTTTGAGGAATCATGCCCCATCATTCACGCCCTGGTCCAAGAGCTTGAGCCTCTTGTGTGGGTCTATAACGCGATTGTTCAATGTGTGGATCATGAAGGACATATCCGAGAGACGGCGAGTCCTGAATTGCATCAGCTCTTGCAGAACCTTCATCAGTATCGACAACGGATACGACAACGTCTTGAGCGCTTACTGTCTTCTCATGAACATGAAGAGTTACTTCAGGGGAAGTATTTTGCTGAACGTGAAAATCGATATGTCATTCCTGTAAAAGCCGAGATGCAACATCAGATTCCCGGCATTGTTCATGATATTTCCGGTAGTGGTGCGACGGTCTTTTTAGAGCCGCGTGAGTTCATTGATCTCAATAATTCCATCAAAATTGCCGATCTTCAGGTTAAGCAAGAGATCGCGCGTATCCTGCAAGATCTTTCTGGCATGGTGGCGACTCATGTCTCCTCTCTTTCACACAACTTTGAAATTTTGCAACGCCTGGATAGCCTGGGTGCCAAAGCCCGTCTGAGCATCAAGATGAGCGCAAATCCGGTGACATTGAATGTTCGACAACATATCGCCTTAAAGCAGGCCCGTCATCCGTTGCTTATCCTCAATAAAGAGCGTGTCGTCCCCAATGATATTCATCTGACAGACGATAACAACATCTATATTATTTCCGGTCCTAATACGGGAGGAAAAACTGTCACCCTCAAACTTCTTGGTCTGTATGCGTTGATGGTTCGTACTGGACTTCATCTTCCATGTCTCGATAGTTCTGAGATGGGAATCTTTCAACGAGTGTATGCAGATATTGGAGATGCACAGGATTTACAGCGGGATTTATCGAGCTTTTCAGCACATATTACCAACATGATCGCCCTCTTGAAGGAAACCCAACCATCTTCGCAGGGTGAAATGCCAGCCTCACTCGTGCTACTTGATGAAATTGGGAATGCCACAGATCCACTTGAAGGAGCAGCAATTGCCGAAGCCCTTCTCTGCTGTCTCCATGAACGAGGATTGAGAGTCGTCGTCACGACTCATTATCATTCCTTAAAGACACTTCCGTTACGAAAAGTCGGCTTTGTCAATGCGAGTCACGAATTTGACCTGAAGACATTCGCACCCACGTATCGACTTCTTGAAGGTTTGCCAGGCGGGTCTTCGGCAATTGAAATTGCCGGACAGCTAGGATTGGATTCTCGCATTTTGGCCCATGCGTCAGAGTTGGTACAGGGCCAAGAGCAAGATCTTGAGGGGGTGTTTCAACAGTTGCAAGACACAAAACTGAGATTGGATCAAGAACTGACTCAGGCCACAACTTTACGAGTCGAAGCTGAAAAATACCATCAAGAAATGCGTGACACCAAAGATCGGTTACGTCAGTCTGAGCGACAAGAACGTCAAAAGATTCGAAAAAACCTTCAGACAGAATTCTCCCAAGTCAAACGAAAGATTAATGAGGTAATTGAAAACTTCAAAAAAGATCAAACCTTAACCACTGCAAGATCCACTCATCAGAGCATCAGTACCCTCCAACGAGAAAGCCAAATGTTACTCACGGCGGAGGAATCCATTCCTCTTCATCTTGTTGCTGTCGGGGATGTCGTTGAAATCAAAAATCTTGGGACAACCGGGATTCTCTTAGAGCGTGCTGAGGAGAAGTCACGAGTGAAGGTTCGTGTGGGAGGGAAAGTGATTTCTGTCGATGCCAGTCTCTTGCACGGTGTCGATCATTCACACACATCACCTCAACAGCCAACCTCACTGAAGTCAGTACGAGGACCACATCGGCAAGCGGAGAGTCTTCCTCAAGCCTCCCCCCAGCAACGTACTGCTCATATCGTCACGCCTTCTTTTAAGGTGGACCTCCGAGGCAAGGCCGTTGATGAAGCGGTAGAAGCAACGGAATCGGCCTTCGATCAAGCCATGATACAGGGGATTTCTTCTGTTCTTGTTGTCCATGGACATGGAACCGGAAAATTGAAAGCTTCGTTGAGAGACTATTTTGCTGAGTCAGCATATGTCGCGACATTTCGAACGGGTGATCGTGCAGAGGGGGGAGACGGGGTGACGGTCGTTGAATTACGGTAGTCCGACTCCTATGGCCTTTGAGATGTACGAGAATCATTCCCTTGGGCAATGTGAAGGTTGCGTGCGAACCCTTCATGTTTTGCGCGCCGAATAGGACTTCCTTGAAACCTCTCATTGAACTCATCTTTTGTGATGGCCTGCAAGGACGAAAGATTAGGGCTGATGGTGACTGAGGAAGGAAGAAATGCTGATTCGTTGGTCTCCACTTGATTGTGGTTAAAGGGGCAGATATCTAAGCAATCATCACATCCAAAGATTCGATTGCCGATTTGTTTTTTGAGTTTCGCCGGAAGTTGATCTTCGTTTCCACGATATTCAATGGTGAGATACGAAATACATGTTTCCGCATTGACAACATATGGTTCAACAATGGCTCCAGTCGGGCAGGCATTGATACAAAGCATGCAGGAACCACATAAGTCAGTTCCTGGAGAATCCGCTTCTAAATTCAGGGTAGTCAGTATTTCTCCAAGAAGCAGCCAAGATCCATATTCAGATGAGACGAGGTTTGAATGCTTGCCTATCCATCCGAGGCCCGCTTCTTGTGCCCATGCTTTTTCCATAATCGGCCCGGTATCCACATACCATTTTGTTTGTGCCGCAGGGGCAAGGGTCTGAATGAACGCTTCAAGTTGTTTCAGCCGTTTCTTGAACACATTATGATAATCTTTTCCCCAGGCATATCGTGCGATTCGACCATTACCCTCGCATTCATCGGCTTGAACGTCGGTATAGTAATTGAGACCGACTGAGATAATGGATCGACATCCTGGCAACACCATACTGGGGTGACTTCGACGTTCAGGCAAATGGCCCATCCATTCCATTGAAGCCTGAAAACCGTATTCAAGCCAATTAATAAGACGATCATAGAGCTGTGAGGTGACAGAAGAGTGATGCTTTTCAATCGGTGAAGGATGTTGATCTGTTGATGGAAGGGACTGTGAAACTTGAACAATGCCGACTGCATCAAACCCTAACTGAGACGCCTCTTGTTTGATGGATTCCGTCAGGGACATCAAGGCACTTTCATTGCACCGAAAAGTAAAAAGTTCATCGGTCCATTATTGCATTGTTGGAGGAGGATGTGTACTGCCACAATTCAACATTACGCTAAAGCGTGCAGAGCATTGATCGCTCGTGCAGGTATCACAAGTTCCCACAATCGTCGTTTCCCAATCTGTTTTTTGTTCATCGAACCGGCAATTGATTGTGCCCCCTTTTGAGATGTCAGCCCAGGGTTGGTCGAATCCTGGACGTTTCGCAACGGTGCAACTTGAAGGAATCGGAACCTGACAACGACTACTGGCTTGGTCTTTGAGCATGCCAATATTACAATTGGTTTCCGTTCGTGTTTGCCCGGATGCCTCGCGTAATGAGCTTGCCTGGAATATGAGGAAGCCCATACTGATACACACGATAATTAGTAACGATCTCGGTCTTATAAAGATCACTTGATAATCCTTCTTCTAGTGAATCATGTCTTCGTGAATTTGTTCATACATTGGCGTTTTACACACACTATTATTACTGAAATCCAATGGGTTAGTGAGGGGAAGGTGAAAGATTCACTCGTGTTCGCTTTGGTTGGATCGACACGTCTTCAAATTGTTCTTGCACATGAGCTTCCCAGTTCTTTTGCGCTTCGTCATCCGTCCCATGGTTAGTGTCGAGATCATATTGGACATTAATCCGCTGTGCGACAGATTTCACAAGCTCTAACATCTTTTGAGGATTGTCTTCTGGTTGTAGAGATTGATTGGCTTGCCGGACCAATAAGCAGCTGATTAAAAAGTGTAACTGTTCGTGTGCAAGCAATCGTTCTGATGCGATCCATTCGGCCGGATTTGACGGATCTGCCGACTTCGGTTTGACCCAAGAATATTGTTGATCAAATTTTGCGATGAGATGCGGTGGCGTATCATTTAAAAGAAATCGAATCGCTGTTTGAGCTGAGGGAGTTGCAGAGGGGGGATCTTTTCTAGAGAAATCATCCCAAGTTGGGAGACGGTCGGGCACACATGCTGGTGATGGCAATGATGGCTCGGCGATCCATTTTAATGATGGGGAACATCCAGTCATGCTGACAGATAATAAGCTCATCCCAAGTGAAAATAATTTGACGGTTGTTTTTTTCATGTCATGCTTTCATGGAATAACAGAGCAGAACACGAACGCGATGCCCCATTGTAAAAACTTTCAGCTATACGAAGAAATTGTTGAATGAGCATATCACGATATTTGCAGACTTTGAACCATTATCGCGAATCTAATTGCTTGCAAGCTGATAGGCTTGGACACGAAAGGCTGGAAGGCCTTGCATTCTTCCCGGACTTTCAACGTTGCTCTTTCAATAAGCCATCTAACATACGGTTTAAAGGTGTCCAAGTCCAGTTGAATGAGAAAAGGTAGCCTAGGCGATGATTGCTGTATACCTCTCGCAGCGATGAAGTCTTTACCAATGGTGAGGCCTGTTTGCTTCTGGAGTATTGATTATAGGTCGTCTAGGCGACGGTGATTGCGTACCTCTCGCATGGTTGAGGTAGTTGTCAATGGTGAGGCCTGTTTGCTTTTGGAGTATTGATTATAGGTCGCCTAGAAAGCGAAATACTACGTCTCAACCATTTGAAACGGCTATAACAAGATCCATGACTTAAGACTTTATCCCTTGTGTCCCATGATGTTGTTTTGTACTCTTCATGTGAGGGTGATCCTGCGCACTGTGCGGTATTGTTTTTTTTAGGTGTGAAGTGTTGTTAATTGATTTGGACTTTTAGGCATAAGACTTTTTCTGAACAATGGCCTAACAATGAATAATCGTCAATCTTCTCGCTCTAACACCAAATTCTCCCTTATTCTTGTTGGTTTAGTCCTGTTTGTGGCCATAACGGTTATCGGCATTCTTGAGTTTGTTCTGGAGTCAAGAAAACCTCCCGTGTTTCCGTTTTACAATGTGATTTATCCTTATGTCGAATTTCACCCTCATCCGAAGGTTTCTTGGCGTTCACCTGAGCCGTCACCTTCCTCTCGAACAGCGGAGCATGCTACATCCTATACGAACGAAGACTCCTTTCGTATTGCCTCACCGGACTATCGCTTAGTCCCAGAAAAGCCTGAAGGGCAAGTACGAATTGCTGTCATTGGTGGCTCAACGGTTCATGGAGGGACGACGTTCGAGGATACGTTACCTGGCTCACTCAAACAGGTTTTACTTGCGAAATATCCTGGGGTTGATATTGAGGTGATTAATGCCGGAATCACCTCCGGAATCTCCCGTCAATCGCTGGTGCAACTGATTACCTCGCTTGTGGATTATCATCTTGATTTACTTGTGGTGTACGATGGTATCAACGATAGCGGACAAATGTTGTATTATGAAAAACGACCAAACTTTCCCTACAATTATCGCGTCAAGGAGTTGGCATGGGATCAGTACATGGCAGGAAAACGTGACTCGCTATGGGAAGAATTGTTTCGACGAAGTGCCATCATTAATCATTTTTGGCCTGACTTGTATGGCGACTCAAGCATCCTGAATAAAGTGAATGTGCAAAGTCTTATTAAGTTTCGACCTCTTCGAAAAACATATGCAGATGCCCATGTTGACAATTGGGAGAAAATTCGCAGGGTTTGTCTTGCCTATCAAATCTCTCCGATGTTTGTCTTACAACCCACATCGCTCTATGCCACGTTTAACGCTGATATGTCCCCAATCGAAATGATGCATAGTCCCAAGGCGACGTACTATGCCAATTATTTAGTCTATGAAGAATTACGAAAGACCACACAGCAATTTGCCGATGCCAATCAACAGATTGAAGTCTTAGATCTGTCTTCGCTCTTATCACTTGAAGCGTATTATGATGGTGCGCATGTTTACGATGAGATCAATACCCAAATTGCTGAAACACTAGCTCAAGCTCTTCGACCTGATCTTGAACGAGTCATGAAGCAGAAAGCGCAGGCGGGCTAAACGCAGTCGTGTTTTTGATATTGACATATCACGAGCGCTCACCTACAGGGCAAGTCGCAGGAAGTCTGTAAAACTGTAAATCGATTCTGGGTGAAGGAGTCAGTGAAAACTAACTCGGGTTAGAACCCTGTTCCGAGACGGAAGAGAAAAATATGGTAATTTTCTTTAAGGTGATACAGTCGTTCAAAGGCATAGCCAATGGTTCCATAAAATGGAAATGGAGCTGGAGTTTGGGTGAAAAGAAAATCTCCGCGTAATTCTAATCCCGCACGATAGTTAGCAAAATCTCGAAGTCCCTCAACAGAGCTATCATGACGAACAGGGATTTGGAGGTCCAACCGTGCCGCTTCTATCGCATTTCTTCCACTTGGGAGCCATTGGACTTCAGGGTTATCGATCAATCGATAGCCAAACGTGATTTGGTTCCGCCATTGAGTATGGTCTTGTGATGAATCTTCTTTGACCCCACTATTGTAGTAAGAGCTGCGATAGACCACATCAAATGGGTTTAGGGATGGCGAGATTTGAATACGTCGAAAGGCCAACCCGCCGAAGAATTCTTCCTTTCTGACTTCATTTTGAGAACCAACGAGTGTGACTTGTTCGATATATCCGCCAAAGACTTCACCTTCACGAAGACTGTTTCCAAACAGCAGTTTGGGTACGGGGAAGACGTACGTCGCTTGAGCGACGATCGCTTGCATATTATCATTGGATGGATAGAATCGACTCGGATTGACATCCTGAAGGACAAAATACCCATTAAGTATTAATCGATGCGGCCCAAAGAGCCGTGACTGATACACGAGGCTGCCCTTATAGGTATTGATATTGTCCCAATTGAACCCAGGATCCCACATTTGATGAGAGTACTGAAATTCTCCGACGATCTTGCCTTCTCCAATAAGTCGAGAAATTCCAACGGTGGCATCATAGAGGAGCGCATCCTCTTTTGTTCGAGTCCCAATCTGTTCAACTATGCTACCGACTCCCTGAACAAGCTCCGCCGAAGTTGTCCGGCGAATAAATTTGACCCCGCCCTGCACAAAGAGGTCAAATCCGTGAGGAAGGCGGAAGTCGTCGGATATAGACAGCCCATATTCATGGCCCACGTCGTTAATAATTCTAGTTGGGTCGCTAAAATCCGCGATTTTTGCGTCATTAAAGCGAAGGTATCGGTAGGTGAAATCAATGGCTCGTATCTTTCCCGGTTGAAAGCGCAGGCGATTGGATGTCACCACACTTAATTTTTGTCGAGCGATTGCTCTCAATTCATCACGACTCAGCATTCTGTTAAGTTTGATTGAACTTTGTGAGTAAAGGGCCTCCGACGTAAAGGCCCGACTATCTACCCATTGATAGTCAAAGGCGACCGTGTCATTTCTGGATTCTGTGATAGTGCTGAAAAAGGCAACGGGGTCTTTGCCATCGCCACTAAATGAGAGGCCTATTCCATTTGCACGATTGCTATAAAAAAGCGACTTCTTTAAATCATCACTGGTTTGTGCGTCCTTTCGTGCACCCCATCGTTCTTGAGCTTTGAGGTTGGAAATTTTTTCACGGGCTCGTTGATAATGTTCTTTGGCTTCCATAACCAACCCACCAGAACGTACACCGCGTAGCCATTGCAAATAATCGCCATAAATCAGTTCAAGACCCGGTTCTTCCGGATGGAGCTGAATGGCTTGTTCATAATAAGTTGCAGCCCTCGGATCTCCGGTCCTTTTCATAAGTTCGGCAAGAATACAGAGTCGATAGGGATATTCGACGTCATCTTGAGCCGGTGGCGTGACTAGGCGCCGTTCAATTTCGGCTTCATACTCTGAAGAAGGAACTTTTCCGGCAAACCATGCACAGGCATAAGGATCAATGCGTTCCGCAGCCGAGGCAAGAGTTGGAAGAGCGAAGAGCATGCAAGTAAAAATAATTGTACTGCCTGTCTTCCACTTCAAGTTGCGACGTTTTTTGAAACTCAGGCGAGGCTTGTTGGATTCATGGTGTATCTGGTTAACAGTCAATGTTCTTCTCCTTCACTTGAATCGAACCTCACACTGTTGATGGTAGAAATATAAAAAGATATGAATGAATGTGTGTACCAACTACGATGAGGAGCGATAGTTTTTAACAAAGTCGGGAATCGCAGAACAGATGCTCAATTCCCTAACAGAACACTGTGGAGTCGGAGATCTTTCAGTTGAAGATATTGGGCACAAACGTCAGATAACTTGTCACAACTTGCATCTTTAGCGCAAAACGACGGAGTTTACCTCAGGATCATTGAAATAATCAAATTGAGAATGAGGCTGTGTCATCGCGGCTGAATCGTCAGATTTTCCTTGATATCTTGAAGATATTCCTCAGTCAGGCTTTGAGCAATTGAGGTCATAGCAACGGTCATTTTGCGTCATAATATCCTGTTCTAACAAGGTTTTTTGCCATGCTTGCGCGGTTGTAATCCTATTGTTTTGCCCCGTATACTAATCTAAGCGTTTTTAACCTTTTATTAGGAATTGCGCCTATTCGACATGTGAGGTGCAGACTGTGGATCAGGGAGTTCTTCGTGTGGGGACGAGTTTCTTATCTGCTCGTGATGATGATCTTTATCTTGACGGCCCTCGGCGTGACTGGCTGTGCGTCGGGTGGGAGGTCGCAAGTTCAAGGATTAGACGATGTCACAAGTCAGCGGTATGGATGGTGGGTCGGACATTTCGGGAAAGAGGCTGCTGTGGATATCGGTTTTCGAGGAGAAGGGATTCATATTGAAGTCGTGAGAAGCTATCTTTCACGAGCACGAGTTGACAGTCCTATTGGTATGCGGTGGACGCATAATTATTTGATGCACATTCGAAATGCTTCTGATAAACAATTAAAGCTTTTTGACGCCAATGGTTCATCGACGCTATTTACTCTTGCAGAGCGAGGCATCTTTATTTCAAAAGAAGAAACGCCTCGTGTCATAAAGCAAAATGGTGATGGGACTCATACGCTCCATGATGATACGGGAGTCATATATGGGTTTAATCAAAAAGGCCGACTGATTCACATTCAGGGCCATCAGTATGGAAGCACCATATCAGTAGCGTATGGGGCTGACGGATATTTGGAGTCCATCAGTGACGCTGAGGGAAAAGTTATCACGTTTTATTATGATCCCGAGACTCACCGCCTGACATCCATTCGAGATGGGCAAGGCCGTTCTGTCATATATGAACATGACGATATGGGTAATTTAATTTCGGTGACCAATGCTGAGGGTATAAAAAGTGCGTACAGCTATGACCGGCAAAGTCATCTTGTCGGTGTCACATTTCCTTAATGCCGCAATGCTGACTGGGCAAGACTTTCTTTAATGATCGGTCAAGGCGACTTATGTTTGTCCTTTAGAATCTGAAAAATTCAGGGTATGGGGTCCACCACGTGAGAAGGTCGATAATGAAAATTTTTCAAATAACTATTTCGATTTTGGCGATTACTGTATTGCCTTGGGGCAACCTTGTGTTGGCTCAGAATATCTTGCCGTCAGCAGGTGTGAGTGAAGACTCTAAGGAGGATGGGTTCCCTTGTGCCCTCAGTGGTGGCTGTGAAGAAGATATTATCAGTGCAGATCCGACCTTTATTCAGATGCCGGCAGAACGCCATGCTGTCATGACCTCTACATCTACTTTTAAAAATGAGAATGGTTTAGTTGGTGAAATACTTGTGCCATTTGACGGCGCATTAGTTCGGGCCAATGTTCCAATTTTTGGCCGAGCCTATGGAAAAAACTTCAAGGAATATCGTGTTGAGTATGGTGAAGGTAGCAACCCGACTGAATGGATAGTTTTGAATACGTCTCAAACACCACAAACCCATAATGTCATTCCTGATGATCTGTATCAATCTGCGGATTTATCCATTGAGGGTAATCTCAGTACTTGGGACACGGGTCTCAAGAATTATGTGTATCTTCCTACCCACCCTCCGGACCACCCTGTTGATTTCAAAGGAACGTATACCGTCAGATTGGTTGTGACGTCTTCGGACGGTCAGATGGTTGAAGATCGGGTCATCCTTCATGTGGGGAATGTCATTCCGAATGCCTGGGGTGGAATCGTGGAGAGTCCCGATAAGCAAGTGCGCATTCGAGTTCCTGAGCAGGCGATTACGGCTCCATTTAGACTCATGCTCATTCAAGCAACTGAAGAAGCCCCCAATATGTCAGGACACGATGGACGGTTCGTCACTCCAGTTTATGAGGTCAAGGAAGTGAATGAACAATTTACGAAACAGGCCATATTGGAAATGAACGTTTCCAATATGAATCATTTGGATGCTGGACTTGATCGTATGGCGATTTATGGGTACGACTTCAACGATCAGGTATGGACCGTTCTCCCGTCATTTTACCGATCTGATCGGCAGAGTCTTACTACGAATATTACCCACCTCCATGCCTATTATGTTGTGATGTCGCACGATAGTAGGGGAGGGGAGACGCAGCTCGCGCCTCCAGAATTTTTAGGATCGCAGTTTCAGACGGTGAAGGTCTCATCGCCCATATCGATGCATTATCTTGTGAAAAATCACTTTGAAAATGGCGTTGGGGAATGGTCCAATCGTGATGGTGAGTTTGGTGGACTCGTGAGTCTCGATGACGAGTCGACCTTCGATGGAACAAATGCACTGAAGATTGTCAATGCCCAAACAGGCGGAAATTTTGCGGTCAACGTCAAATCGACACCGTTTGACGTTCGCGAATTTCCTGTTGTGCAGTTTGATTATCGAATTGAACCTGATGTGAGAACAAGTTTCTATGTCAAAGTCGCGGGTCGGTGGTACCGGATTGGATTTACAGATGATGATATGGAATTAAGGAACAAACGAGTCAATATTGCTGATATTGGTATGGTGCCAGGTGTCATAGATGATGATGCCTGGCACACCGCACGATTCAATTTGTACGATATGCTTCGAACGAAGACGGGTCATACGGTTGTTGAGGAAATGATCATGGCTGATTGGGACGTCGTTGGATACATGAAATTGCAGTTTGGAACAAATCAAAAGGGAGCCACGTATTACATCGATAATTTTTCTATCAGTCGCGAGCCTTCAGCGGGATTACGAACAGATGAGGATGTCATTCTTGTCGATAATTTTAATCAAAAAAAGGCAAGCAATAATTTTGGCCAACGTGTGTTTACCTTTTACGAACCAAGCGATGAAATCGTACGTACCGCATTTAATACTGAAGATGCTTCAGGGCAAGGTCATGCCCTAGCCCTGACGTATGATGTGTCAAAAACTGACACGCATGGAGGGTATGTCAGTACGCTCCCCAATCTTGACTTGCGGGGATATCATGCCTTGACCTTTGCTGTGAAGAGTATCGACGCTGAGCAAGATCTACTCGTCGGACTTCGTGATCATCAAGGGAACGAACAGAAAGTATCGTTAAGTGTCTATCTACCTGAAAAAATCGATACATATTGGAAACATGTGGTCATTCCATTGACGGCATTTAATTCTTCCATTTATTGGGGAGCGATCACGAACTTGAGTTTATCATTCCAACATGGTTTGCATTCGAAGGGAATGATTCTTGTCGATGACATTGCCTTTCATAAACATATTCGTTCGTTATCGGTCGATCGTTTTGAGCAGTGGACGGGAAAGAATTTACTTGGTGGACAGCATTGGACATTTGCTAGTGGTGCCGCGGCTGTCAATGGGACCTATACACGAGGGTCACCCAACGGTCTCTATCGTCTCTCGTTTGGAGGAAATATTGGAGAAGTGAAGGCGTATGCGAGCGATCTCTTAACGTATGCTGGTTGGTCAACATATTTAGGTGGTATTGACTGTTCGCGTTGTTCGAGTATCACATTTCGAGTTCGTGGTGCTCAAGGCGGGGAAACGCCAAATATTTATTTAGATGATGGAAACTTTCGTTGGAGTGTGGACCTTGAGGACTATTGTGATGTGACAACAGATTGGCAATCTGTGATCATCCCGTTGGATGCTTTTGAAAAGTCTGGCGTAGACCTGACGCATCTTGAGGAACTGCAGGTGGTCTTTGAGTGGGAGCAAATGTCAGGAACAGTGTACCTCGATGATGTTCAGCTTGGAGAAGTGCCAAGGGGCGATCCATAATCTGTCCTGTATAGCGTTTTACTGAGGAAAATGCGATGTTGTGTGTGAGAGATCTCATGCTTATGAGGCATTGACCTACGCCTTCTCTTGATGGTTATGGTACGTAGGGATTTCCGATGGCAATATGGCTGGCGATCTGTGAGAGAAGCTGATTCAGGGATTGACTCTCCTCTTTATGGCACTCCTGCCTGAAAATCTTCCTTTTCGATATTTATTTCCTGGTTGCCTCGGGGCATAAAATTGTTTTGACTAGACGTAAGCCGTTCATGGGATTTACCCCGAGTATCACAGAGGTGTTCTATTGTTAAAAATTCCTTTATTGATCGTCATATTCATTCTGATTCTTGGCTTTGCTGTATCGTACGGCTCGGATGATATGACGCGCGCCTTTACGCCGCCAGCCATTGCATACCAACCGAGGGGATTTTATCCCGGATCTGAGTATGCCGAATCTGCACGCACGCAAATCACTCAAGAGCTTCAGCAACTTCGTGAGCTTGGGTTTCTCAGTCTTGTGACATATGGTTCCCGTGCAGCGATGGGCTCCATTCCTGAAATAGCGAGAGCGCAAGGCTTTTCAGGGATGATTATTATGGGAATTTGGGATATTTATTCAGTAGAAGAATGGGACAATGCTGTGGCGCAGCGAGAGTTTGTAGATGGATATTGCTTGGGAAATGAAGGTCTTTTTGCTGTACGGTATTCAGTTGAAGAATTGGAAAAACGTATGTCGGACTTACGGCGTGTGACAGGGAAACCTGTCACTACCGGAGAACCCATTTACAGCTATCTTGAAGGGCCATACCGAGAATGGTTGTTGCAACACTCAGATTGGCTCTTCCCAAATACTCATCCGTTTTGGGGAGGGCAAAGGAATTTTCAAGATGCGGTCGATTGGGTTGTCTCACGGATTGACTATTTAGAAGCTTCCACCGGCAAAAAGGTCATTGTGAAGGAAACAGGGTTGCCTTCAGTGTCACCGTATTCAGAAAGCGAAAAAATGCAGAAAGACTTTTTTACGGAATTAACGTCGACCGGTGTCAGGTTCGTCTATTTTGAAGCCTTTGATCAGCGATGGAAATATGAGCTGGAAAATCAACCAGAGGCTGAAGGTCATTGGGGTTTGCATGATGCACAAGGTCGTCCCAAAAAGGCGATTGACGCTATTACTCAATCAACTGGCCCCAAAAATGATTAGAGCATCTCGTACATGTATTTTGACTGTGGTTTGGGTGATCTCCTGCGCGTTTCCTTCCTGGGCAACAATGGGTGGATATGGCAATGTGGGAGCCATCATGACTCAAGGTGATTCTTCAACGGCGACGCGAGAATGGATCGAACTAAAAACGTCTGGAGATTTGTTAGCCGCGAGGCCAGACCATGATCTGTTAGCCATGATTACCGTTTTTGCTCCAGGCCTTCAGCATGGCCACATTATCCTTCGAGAATTAACAACTCGTGACGGAAAACGAACATTATTGCTTACGGCACCAGATGAGGTATTAGCACATGTCCAACGTGCGACCTTGTATACACGAGGGCTAGATGAGGATATGGTGTTGTTTGAAAACGTTCATGGAAGATGGGAGCGAAGGCAATCGCAACTCCTGATTGTTGCCTCGCCGACGGCAAGGGATGAGTCGACTGAGTCTCTGAGGGCCTTTCCGGTAAAAACGTTAGGGTTTTATTGGCTGCTTGAATCTTCTAGTACCCCTACCGCGATTTCCCATTCGCCAGAGGCAACATCTGCGAGAACACTTATGGGGGGAGAGATGATTTGGGGGTTTCTTCCCTCAGTTTTTGGAATTGCATTATTTGTTATCTTTAGAATTCTGTCGCGGTATATTCATAAAGTTCCCAAACTTCGTGAGCCATAATATGGTTTGGTCAGCCACTCTTATTTTTACGCTTCAACTCGCCTGCTTGTCGATCTTTTTTGCCTTTGCATTTTTTAACTATTTATATGCCTTTGCCAGTCTCCGAAAACCAGTGATTCCACGAGTACCGCATAGCGGGAAAAACGTGGCCGTGGTGATTGTGGCGTATAATGAAAAGTTTGTGTTGGAGAGGACCATCAAGGCTTGCGAGAAACTGACCTACCAAAATCGTTTCACAGTATTAGCTGATGATTCAACAGATCCAGAAATTATTGAACAGATTCGTCAGTTTGCCATTGCACGTGGCTGCAAACCTCTCTTAAATCACTCCTTCACACAGGAAGTTTGTCTGGAATCTGGTGAACTCCGAGTTGAGCCTATTGAAATATGGGAATCCAAAGACTTTGTCCTGTTTCATCGACCTTCCAAAGAGGGGTTTAAGGCTGGGAGTTTGCAAAAACTTCAGACATATCTTGAACGTCGCAATATTCCGTATATGTATTTATTGGATGCAGACTGGGAACCACAACCAGATGCTCTCGAGCGTACATTAGAGGTTTTGGAAGCACAGGATGATATCGCGTTTGTTCAAACAAAAAGAGTGGCGTTGCCAGATGGGATGAATGTTTTTCAAAAGTATGTATCCTTGTCCGAAGAGGGCTGTTACTACGTCGATTTTGAAGGGCGACAAGTTCTGAACCATCCAGTTCTTTTTTCCGGATGTTGTACCATGCTTCGTTTGTCGGCTATTGCGCACGTTGGTGGATTTATGCCTGGTCATTTAACAGAAGACATTGATCTTACAAATCGCTTCTGGTTGTCAGGGTTCAAAGGTGTATATTTAGGGAATGTGGTAAATTACGGAGAAGTGCCGTTTACGCATGATCATTTTCGACGCCAACAAGAGCGTTGGTGTGCGGGGACGGCCAGGGTCTTGCGAGAATATTTTTGGGCGATTGTGAAATCCGATAAACTAACAGTGAGCGCCAAGCTCTCGGCACTCCGTCAGAATGCCTATTATGCGACCCCTTTGTTAACTGGCGCGGTAATAGTTTTTGGTATGAGCACGGTTTGGTGGCTTGCGACAGGTTGGAATTCTTATGCTGTTGAATATTACCTGTATCTCTTAAGCTTCGTGGAGATTCCTTTTGTCATCACGATTGGAATCTGTTTGCTCTCGAACCTTGTCGAACCTTTTGTGATGATTGTCTTTAAACAACGTTCCTATCGTGACCTTCTTCATTTCCCGATGATGCTCTGGTATGGCTGGAGTGTGATGTTGACCTATATTCTGGCAAACCTTAAAGGGTTGTTTGGGATTAAACTTGATTGGTTTCGTACTCCAAAATTTTTACGCAATCACATCGGTCCTCTTTCTAGTGGCCCCGCTTCTGTGCGTGTGCTCAATCTATGTGTATGCGTGGCCTTTATCGGATTTTACTTCTTGGAGGGTTGGGTGTTTGGGTGGTTTGATACCTGGGGCCTGTTATTAGTTCCGGCGTTTCTTCTTGCTTCAATGAAATAGAGCCAAGCAAATTGTTTGTATTTTCTGTTTTTCAGACATCATCTCAACGTTAGTAAACTATTCGTTCGATTGCTTTCGTTCTCGCAGAATCCCGTAACATTTTCCTTCATCTCATTTCCTGCTGATTATTGCATGCCCAATCGGGTCTTCCTCACTGTGATGTGATTTCTTGAGGTGTTTTTGTCATGCCTTGCCATTTTATGTCCAAAAGATGTCTGTCGTGTTTTCTTTAGATGATGCACATTAGCCATCTATATCATTGATAGCCTTTCGACAAGTATTTTTCTTTCATCATGTCGTTAAGGATATACGGAGTCGCTACATTTTCTCATTAATACTTGAATTTTTGCGCAAGAAAGGTATGTATGTAGTTCCGCTTCATTTCTCTCCTGAATGTTCCGAAAAATAAATAGCGAGTTCGTTATTTTTTTGGAAAAGGAGCAGGGTCATGAAGAGAGAATGGGGCTTGATGTTGTTGGTATTCTTGTCGCTGTCTTTGGTCAGAATAGACATGGTCGAAGCAAAGCAAGTTCCCACTCATACCAAGTCAAAATTCTTTTCTTACTTGCTCGATACGAAGAGAATTCCAGCCCTCATAGACTATTCACCAACGGACTTTGACCCTCGACATGGAAAAAAATTTCATCTGCCGTCTCCAGAGTCGATTGAAAAGGATTTGCGTAAAATTCGTCAAGTCTTTGATGGACTGATTGTGTATAGCTATCATCCTGACGTGACTCCAGTGGTTCTTGAAAAAGCTAAGAAGCTCCAATTTCGAGCGGTGGTCTTAGGAATTTGGGACGCGCGTTCAAGTATGGAAGTTCAAGGAGTGATTCAACTAATCAATCAATATGTTGACCACATGGCGCTTGCGCTGTGTCTTGGAAATGAAGGTCTTTATTTTCACCGTTATACCATCAATGATTTAGATATGGCCCAAAAAACCATAGAAGCATCGTTGGGTTCCGATCAGCTGGTTCCTATTACAACAAGTGAACCCTGGAGTAGCTATCGTAACGTATCCTTACAAGACTTTGGAGATTTCTTAGCCCCGAATATTCACCCAGTTTGGGAAAAACCGGCATTGCCAGCCAAGGATGCGGTGTTCTGGACTCGAAATCAGGCCATCTCATTAATGGAACAATCTCAAAAGCCCGTTCTTGTCAAAGAAACAGGATTTCCTCATGCAGGACAACGGCATTTTACCCCTCTCGTACAAAAACAGTTTTGGGATATGTATGTGAGAGAGGACCGATTGGTGTATTCACAAACAGCCCCGAAGGTGTGGGTTTCATTTGCCACATCCTTTGAAGCATTTTCCTTACCCTGGAAAGCTGAGCAGAGTGGTGAGCCGATAGAAGCTGCGTGGGGACTGATGAGTAAAGACCGAATACCTTTTCCTGCATTTTACACCTGGCAACAAGTCCAGTCTTCTCCTTAGATTTCGAACGGTATCGAAGTGAAGGCATAGAAGTTGAGAAAAAATGTTCTTAGTTTTTGAGGAAAATCGGCTTGAGGTGGACAGGGCAAATCACATAATTGTTCAGAACAAAGGGCCTGGAAAGAAAATTCTTTCCAGGCCCTTTGTGTCAGGTCTTCTCGAATAAACGAGAGTCTTACATCATTCCGCCCATTCCACCCATGCCGCCCATGCCACCCATGCCGTGGTCATGACCGCCGCCCATTGGTGCGTCACCTTTTGGCTCAGGGAGATCTGTGACCATGACTTCGGTCGTAAGCATCAAGCCTGCGACACTGGCAGCATTTTGTAGCGCACAACGTGAAACCTTCGTTGGATCAATCACGCCGGCTTCTACCATGTCTACATAATCACCTGAGGCGGCATTAAATCCGCGTGTCGTGGTTTCGCCTTTGACTTTCTCGACAATCATGGAACCTTCTTCACCGGCGTTGATGGCGATCTGCCGAAGCGGCTCTTCTAATGCCCGCCTCACAATGTTGACGCCAACTTGTTGATCATGAGTAGAAAGCTTCAGTGAATCGAGAGATGAGATGCAACGAAGAAGAGCAACACCCCCTCCAGGAACAATGCCTTCTTCGACTGCGGCTTTGGTGGCGTGAAGCGCATCTTCCACGCGTGCTTTCTTTTCTTTCATTTCAGTTTCAGTGGCGGCTCCAACATTGATGACGGCGACACCGCCAACCATCTTCGCCAGGCGCTCTTGAAGCTTTTCCTTGTCATAGTCAGACGTGGTTTCTTGAACTTGTGTTTTAATCTGCTTGACTCGCGCTTCGATGCGTTTCGGATCACCAGCACCCTCGACGATGGTCGTGTTGTCTTTGTCAATCGTGACTCGTTTGGCACGACCAAGATCCGTGAGTTTCACATTCTCAAGCTTCAATCCCACTTCTTCAGAAATGACCTGTCCGCCAGTCAATGTGGCAATATCTTCCAGCATGGCCTTTCGACGATCACCAAATCCTGGGGCCTTCACGGCCGAAACATTCAACGTACCGCGAAGCTTATTGACCACCAATGTTGCTAAAGCTTCCCCATCAACATCTTCCGCAATGATGACTAAGGGTTTGCCCATTTTAGCGACCTGCTCAAGAATGGGAAGCAAGTCTTTCATGGCACTGACTTTTTTCTCATTGATCAGCAAGAAGGCGTCTTCCAATGAGGCTTCCATACGTTCGGCATTGGTCACGAAGTAGGGAGAAATGTACCCGCGATCAAATTGCATGCCCTCGACGACATCAAGTGCAGTGGTCATGGACTTGGCTTCTTCGACCGTGATGACACCGTCTTTCCCAACCTTGTCCATGGCTTCGGCAATAAGGTCACCAATCGTATGGTCATTGTTAGCGGAAATAGAACCGATCTGTGCTATTTCTTTTTTGTTTTGACACGGCTTGCTGATTTTGCTCAGCTCACCGATGACCACTTCAACAGCTTGATCGATTCCGCGCTTCAGGTCCATTGGATTCGCACCGGCGGTGATATTTTTCACCCCTTCACGGAAAATAGCTTGAGCGAGAACCGTAGCCGTTGTGGTTCCATCACCAGCCACATCGCTTGTTTTGCTTGCCACTTCTTTTACAAGTTGAGCACCCATATTTTCATAGGGGTTTTGTAATTCAATTTCTTTTGCCACGGTCACACCGTCTTTTGTGATCGTGGGCGCGCCAAACTTTTTATCGAGAATGGCGTTTCGTCCTTTGGGTCCGAGAGTGGCTTTCACGGCATTGGCTAATTGATTGACGCCGCTAAGAATCGACGCCCGTGCTTGCTCACTGTACTGGAGCTGCTTTGACATATGGTCCTCCTTACCTCATCATGTATGCGTGGTTCGCATACATGCCTGGTGTCTTAAAGTTACAAATTAAATAGATTTTAATGATTAGTTGGTTTCAAACACGCCCAAAATGTCTTCCTCTTTTAAGATGAGGCAGTCATCATTTTCAATTTTGATTTTGGTTCCAGAGTACTTGTCAAATAATACTTGGTCACCAACTTTAATATTCTCGACGTCAGGGCCAGCAGCTTCAATCGTCCCACGTTGAGGTTTTTCACGGGCAGAATCAGGGACATAAATCCCTCCAGCCGTACGCTCTAATTCTTCGGTGTATGTGACAAATACACGGTCGCCCAGAGGCCGAAACCCCTTCGCACTGCTTCCAGATTTTTCTTCTTTCTTCTCTTTCGTTGATGCTGCCATGTGGAAACTCCTCCTTTGTTTAAGCACAAAATTGCAATGTATTTTGACTAAATATAGGCTCTTGCGAGCACACCGATTATTTTAGCCACATCAATAGGACTTAGATAAGACCATTCTGGGGGAAGTCAAGAGGTTCGGTGAAGATATTTTTTGTCAGTATGCACAGAGATCGTGGAACACGATCTTTCCAGCATGAGGACAAGCTAACGCTACAGCTGTATTTGGTCGAAGTCTTTGAGCTTTTCCTTCATAAATGCTCGTAAACGTTTAATTATTTTAGCTTCTACTTGCCGAGACCGCTCCTTGGTAATTGAATACTTTTGCCCCAACTCTTCAAGTGTCAGAGGATTTTCAGAGAGAAGTCGATTCCTGAGAATATCCTCTTCTCGTTCACTCAACGTTTTGGCAAACTCTCCCAATTTTTTTCGGAAGAGAACGCGTAACTGATTATCTCCCACTTGCTCGTCGATATCCGGCTGTGAGGAGGGAAATAAATCGTAAAAGGTTCCTTCGCTGTCATCTGTCAATGGTTGATCCAGCGAGAGTTCCCAGCTTCCTAAGCGCTGGTCCATCTCAATGACATCACGTTCCCGCACCTGTAAGCGATCGGCTATCAATTTGGGGTCAGGCACAAATCCTTGTTGCTCAAGTTTAGCTTTTTCTTTCTTGAGATTAAAAAAGAGTTTTCGTTGTTCCTGTGTTGTCCCAATTTTGACGAGGCGGAAGTTATTTAAGAGGTATCTCAGGACGTAGGCGCGAACCCACCAGGCGGCATACGCATAAAATCTGACATTTTTCGTGGGGTCAAATTTCTTCATGGCTTGCAGTAGGCCAACATTGCCTTCTTGGATGAGGTCCATCTTATCCATCCCGACATTGCCATATTCAGTGGCGATGGCCACCGATATGCGTAAATTGGCTAAGATGAGCTTCACGGCAGCATCTTCTTTGCCCTTGACCTGATACTCATGAAAAAGGCGTAATTCTTCCTCTTTCGTTAAGAATGGATAACGTCGGACTTCTGCCAGATATCGGTCGAGTGTCGTCGTTGGGACGAGCGCTGTTGATACGGTTTCCCAGGAAGCGTGTGTCGTCTCGTCAATAAACGGATCTTCTGAGGTCTGGTGTTCGGCATCTTCATCTGGCGAGAGAATTTCGACATTTTCAACTTCAACATCCACCGGCCAGTCAGCTTCATCAGAGGACTTTGGCTTTGTATCTTGCATGTCAAGGTCGTCAAAATTCATGGTCGATGATGGTGTTTCTCAAATTTTTTAAAGGGTGTCTATCGTAGAAATTTCGTTGTGTTTAGCTGTACTTACGTAATGCGTCTTTCTGGGACCTTGAATGGTGATGAATTTCAAAAAAACCTCACAAGAATTATTCAAACGCTACCAGGCAGCATGTCATGACGTAAATCCCCTTTCAATTATAACTGATGAAAATTGAAATGCTGAGAAAGCCTCAACTATAGTTCGTTTGTCACGAAGGCGTATTTTACAATTCAGTTTGCGACATTGCGATTTCGTTCATACCGTTACATATACCATCAAAATTCAATGAATTTTTTATGATTCGACAGAGTATTCATGCGTTGAAAAGTGGGTATTGGCCTTCTTTGGTTGGCGCATGGCTTCATTTCGAAGTCAGTTTTATGGTTTGGGTGTTAATGGGGGCACTGGGAATTGCCATTTCTGAAGAGTTTGCTCTCTCTGCGACACAAAAAGGCTTTCTTGTGGCGACTCCTCTACTCGGAGGAGGGCTGCTCCGTATCGTCATTGGCCCCATGGTTGATCGCTACGGACCGAAATTCATTGGTCTACTAGTCTTGGCCTTTGAGTGTATTGCACTCATTTTCGTCTGGCTTTTGGCCTCGAATTACCTAGAGTTACTCTGCATTGGTCTACTTTTAGGCTTTGCCGGAGCAAGTTTTGCCGTGGCCTTGCCTCTTGCGAGTCAGGCGTACCCGCCAGCTCATCAAGGGCTGGCCATGGGTGTGGCAGCGGTTGGAAACAGCGGAGTCCTCTTGGCAACATTACTGGCTCCACGCTTGGCTTATGTCGTTGGGTGGCGAAACACCTTCGGGTTCATGGTCGTTCCGGTGGTTGTGACGGCGATCATCTTTTGGTTGACGGTTGCCTCGTCAGCGCAACCCCGGGTACAGAAGGACTCGATTTCTATTAGAAGATTATTGCACAATGCATTAAATCAAAAATTAATGTATTGGTTGTGTTTTTTGTATGGAGTCACATTTGGCGGTTTTATTGGTCTCGCAAGTTTTCTCCCGATATTTTTTCATGATCAATATCATATGGACATGATCGCGGCAGGAACCATGACGGCGTTCTGCGGGTTGGCGGGTAGTGTGGCACGGCCAATTGGCGGTCACTTGGCTGATCGGTTTGGAGGTACCGCATTACTTCAAGGCATATTACCGGCTGTGGCTGTGCTCTGTCTTGGTTTGGGACAATTCCTTTCTCCCACTTGGGGATTTTTCATGGCCATTAGTGCCCTTTTGCTTCTTGGTTTTGGAAATGGCGTGGTTTTCCAGGTAGCGGCAACTCAATTCAGGCATATTATGGGTACGGCATCTGGCCTGATTGGAGCTGCTGGAGCCTTGGGAGGTTTTCTCCTGCCATCTTGGTTTGGCATACTGAAGGATCTGACCGGTTCATTTTCCGCAGGGTTTTGGGTATTGGCTTGCCTGGCGGGGCTTGCCGGGCTGAGTGTTCTGGTTGTCCATCGCTCAGGTCGTTACTCAATCGAAGAGTCTGGTTAAGACATGCGTTTATGCTAGAATGCAAAAACAATTCTCCAGACCCGTGTATCATACTCATTTTTCGTATAGCCATATTATGACAACAGATCCATTTAATACCGTTGAGGAAGCGCTAGATGATATCAAGGCAGGAAAGTGCGTCATTTTGGTCGATGATGAAGATCGTGAAAATGAAGGTGATCTGGTTATGGCCGCGGAAAAGGTCACCGCAGATGACATTAATTTCATGGCAAAATATGGAAGGGGCTTGATTTGCCTTGCGTTGACCCCGGAACGAGTCGATGAACTCAAACTTCCACCGCAGGCGATTGAAAATACAGCTCCGTTTGGTACGGCCTTTACCGTTTCGATTGATGCAGGCCGAGACATTACGACGGGTATCTCTGCGGCAGATCGTGCCATGACCATTCAAATGGCGGTGAATCAAGACTGTCAGCCATCTGACTTTGCAAGGCCTGGCCATATTTTCCCACTTAAAGCCCATCAAGGGGGCGTGCTCAAGCGGGCGGGGCAAACCGAGGGATCAGTGGACTTAGCCAAGCTCGCAGGGTTGTATCCGGCCGGAGTCATTTGTGAAATTATGAATGATGACGGAACGATGGCTCGTGTGCCGGAACTTATGGCTTTTGCCAAGCATCATCAACTCAAAATTATTACGATTAAAGACCTGATCCAGCATCGACTTCATCGTGAGACCTTTGTGAGGTCTGTGGAAAGTGCCAACATGCCGACGATATTCGGTCAATTTCGAGCGGTAGTATTTGAAAACGAACTTGATAGCGGAACGCATATCGCTCTGACTAAGGGGACGATTGATGAGTCCCCAACGCTTGTTCGGGTTCATTCGGGATGTTTGACATCTGATGTTTTTGGGTCTTTGCGGTGTGACTGTCGCGACCAATTACATCACGCTATGGAGATGATTGAGCAAGAGGGGAAAGGCGTACTCCTGTACTTGAATCAAGAAGGCCGGGGGATTGGACTGATGAATAAGATTCGAGCGTATCATCTTCAAGATGAAGGAAGTGATACCGTTGAGGCCAATCTTAAGTTAGGGTTTAAAGCTGATCTTCGTGATTACGGAATTGGTGCACAGATTTTGGTCAGTCTTGGATTACGAAAAATCAAACTGATTACGAATAATCCCAGGAAAATTGTGGGCATAGACGGTTATGGATTAACTGTTGTTGAACGAATTCCTATTGAAATGACCCCTCAGGAATCCAACGTGCACTATCTCCGGACTAAAAAGGCCAAGCTTGGCCATATTTTGAATAACGTCTAGCTCATCAAATGCCTTCAATCTTCGACGTATTCCTCAATTCTAAAGACACGAGTTCTGTATTGTTCGGACAGTTTTGTCAATCATTCCGCGCCGCGATTGCACGATGGAAGCACTAGAAGGCGAGCTTCGAGCCAAAGATTACCGTTTTGGCATTGTCGTCAGCAAATTTAATGAATTTGTGACTAGCCGCTTGTTGTCGAGTACCATCGAGACGCTGAAGCAGTACGGGGCGGTGGAAGATGATCTACGAGTTGTTCGTGTCCCGGGAGCATTTGAAATTCCCATCATTGCCCGACAATTGGCTGTCTCCAAACACTATCATGCCGTAATTTGTTTGGGTGCGGTGATTCAAGGCGACACCCCACATTTTGATTATATCTGCACAGAAACAGCACGTGGCATTGCTCAAATCAGTCTTGACACACAGGTGCCAGTCATTTTTGGGGTTCTCACCGTGAACACGGTAGAGCAGGCGTTGGAACGTTCAGGTTCATCGGAGCGAAACCGGGGTGCAGAGGCTGCGCGTTCTGCTATCGAGATGGCCTCATTAATGGCGCACCCTATCTTGCAGCCGACGTCCCATGGTCCTTTGTCGAGTAACCCAGGAGAGAAGATTGACCCGTTGGAATGTTGGTAGCGATTCATTCGCCAATATAATTCTTGACGATTGAGATGTACGCACTGTGCCTTATTTCTCGATTTCGACACTGAATCTTTCCATAATATTTGCAGTCAGTTACCCAGGACCGTGAATCTTGAGATGAATAAAGATAGGTAATATTGGAAACCTGAAAAGGGTGTCATCTGTCTGATTTTTGTCGTGATATGAGCCAAAAGACCAATTGATCGTCTTCTTCAACTTCGTTAAAGTTGGAGTCTCTCGCTCACAAATTTATTTTCTCTGATGAATCCTTCAACACTTTTAACTGTGTCGACTGCGAAAAAAACAACTCATCATCGTTCTCGTCGAGCTGCGCGGCAACTTGCCCTGCAATTTTTATTTCAGAATGAGTTTCAAGAAAGCTCGTCCCATTCTTTAGGTAAATTCTGGGAGGATCATGAGGCAACCCCCGAGGTGCAACTTTTCGCCACACAGGTCGTTGAGGGGGTCTTTGCTCATCAGAAGGAACTCGATAAGCTGATCAACGACTATGCTGTGGAGTGGTCGCTGAGTCGAATGCCGGTTGTTGATCGAAATATTTTACGGTGTGCCCTTTTCGAGCTGTTCTGGCTTCCAGAGGTTCCCGCAAAAGTGACAATCAATGAAGCTCTTGAATTGGCCAAACGATTTGCAGACGAGGAAAGTAAGCGCTTTCTGAACGGCATCTTAGATCAAATAATCCAAAATGACCCTCAGCTAGCGGAGAAGCGGCTTGAGATCATTTCACAACGAGAATCCCAGACTTCTCAGCCTAAATCTGATCCTTCCGTGGACGTAGGATCGTGGAACACCTAACGCAATGATCGATCGATATTCACGCCCCGAAATGGCTGAAATGTGGAGTCAAACTCGTAAATATGAGTCGTGGCTTCGTGTTGAATTAGCCGTCTGTGAAGTGATGGAACAGCAGGGGGCCGTGCCACGAGGAGTGGCAGCTCGTGTTCGTCGTAAAGTAAAAATTGATCCAGCACGGATCGAAGCGATTGAGCAAGTCGTAAAGCACGATGTCATAGCCTTTCTCGAAGCTGTAACAGAGCAAGCAGGAAAAGAAGCTCGACATCTTCATGCCGGCCTGACTTCTTCTGACGTTCTTGATACCTCACTGGCTTTACAAATGTGTGGAGCGACTGATTTGATATTGGAGGATATTGCGAATCTCTTGGAAACGATTCAGACGCGTGCGTTCGAACATCAAGACACCATGATGGTGGGGCGGTCTCACGGCATTCATGGCGAACCAATATCGTTTGGTTGGAAATTAGCGATTTGGTACCAAGAATTCCTTCGGCAACAAGAACGAATACGTATCGTACGAAATGATATTGCGGTGGGGAAACTCTCTGGAGCAATGGGGACTTTTGCGCACCTGCCTCCTTCGGTCGAAAAGGCCGTCTGTGCAAAGCTGAATCTGAAGGCTGCACCCATCTCCAGTCAAATCGTTCAACGTGACCGCCATGCCGCCTATCTGTCTGCTTTGGCATTACTCGCCGCCAGCGTTGAAAAAGTTGCTACGGAAATTCGTCATCTTCAACGAACCGAGGTTCTGGAAGCTGAGGAATATTTTGAGTCTGGTCAGAAAGGCTCGTCGGCGATGCCGCATAAACGTAATCCGGTCGGCTCAGAAAACCTTTGCGGACTCGCAAGAGTGATCCGTGGTCATAGTCTTGCCGCTATGGAAAATGTGGCACTCTGGCATGAGCGAGATATCAGTCACTCTTCTGTCGAACGTATTATTGTTCCAGACAGTACCATTTTGATTGATTACATGTTAGTTCGGCTTACCAAAATTCTGAAACATCTTCAAATCTATCCAAAACGTATGTTGAGCAATTTAAACATGACTGGTGGTCTCGTCTATTCCCAGCGACTGTTGTTGGCGCTGGTCAACAAGGGAGCAACCCGAACAGAATCGTATGAGACGATTCAGCGGCATGCGATGACCTCTTGGGAAAAACAGGGAGACTTTCACGCACTGATTCAACGCGATCCTTTTGTTGCGAAACATCTTTCACGAAAAGAGATTGATGCGTGCTTTGAGCCAAGATCGTATGTTCGACATCAAAAACAAATCTTTGCACGAGTCTTTGGCCACAAAGCCACCAGTACACAATCCCGTCGATCAGTGACGACCCCATCTGCAAGGCATCGGACGACCACAACACGATCACGCTTAAAAAAAGGGTAAAGACCATGGAATCTGGAACGCTGCTCTACGAAGGAAAAGCCAAGAAAGTTTTTGCCACACCAGACCCGAATCAAGTTGTTCAGTACTTTAAGGATGATGCAACGGCATTCAATGCTGAAAAACGTGGCACCATTTTCAATAAAGGCATCGTCAATAATAAGATCTCAGTTCGATTGTTTCGATTGCTCGAAGACGCTGGAATCACGACGCATTTCATTGAACAGCTGAGCGACCGAGAAATGCGCACTCAACATTTAAAAATTATTCAGATTGAAGTCGTGGTACGAAATCGTGCTACGGGAAGTCTCGTCAAGCGGTTAGGGTTTGAGGAGGGAATGGTGCTTGATCCTCCTCTCGTTGAATTTTTCTATAAGAATGATCCTCTTGGCGATCCGTTAATTACTGAAGATCATATTCGGTTATTGCAATTAGCCACTGACATGCAAGTGGCGCAATTACGCCAGTCGGCACTACGAATAAACGAAATCCTTACACCATTTTTTAAAGACAAGGGAATGATGCTGGTGGACTTTAAGCTTGAATTTGGAGACTCGAATGGTCAATTAATCCTGGCTGACGAGATTTCTCCAGATACCTGTCGGTTTTGGGATATTCAAACAGGGGAACGAATGGATAAAGATCGATTTCGTAAAGATCTCGGTCGAATCGAAGAAACCTATCAAGAGGTCTTGAAACGTGTGTGTGCCTAAACACGAGGGTGGCAAAGGATGAAAGCCAAAATTTATGTGACACTCAAGTCCGGCATTCATGATCCACAGGGTCATGCCGTTCAGCAATCACTCGAAACATTAGGATTTCACTCCGTGGATACCGTTCGCATGGGCAAGTTACTCGAAATCGACCTCAAGGAATCTGATCAAAGAAAAGCTGAAGTTGCCGTGAAATCGATGTGTGAAAAACTGTTGTCAAATCCGGTTATCGAAGAATATCGCTTTGAACTCTCACAGGCATAATGATGGGTTCACGATCACGTCCATTCCTCATATCGAAGTCTATATATCTTCCGACTGCAACGTCATCATGAAGAGCGGGTTGTTGAATTGAACGTCGGTATCATCACCTTTCCCGGCTCGAATTGTGATCGGGATTGTTATCATGTTGTCAGTGAGGTCTTGGGATATCAAGCGAATTTAATCTGGCATCGAGAGACCTCTCTTTCGAAAGTCGATGTGGTCATTCTTCCGGGAGGCTTTTCTTACGGTGACTATCTGCGTACCGGCGCGATCGCTCGATTTTCACCAATCATGGAATCAATTAACCAGTTCGCGAGCAAGGGGGGCATCGTCCTTGGGATTTGTAACGGGTTTCAAATCTTACTTGAAGCCGGACTGCTTCCCGGCGCTATGCTTCGAAACACCCATCTGTCTTTTATTTGCCAGGATATCTATATCAAAGTAGAAAATGCTGAAACGACATTCACTAACGAGTATGCCTCCGAGCAAGTGTTGAAAATCCCGATTGCCCATGCGGAGGGGAATTACTATGCTGATCCCCTGACGCTTTCGGCATTACATGACCATGCCCAAATTGTCTTTCGTTATTGTGATGCACAAGGCAATGTCTCCGCTGAGGCCAACCCGAATGGATCACTTGAGAACATTGCGGGAATCCGAAATGAAGCGGGAAATGTATTAGGGATGATGCCGCATCCCGAACGATGCGCGGAAGATGTGTTTGGTAATACGGATGGGGTGGCGCTCTTTTCCTCTCTCCGTCATGCACTGAACCAAATGGTTGGATAACTCAATAACCAGAGGACCAATTGGAAATTTTTCCAGGGATTTCAATGGAAACGGAAATTTGTTCCGGCAAACCGTGTCTCATTGATACATCGGTTGATGTCGCCACTCTTGTTGGAGCCTTGGGATCAGGTCAAAGTTTTGAAGCTGTGCAAGAAACGTTTCACGTGACCTACGAGCAAGTGTTGACCGCGTTACGGTATGCTTCATATGTGACTGACCATTTACCACTTCGGATGCCTTCTCAACAGGCTGAGTCCTAAGATGTCTTCAACACAATATCCAATCAATAAAGAGCTCATTGAGCAACATGGTTTGTCTGAGGACGAATACCAGCAAATTGTCCAGCATTTGGGGCGTGAACCAAACCTGACCGAACTGGGTGTGTTTTCGGTTATGTGGAGTGAGCATTGTAGTTATAAAAGCTCCCGAGTGCACTTGAAGCGTTTGCCGACCGAAGGGGAGCGAGTAGTTCAAGGACCGGGAGAAAATGCCGGAGCCGTTGATATCGGTGACGGGTTAGCCGCCGTCTTTAAAATCGAATCCCACAACCACCCTTCATTTATCGAACCCTTTCAAGGTGCGGCAACGGGGGTTGGCGGAATTCTTCGTGATATTTTCACGATGGGGGCACGGCCCATTGCCTTACTGAATTCACTGAGATTTGGTGAATTAGATCTGCCCAAGAACCGTCATTTACTGAAAGGCGTAGTGTCTGGAATTTCCTGGTACGGGAACTGTATCGGTGTTCCGACAGTTGGGGGAGAAATTACCTTCAACGATATCTATTCAAAAAACCCGCTGGTGAACGTCTTTTGTCTTGGTATTGTTGAAAAAGACCGTCTTCTGAGAGGGTTGGCGCAAGGTGTGGGAAACCCTGTGTTGTATATAGGGGCTAAAACGGGGAGAGATGGCATTCATGGCGCGACGATGGCCTCAGATAGTTTTGATGATCAGTCTGAAGCCAAACGACCGAATGTACAAGTCGGTGATCCGTTTCTTGAGAAACTACTTTTGGAAGTTTGCCTAGAATTTTTGGAAAAAGATTTACTGATTGGCATTCAAGATATGGGAGCCGCCGGGTTGACGAGTTCATCTTGTGAAATGGCCTCCCGTTCAGGAACGGGTATTGAACTTGATGTGACTCAGGTTCCATGTCGGGAACGCAATATGACAGCTTACGAAATGCTGCTCTCTGAATCTCAAGAGCGAATGCTTTTGGTGGCCAAACCGGGAAAAGAACAAGAGGTAATTGCGATTTGTCATAAATGGGGTATCGATGCCGCAGTCATCGGAAGCGTGACGGATGATGGGATGCTTCGCATTAAAGAAGGCGAAACACTTGTTGCAGAAATTCCTGCTAAGGCCTTAGCGGAAGAAGGGCCTCGATATGAACGACCGGTCCAACCACCTCAATATCAGGAGTTGTTGCAGTCCCTTGTGATTGATAACTTATCCGATGTCAAAAACCCCTCTGATGTGCTTCTTGAGTTATTGCAGTCTCCAACCATTGCCAGTAAACGTTGGGTGGCTCGTCAGTACGATCATATGGTTGGTACCAACACCATTGTCTGCCCTGGGTCAGATGCCGCGGTGGTCAGAATCAAAGGCACGAATAAAGCTCTAGCGCTGACGACAGATGGGAATAGTCGGTATTGTTTGTTAAATCCCTACATGGGTGGAACATTGGCGGTTGCCGAAGCGGCGCGAAACTTGGCCTGCTCCGGCGCTGAACCGATTGGTGTGACTGACTGCTTAAACTTTGGTAATCCAGAGCGGCCAGACATTATGTGGCAATTTATTATGGCGCTTGAGGGAATCAGTGATGCGTGTCGCCACTTCAATCTTCCAGTGGTGAGTGGAAATGTGAGTTTTTATAATGAAACAAATGGTCTCTCCATTTACCCGACACCGGTGTTAGGTATGGTCGGTCTTATTGAACCTGCTTCCTGCACGACGACGCAATGGTTCAAGCATGAAGGTGATCAAATTGTGCTCTTGGGTGAAACGAAAGAGGATTTAGGGGGCACGGAATATTTGAAGACTGTTCATGCCCGTGAGCAGGGAAGTCCACCATGGATAGACCTTGATCAGGAGCGTGCGCTACATCAGACTCTCCTTAAGGCTATTCGTGATGGTCTCATCCAATCAGCGCATGATTGTTCGGAAGGTGGTTTAGCCGTGACACTCAGTGAGTGTTGCGTTTCACATCCCTCTCAACCACTTGGGGCTTCCATTCAGCTTGATCAGGCACGGTTACGACTCGATGCGTTGCTCTTTGGGGAAAGCCCCTCACGTGCCGTTGTCACCACCTCGTTACCTCATGTCGGAGCTCTATTAGAGGTTGCAAAAGAACAGGGTGTTTCTGCCGTCGTGATTGGAGAGGTCGGTGGTCATCATCTGAATATTTCAGTTGTCTCAGAAGTATCACACAAGGTGTGTACACTCAATCTTCCCCTCGACTCTCTGGCCGATGCATGGGGAAATTCTTTTGAACAACAAGTCAATTCACAAGTGAAGCCATAAGTATCTGTTATGTCCCTTATCTCTCAAGAATCGATTCGTGCCTCTTCTGACAAGTTTCGTGAGGAATGTGCCGTGTTTGGCGTATACGGTCATCAAGAAGCGGCGAACCTCACCTATCTTGGTCTGTATGCCCTTCAGCACCGTGGTCAAGAAGGGTCAGGTATTGTGTCTGGGGATGGTGAGCGTTTCTTTCAACGAAAAGGCATGGGGCTCGTTGCTGATATTTATTCAAAGAAAACACTCAAGGGCTTATTAGGCAACCGTGCCATTGGGCATAATCGTTATTCGACCGCAGGAGATAGCGACCTAAAAAATGTTCAACCACTGACGGTGAATTTTGCCTTTGGTAATCTTGCGCTCGCACATAATGGGAATCTCATTAATGCGTCTGTGCTTCGCGGGGAGCTGGAAGCGTATGGAGCCATTTTTCAATCCGAATCCGACAGCGAAGTTATCGTTCATCTGATTGCCCATTCCCAAGGCGATACATTATTGGATCGTGTGATTGATGCGCTGAGTCTGGTCCGGGGCGCCTATTCTCTCCTGTTACTGGCCGATGATTATTTGATTGCGACACGAGATCCCTATGGATTTCGCCCTCTTTGTCTTGGACGTTACAAAGGGAGTTGGGTTGTGGCGTCAGAAACGTGCGCCTTTGACTTGATGGGGGCAGAATTTATCAGAGAAATCGAACCTGGAGAATTGGTTGTCATTAATAAATCCGGGATGACTTCTTATCATCCGTTTGCAGAAAAACCCCCTGCACAATGTGTTTTTGAATATGTCTACTTTGCTCGTCCGGACTCCAAAATTTTTGGATCAAATGCCGTCTATTCCATTCGGAAAGCCTTAGGCCGTCAATTAGCTAAGGAATGTCCGGTTGACGCTGATGTGGTGATACCCGTACCGGACTCTGGAGTGCCTGCGGCATTGGGGTACTCTGAGGGGGCCGTGATTCCGTTTGAGCTTGGCTTGACGCGTAACCATTATGTGGGAAGAACATTTATCGAACCAGAGCAAAGCATTCGGCACTTTGGTGTCAAATTGAAACTGAATGCTGTCCCGGATATTTTAAAAGGCAAACGTGTGATTGTTGTTGATGATTCAATTGTGCGAGGGACGACAAGCCGAAAAATCGTGAAAATGATTCGACAAGCCGGGGCAAGTGAAGTGCACATGCGTATTAGTTCCCCGCCAGTCGTCGCGCCATGTTTTTATGGTATTGATACGCCCACCCAGAAAGAACTCATTGGTGCCCGACAAAGCCTTGAGAATATTCGCAAGTACATTACGGCTGATAGTTTAGGCTATTTGAGTCTCGAAGGCATGCTGAACGTCGCTCCAGGACAAGCGAGCCATTATTGCAGCGCCTGTTTCACTGACCAATACCCGATTTCCTTCACTCGTGCAGAGCAACTTCAGCTTGGTCTATTCGAGCCTGTGCCATCGTCCAGTCAATAACATCCTCCCGGTTGCCCCCTTGTTGCTGCATAAAAAAATACTGTGGTAACATCCTTTATGATTCATTGACCGTGTTCTTTTTATAGAAATGACCGGCGTTGTGCTGAGAAAGGAGAGCATGATGAAACGATCTCTCGCAATAGGCTGTTGGTCAGTGGCCATTCTTCTTGCCACGAGTGTCATAAGTTTTTCTGCAGGGTTCTTTAAAATTGGTGAACCTGCCCCTGACTTTACCCTCACATCCTTAGAAGATCGTTCCATGTCGCTTGACTCGCTTCGTGGAAAGGTGGTGGTCTTGGGACTTTTTCATATTTGTGAACCCTGCTTGATTCAAGGGACGAACCTTCAAAAAGTGTATGAAGCCACAAAAGGGAAAAATGTGGCCGTGGTTGGCGTCAATTCCTCTGGTGACTCAAAAAGTCATGTGCAAGAATTCCTCAAAACCTTTCCGACGTCTGTGACGTATCCGTATTTATTGGATCCAGAACAAGTGACGGATAAGCTGTTCGGTGGAGGAAAGTTTATTCCGAATGTGTACATTATTGACCAACAGGGCGTGATACGATGGCAGCGTGTTGGCAATTTTAATATGGCAGGTCAGGACATCATTCTTCAGGAAGTTGAAAAATTATTACAAGCTGATTCGTCAAGTTCATCAGACCTCTAATCATGGCCTGTTCTCTAGACGATCAATTCGTTCATACTAAGGAAGGAACGCTAATCGCTTATGGATGAACTTGAAGCCGGGAAGCAAAAGTTTCTTGATGTGGTACAGAGTATCGACTCGACCGTTGAAGTCGTGATTCCTACAACTCCCTCGAATAGTCTTTTTCTCATTTCGCTCACCAAGGGCGCGAACCGTAAGTTCATTACGGTTCCTGAAGATGATGTGCTGGATTTGCCAAGCGAAGAGGATATCTTGGCCAAAACAACGACGATGTTGAAAGAAGCGATTGGAGCATTATGAAGCAAGTTCTGCCTCGAATTTGGCAATGGTCTTGGTTTTCAGAGGAAAAGCAGATTGATTTCAATGGATATTTACTCGAAGTTGGTGAGCATCGGATACTCGTCGATCCGCCGCCACTGACTTCGATTGAGATGGCGCAACTCCGTCAAGGCGAACAAATTGATTATATTATTTTGACCAATCGTGACCACGAACGAGAGGCGCAGACGTTGAAGACGGAGTTGAATTGCCAAGTGATTATTCCAGAAAGCGACGCGGCTGAAATGTCTGTTCAAGCCGATAAGACATTCAAGGACGGGGAGTTACTGCCAGGAGGTATTTGGGTGATTCATTTAGCCGATCAAAAATCACCAGGCGAAAGTGCTTTGTATCTTGAACAAGGAAAAGGCCTTCTCATCGTTGGTGATGCGCTGATTGGAAAACCCTCCGGTGCCCTCTCTCTGTTGCCTTCTGAAAAATATGCCGATATCGCTAAGGCGCGCGAGGGATTACGTCGTTTACTGAAGTATACATTTGATAGTCTTCTTGTTGGCGACGGCGCGCCGATACTGACAAATGCCAAGGCTGCCGTTGAAGAGGCCCTGCAGCCGTCTTGATCCGGTGATTCCTGCCATGTATGAATCTCAATCCACACAATTAAATCGTCTTGGGAATCAGCACTTTTCGCGTGGCTTCTATACCGATGCGTATTATTGCTATGCTCGCGCGTTGGAAGCTGATCGGCAGAGTGGGGATCAACGTGCCTTGGCCATGACATTGGGGAATCTCGGAAATATCTGTGCGGTGAGTGGCCGGAGGCAACAGGCGCAAACCCATTATCATGAAGTCCTGGAAATCCAAAAAATTCTTGGCGATGACCGCGGGATCAGTACGACTCTGGCCAATTTAGGAAATTTGTCGGCAGATGCTGGGGAATGGGATCGAGCACAAGCGTATTATTTAGAAGCGTTAGACTTGATGAATGATCATGCGGATTATGCTGGCAAGGCCGTGTTGCTTTCAGATCTTGGGCTCATTGCAAGGGAAACCAATCAATTTGAACTGGCTTTACAATACTACCAAGAATCTCTTACGCTTATGCGCCGTGTGGACAATCAAGAAGGACAAGCTGATGTCTTTCGCATGATGGCTCGACTCTATCTTGCGCAACAGCGGTATGACGAAGCCATTGCCTGTACCCAAACAAGTCTTGCCATGGCCGAACGTCTTCACGATGAGTTACGGATGGGAGGGGCGTGGTATATCCTGGCAAGTTGTCACGAAGCACAAGGATTATGGCATGAAGCCATTCAGTATTTAGAACGTGTCGTGAAAGTTGATCAGAAATATCATCTTCCTAAACTTCAAGAGAACACCACGCGACTCAACAATCTTCATAAACGTGTCACGACAATAGAATCACAGCACTCATTATGACCCAATCTCACAACGAAGTCTCATCTTGGCCTCAGGTTCGATCCTATTTGCTCAAACACATACCTGGATGGTCTTACGATCAGCCTGACGAACCGTTAACCTTGCAACTTGACGATGACGATTGGCTGCTAGAGGTGACGCCAGAGGGTGTGCTGATTATTCAAGCCGGGTACACACTCGAAGACATGCAGAGTATTCTGTCAGATGGAACGGCAGAAGATCTGGGTTCTGACGAATTAGCCAAACAAGCAAAGTTTTATTTACAACAAATGGTTTCTAAGCATCGTAAACGCTTGACCAGTGAGGGTTTTACCGAACGAACAGAAATGAACGATGAATATGTAGCTATGATGTTCGAACGTTCCATTGACTTTAATGATCTCCCCGCGATGACCGCATCAATCCAACTGTATCGCTCAAAATTTTCAGGTACACGTTCCTAATGTTATTCTTCCAGCCCAAGGGACGTTTTTTCACTTTCTGACGATATTCCCTTCACCTTGCCAGTAGTCATACAGTTATCGCGAATCCAAATAAGTTCCAGTGGTGCCTAGGCCACGAACGCTCAAACTCAACGCACCACTTGATGGTTCAATCTTTACTGAGAATCGCTAGAGTCACTTAATATTGTGGTATAGATGGCCTAGGACACGAACGCGTAACACGCCAGTGCTCTTTGTCAGTCCAACTCTTACTGAGACGCACTCGGCATACGAACCATGAGGGTTACAGGTGTCCTCGTAGCGACGATCGTTGTGTTATCCTGCGTAACTTTAATAGGTCACTGACGTTCAACACGGTTCTGCTCCTGAGGTGTCGACTTGAGGTCGCCAAGCCAGCGCGATGACTCACTTCAAACATTAGAAGGTTATACCCGCTTGGATTATAGCGAATACAAATACGTTCCAGCTCAACCATGAGGACTTTCAACGCGATATCCCATGTGTCAAGAGTACGAAAAGTCATTGAATCGGCTATAACTGACAATGATTGACGTTTTATCTCACGTATAGGATTTCAACATTGTACAAGTTGGGCTTTATCGTTTCGGTATAATTGAAACGGCTATACCCACGCATACATAAGGAGGATTCGGTGTCATGTCTACGACTCAGCGCATAGGTAACTTTGAAGACTTTCGTGAAGTTTTTTTTGGATTTCGATTGCCCCGTATTGTTTTGACAGCATTAGAGATTGAACTTTTCTCCGTCATGGGTAAGCAGCTCTGGACGATCAAAGCTTTAGCAAAGACTCTTAAGGTGAGTGAACGTGGGCTTGACATTCTCTGCCGGAATTTGGCGAGTGCCGGGTTGCTTCAGAAGCAAGCCACACGCTATCAATGCGGCAATGTGGCACAACGTTTTTTGAATCGTCATAGTCAACACTATCGTGGAGCCTATCTAAAGCTGATGTGTCGACAATGGGAGGATTGGTCTCATCTGACTCAGTCGGTGAAGACTGGACAGCCAGTTGTTGAAAAGGAGCCAGAGACTGTTGAATATCGTCGAGCGTTTAGTTGGGCGATGCATGAACGTTCACGAGATGCAGCTCGTCAGGTTGCTAGGCAAGTCAATTTCAAACAGGCGCATTCATTATTAGATGTGGGTGGTGGCCCGGGCACCTATGCCTTGGAGTTCTTGGCAAAAAACCCAAAGTTATCGGCTACAGTATGGGATAGACCTGCCGCACTCGCGGTGGCAAAAGAAATTGCTGCCCCACTTCGACAGGGAAAACGACTGGCCTATCAGCCTGGAGATTTTCTGACAGATTCGATTCAAGGGAAGTTTGACATTATTTGGCTGTCGAATGTCATTCATATCTATTCAGCGGAGATGAACACCAGACTTTTTCGTCGTCTCCGATCTCATCTCAACCCCGAAGGTCGAATCTATATTCAAGATACCTTCTTGCTCGACAAGCATGGTCTTCGACCAGCAGAAACGAATCTCTTCGCTGTGACGATGTTGTTGTTCACTGAAACTGGCAATACATTTAGTGCGGTTGACGTTCAAAGTTGGCTCAAAAAAACTGGCTATACTCGTCCTGGAACCGTGAGGCTGAGAAAGGGAACTGGAGATTGGGACGGTATCCTGATCCAGGCATCTCGGTAGGAAATTCGATTCTACGATTCAGTGTCTCGCGCTTTTATTTTTTCAAGAGTGTCAGGCCCTATAGCCGATTTAATTAACTCTCAATGTTTGACGCGGGTAATGACGCTGGCTTGGCGACCTCAAGTCGACACCTCAGGAGCAGAACCGTGTTGAACGTCAGTTACCTATTGAAGTTACGTAGGATCACACAACAATCGTCGCTACGAGGACACCTGTAACCCTCATGGTTCGTATGCCGAGTGCGTCTCAGTAAGAGTTGGACTGACAAAGAGCACTGGCGTGTTACGCGTTCGTTTCCTAGGTCATCTATACCACAATATTAAGTGACTCTAGCGATTCTCAGTAAAGATTGAACCATCAAGTGATGCGTTGAGTTTGAGCGTTCGTGGCCTGGGCACCACTGGAACTTATTTGGATTCGCTTTAGTCAGGACGACAGTTCTGACAGGTCTCCCGGATTGCCAACAAGCTGAGCCGGGCGAGAAGGAGCCGGTAAATTTACGAAAAAGGTTGCCCCTTTTCCCAATTCACTCTTTACTTCAACATGTCCATGATGTTCTTGAATAATTTGATGAGAAATCGCCAACCCTAACCCTGTTCCTTCATGTTCCTCACTATGGTGTTTGGTTGTGAAAAATGGGTCAAAAATATGTTCAAGGTCATTTTGCGCAATCCCTGCCCCAGTGTCACGTACTTCAATTTGAACCCAGAGTTCTCCATCTTCTTGCGGGACGGTGTAGCTGCGAACCGTGAGGGTTCCTCCATGGGAGGACATGGATTCCGAGGCATTTAAAAATAAATTCAAGAGAACTTGTTTGATTTGCTGGCGATCAACATAGACGGTCGGTAAGTCATGCGCGAGATCAGTCTCAATGACGATAACCTCGTGAGATGCACGAACCCGTAAGGCATATAAACAGGACTCCACAATCTCATTGATATCTTCATGTTTTAAAAATGGTTCGGCTGGTCGTGCATAATCTAAGATTTCCTTGGTTAATCGTTCGATCCGTAAGACATCCTCTTTCACGACTTGCCCAAACCGCGTGACGAAGGATTCATCGGTGGCTCGTTCAGGAACTAAATCCACAAAGGCCTTAATCGATGTGAGGGGATTTCGAATCTCATGGGCTAAGCCGCCGGCCATGGTTTCTAAAGAACGCAGTCGATCTGTTCGTCTGACAAGGGCTTGCGAACGTTTGAGTTCTTCATAGAGTAGGGCATTGTCCAGGGCAATGGCGGCTTCGTGTGACAATGTCGTGAGGAGATCAATGTCCAGTGAGGTAAAGGCGGATGATGACATCTTGGACCCCAGGGCAAAAAACCCTAGCAATCGACCTTTGTTGATCAACGGAACGCAGACATCAATGGTGAGGGCATCAAGATTGGCTTTCAGGATTTGTAATGATGACGGTTCCAAGACATCGTCTAATTCTTCTCGTATGACCATAGCTTGTGTGCTAGAAAGGTGTTTCGGTAATCGGTCATCGAGCGTCAGTCTGGGCAATTGTTCCATATCTGTGTTGACGCCAAATTGTGAAATCGGAATAAATCCACCTCGTTCGGTCTCAATTAAATATAAGACGACTCGTCGAATACCCATGACCTGGCCCAGCATGTGAACAATTTCTCGAGCAAGGGGTTTGAGTTTTAAGTTCGTCACGAGTGACTTAGAAAATGTCGAGAGGGCTTGGTACATATCATGGCGCTCTCGAAACAGTGTTTTGGCCACTGCCGTTTGCATGCCTTCCATCAATCGGTAGGCAAGGGCGACCATGATCGATGCGACCAGCAAGATCAGAACCGTGAATTGAATATTCACCTTCCCAAAATAGAGGTGTTGAATGTAGAGCAAAATAGCTAAGGTGGGAATGGACAGTGCGACCATTAAAAACAGAAACGTCAGACTTCGTTCGACTGCAATGGAGAAATCCAACATACGGTACCGGACGAGTACATAGGCTGCGGCGACCACATAGAGACTGACGAGGATGGTGCCGTAGGGCAGGATGGGGATGTCGTACCACAGTGGAAAGTTGGTTGCTCCACCAATATACCCAATTAATGAACACAATAATAAATACAAG